>CAIRZD010000407.1 GCA_903882965.1 uncultured Bacteroidota bacterium
GGTATTATCAGAAGATATACTGTAGCTGCCCCCTATAGTAAGATCGCCGCCGAGTGCAACGGGCCCTCCTGTTTCGCTGCCCGCAAGTGTAGCATTGCCCTGTACAAATACATTAAAGCCTAAGGCAGGTGTAGTAGGACTCTGTGCGCTTGTATGGAGCGCAATAAATATTAAAATGGCAAGTAAGCTTAAAAAGGGTAATTTTTTATTCATAACTAATGTTTTAAGAAAACATTTTTGTCAATGCATTAATATGTATGCAAAAGTAAAGAAATTCTATAGTAATATGACTATTCAGCCCCACTTTCGGGGTAAGTGTATCGGCCAGCAGTATTGAATGTGGTATATTTTATATCTAATAGCCTCTTCCTTCCTGTTTTTCCATATAATTCATAAATGCACGGTTTGCCACACGATTACCGCCTTTAGTGGGGTAATTGCCGGTAAAGTACCAGTCGCCTTGATTATGGGGGCATGCCTGGTGGAGGCCTTCGAGGGATTGGTAGATAACATCCACTTCGGCGGTAACCTCTTCATGGCGGAGCATAGATGCGATCTTTTTGCTTATTTCTTCCGGAGTAAACGAGTTATAAACGCCTTTTACAAAATTTTGTTCCTGAAGCGTGCCATTGACTTCTGCTTCTTTACATTGTTTGTAAATATTGTGTAGTTTTTCGCTTTGGCCATTATCGGCAAGCAAGCCAACAGCAGCCTGGAATGCGATGAAATCGCCCATACGGCTCATGTCTATTCCGTAACAATCGGGGTAGCGGATTTGTGGGGCAGATGACACAACGATAATTCGTTTTGGGCCGAGGCGGTTGAGCATTTTGATGATGCTTTCGCGCAGGGTAGTGCCACGGACGATAGAATCGTCGATGACTACAAGGGTATCTACATCTCTCTGGACAGTACCGTAAGTGATATCGTATACGTGCTGCACCATTTCATTGCGGGAGGCATCTTCGGTGATGAACGTGCGCATTTTGACATCCTTGATGGCAATTTTTTCGATCCTTACGCGGCGGGCAATGAGCTGGCGCATTTCTTCTTCCGTCATGGTATCGCGGCGGGATAGGATGCGCTGGATCTTTATTTCCTGTAAATAGTCTTCGAGGCCTTTAATGAGGCCATAGAAAGCTATTTCGGCGGTATTTGGTATAAAAGAAACGATGGTATGCTTGAGGTGATAATCGAGCGCTTTAAGCACATCGCCGGCGAGGTTGCGCCCGAGTTCCATACGTTCGCGATAAATATCGGGGTCGCTGCCGCGGCTGAAATAAATGCGTTCAAAACTACATGCGGTATGTTCTTTGGCAGGGAGGATCTCTACATTTTTAAATTCGCCTTCTTTGGAAACTATAATTGCATGGCCGGGTTCGAGCTTGCGTACTTGTGTTTGGGTAACATTGAATGCGGTCATTATGGCAGCACGCTCTGATGCAGCAACCACTATTTCATCATCCTGGTAATAGTAGCATGGGCGAATGCCATTTGCATCGCGCATTACAAAGCTGTCGCCATTGCCGATGAGGCCACTGAAAACAAAGCCGCCATCGAAATGAGTTGTGGCCTGTTTCAGAATTCCTTCAATATTAAGGTTTGAAGGGTTGGTATCATCTGCGAGGCATAGGTAGTAGTGTATGGTCTCTATCATAGCGCCCAAGTCGCTTTCGCGCATGGTACCGTTTGGGTGCTGATCGAGCATGGCAAACAACTCATCTGTATTGACGAGGTTGAAATTGCCGGCCATAGTGAGGTTGCGGGTAGGGTTGATATTAGATTTTAAAAAGGGGTGGCAAAATTCCACATTGTTTTTTCCTTGTGTGCCATAGCGTAAATGCCCGAGGAGCACCTCACCTACGAAACGCATATAGCCTTTCATAAGGCCCGGATGTTGCAGTATCTCAGGGTACATTTTTTCCATTTCGGTGACTTCCGAATTGATATTCTGGAATATCTGCGATATGGCCTGGGAGCCGCTGATACGGAGCCTGTGCATGAACTGGTGGCCGGGCTCAGTATTTAGCTTAACTGTAGCTATACCTGCGCCGTCTTGTCCACGGTTGTGCTGTTTTTCCATCAGCAGGTATAATTTGTTCAGCGCATAAAATGCAGTGCCGTATTTAAGGTGGTAGTAGGAAAGTGGTTTGAGGAGCCTTATATATGCAAGGCCACATTCGTGCTTAATTGCGTCGGACATGAGGGTGCAAAGGTAAAGAAAAACCCCAAACCCCTAAAGGTGCTTATGCTCATTTATGATATATTTTGCTAAATAGAGGTATAAGAAATTTCTTAAGCAAGTTAGTGGGAAAGGATCTGATCGATCTGGGATTTCTCTGCGGTTTTTTTGAATTGTATATTAAAAGTAGTGCTAATGAATAATGAAAAGCCTATCAGCAAGATGCATGCTGCGGAGAACTTTTGTACATATATTATCCTTCGGAGTGTGAGTATCCGCTTGATCCGGTCTGCGAGGAAGACCTTAGAGAAATCTATGCCTAAAATAATGACCAGTGCTATGCCAAACAATATAAAACGATAATAACCGGAAGTGTTAGCTGTAAGGGTTACGGCGCCGAGCCAAGTGATGAGGGCCCCGGGATTCAAAGTATTTATGAGGAAACCACTTAGCCATATTCTCATATAACGGCCGCCGGAGACTTCAATTGGTGTGGATGAGGGGCGCTTTGGCTTTACTTTCCTGATAAGCCCGACGAGGCCCATTGCCATTAAAGCGATAGCGCCACCGAATGCGATATGTTTTTCATATGGTTTGAGATGTTCGAGCCAGGAAGCGGCACTATTAGAGAGCGTAACATAAAGTATATCGCTTACAGATACGCCCAATACAAAAGCAAGACCAGCTTTGTAGCTGTAATTGAGGCTGTATTTTATAACCGCAAAAAGCGTGGGACCAACGGAAATAGCCATAAACAGCCCAACCAAAATCCCCTTTACTATTGCATCTATAATGTTTATATGCATAAAACCCCCAACCCCTAAAGGGGCTTACTTATGTTATTTAAAAATTATACCACTGCATTGTTTAAATTAAAAGCTACTCATGCAAAGATACTAAAGTGGTATTAGTGAAATATTAAATTATGAAGCCATCAATGTTCTTTATATTAGCTTGGCCGACTTATTTAGTCGTTCCTTATATTTGCAACCTATTTTTAGCTATTAAAAAATCATAAATAAAAATTCATATGCAATTACCCGGCCAAACAAATTTTTATAAAGGAAAAGTACGAGACGTATATACCATAGCTGATAAATACATGGTGATGATCGTTAGCGACCGTATATCGGCGTTTGATGTGGTGCTGCCGCGCCCGATACCTTATAAAGGACAGGTGCTCAACCAGATCGCTGCACAATTTCTGGATGCGACAAAGGATATTGTACCAAACTGGATGATCAGTGTGCCACTGCCCAACACGACTATAGGATATAAATGTGAAACTTACCCTGTGGAGATGGTGGTGAGGGGAAACCTAACCGGCCATGCATGGCGTACTTATAAAAGCGGTAAGCGGGAACTATGCGGTATACATATGCCGGATGGGATGAAGGAAAATGATTTTTTCGCAAATCCGATCATCACACCGACGACGAAGGCGCACGAAGGGCATGATGAAGACATAACGCGCGAGGAGATAATAAGCAGCGGGCTGGTATCGAAAGAGGAGTACGAGCAGCTGGAAAAATATACGCTTGCATTGTTTGAGCGTGGGCGGGAAATAGCAAAGACCCGTGGACTTATATTGGTAGACACGAAGTATGAGTTTGGAAGGATAGGCGATACTATTTACCTGATAGATGAGATACATACACCGGATTCTTCGAGGTATTTTTATATGGAGGGCTATGAGGAGCGCCAGCGGAAAGGAGAACAGCAGCGCCAGCTATCGAAAGAGTTTGTGCGGGAATGGCTTATGGACAATGGTTTCCAGGGTAAGGACGGACAGCAGGTGCCAGAAATGACAGAAGAAGTAGTGGGGCAAATATCTGAGCGGTATATAGAACTATTTGAAGTAGTAACCGGCAAAACTTTTGTGAAACACGATGTAAACCATGCGGAGCAAGAGAAGAAATTGATAGAGGCGATAAATCAATTGAACTTTTGACCGGGTTAATAGCCCCTTAGCATAGTGTTAATCTTAAGATAATACAATAGTAATCTTCGTTTTAATCAGTTGATAATTTTTCAGGATACCTTGCGCGCCGATATCGCAAACGTTTCCTAATAAATTAATCATGAAAAAAACTCTTTTACTTTTTATTGCTGTATTTATTTTCCTGGGTGCTCATGCCGGAAGTCATATCAAATGCTATTTCAACAAACCGGTTGATACTACAGTTTCTACAGGGGTAAATGCCGTTTATCTTAATAATTGTATCGCTGATACGCTTGCTGCGTATCTAAATCGTGCAAAATATTCACTGGATATCTGCATGTATGATTTTGAAAAAACGTTCAGTTATAACATCTCCACACTCGATACCATTTTTGCTCCAAAAGTAGCCGCAGCTATTGACAGCGCTTATGCGAGGGGACTGAAAGTGCGGTTTATATATGACTCAAGTAACGCCAATACCGGGTTAACACTGCTGGATACAGGTATACATACCATGGGCAGTCCGCAAGGCACTAATTATACAATAATGCACAATAAGTTTGTAATTATTGATGCAGCTTCTCCAAACCCGAGTGACCCAATAGTATGGACCGGTTGCCTGAACTGGTATTATGAACAGTGGAACTGGGATTACAATAATGTTATCATCTTTCAGGACTCTACTCTTGCATCAGCATACACTGCTGAATTCAATATGATGTGGGGAGACACCGGGATCAATAAAAACTGGGCGACATCTAAATACGGGCAGTTCAAAACAGATCTTGGAATGCATACTTTTCATATTGACGGCAACCTTGTTGAGCTTTACTTCAGCCCATCAGACGGTACAGACTCGCATATTCAATCAACAATAGAATCGGCCAATAAAGACCTGTACTTTGGTGAGTATACTTTTACTGAGACTACAGATGCCAATGATATTATAGCAAAGTTCAACAGTGGTATAAATGTATACGGTATTGACGATAGCTATAGTAACAGCTATTATCCTACGACGCATTTTATACCAGCTCTTGGCACGCACTTTAAAGTATATACAGAATCGGCTGACACTTTGTACCATAATAAAATGCTTATTATAGACCCTTCTGACACCTGTTCTGATCCAATGGTATTGACGGGTTCCCACAACTGGAGCAGCAGTGCAAATACAAAAAATGACGAAAATACTGTTATCATTCATAACGATACTATTGCTAATTTGTATCTGCAATATTTTAGGGCATCCTTTAACAATATAGCAGGGAGCACTTTAACCACTCCGCCCTATAATTGCAGTACAACACAAGTACTCTCAAATGCTTCTGTTAAGGACAACATGATCGTATATCCTAACCCATCGAATGGTAATTTTTCTATCATTTATCAATTGGTATCAGAGCAAAATGTAACCATTGATATTTACAATATAACAGGACAAAAAGTGGGTGCAGTAATAAATGATGTGCCGCAGCAAGCGGGCAGGCACACTTGTAGTTACGCACTAAGCACACCGGGAATTTATTTTGCGCGCGTTATTGCCGGTAATGAATCTTTTATAAAAAAGATATTGATAACGGAATAAACCTATTGGCAGAGGATTTTTTGGAAAGTGTATAATATAGTTGACTTTTTAAACTCAACTTTCTACCATTCATAAGTAACCATTAATTTAAAGAAAATGAATTGGAAAACAATCTTTTTATTCTTAGCAATACTGGGAGTAATTACTTTTAAGATACAGGCTCAAACACAGGATTCTGCAACCACATTTAAGCCACACGGCAACCTATGGGGGCTTACTTTTGGTGATTATGCATTTAAAGGCAATGCAGACAGTGTTAACAATGGCCTTGGTCGTGGCGCTAACCAATACAGCAAAATGCCTATCAATTCTAAATTTTTTCAGTTTCGCCGTGTATATCTTGGCTATAATTATGATATTACCCCAAGACTTTCTGCAGAGATCTTATTAGCTGCTGAAGATGACTATTACCCGGGATCTGTTGGTAACCAAAGTGCTACCGGCGATGTTTTGGCAAACAATAAATTTGCTCCGTACTTAAAACTTGCAAATGTTCGCTGGAAAAACATTTTCAAAGGCACCGATCTCGTTATGGGCGAAATGTATACACCTGCTTTTCCATTACTTACTGAAGTGGTATGGGGATATCGTTCTATTGAAAGAACTGTTGCTGATATGCGCGGTACCCCTTCATTTGACCAAGGCGTGTCAGTGCAGGGCCACTTTGATAAAAATGCAAATTTCGGTTATGACCTTATGGTAGGCAATGGTGCCGGTGCAAGGGCCTCGAGTGGTATGTTTCCGTGGTATTATGGTGATGTATGGGCAAAGTTTCTTAACAAACACCTTATTATAGACCTATACCAGGACTATACAAAAATAGACTGGACAATTGCTGTAGATACTAATACAAACGCTTACCATCATGACAGGAACATGACCAAAATATTTGTTGCTTATACTACGCCTAGATTTACAGTGGGTGTAGAGGCGTTTCAAAATACATTAATGGGCGATGTTACTGCGTATGCCATTGTTAACGGAATCAATAAAACATATTACCGCACTACTGCCATCACCGCTTATTCAATTTATGTACGTGGCCGTATATACAAGGATGTACTTGGCTTCTTTGCCCGTTACGACAATTATAATCCCGGCAATAAGATCAGTGAGGTAACAAGTATTCCTAAAATTATTTCTTATAACCAAGCCGTAAATAACACCACTTATGACCCTACTACAAAGGAGCAGCTCGTAACATTTGGTATAGATTATACCCCGTTTCCTAATTTGCACCTGATGCCCAATTTTTATATGAACACTTATCAAAGTACGCTACCTTCTAAATATTATTTTTTGAATCCAAATGGTAGTGGTGTATTAGGCACAGATGTAGTTTACCGGCTCACATTATACTTTGTATTTGGCAAGAAGGATGCTGTGAGCTATTAAAATATTGAAAGACAAAATGAAAAATGCAACCAGGTTATATACTATCCTGTTCCTGTCTGTTCTTAATATAAACCAGGTGCATGCGCAGGTCATAAGTACTTTCGCCGGTGGTTTTGGAACCGGCACCGCTGCCAACGCTGAATTACATTCTCCCCTGGCCATTACATCAGACCATGCCGGTAATATCTACATTGCAGATGCCGGTAATAATATTATAAGAAAGATCGACCACGCAAGCGGGATCACTACAGTAATTGCCGGTAATGGCTGCAATGAGGATTATGGAGATAATGGCCCTGCTACCGAGGCTGCGATTTATTTGCCGTCGGGACTGGCGGTAGACGGAGTTGGTAATCTTTATATTGCCGATAATGAAAATAGTGTCGTCCGTAAAGTGAATACTTCAGGTATCATTACCACTATTGCCGGTAGCGGATCAGTCAACGGCTTCGGCGGAGATAATGGCCCCGCGATTAATGCCCTTTTAAATGTGCCTGCAGGGGTTGCTGTTGATGACTCAGGGAATGTGTATATAGCCGATGAAAATAATAACCGCATCCGTAAAATAAATACTGCCGGAATTATCACCACTATTGCAGGCACTGGCACACCCGGTTATACAGGCAATGGAGGTCCGGCAATAGCTGCTAAACTGCACAATCCGGTAGGAATAGCAGTTGATGCTGCAGGGAATATATATGTGGCAGACATGTACAACAATGCGGTCCGTAAAATAAGCACTTCCGGAATTATTTCAACAATTGCCGGGAATGGTACTACAGGTTATTCGGGCAATGGTGGCGAAGCTACTTCAGCTCAACTATTCTTCCCCTCTTCCGTATTTGTTGATGCAACCGGTAATGTTTATGTAGGGGATAACCAAAACAATGTGATCAGAAAAGTAGATAATTCAGGTATAATCACAACCATAGCCGGAAATGCAACAAATGGCTTTAGCGGTGATATCGGTCCGGCTGTATCAGCTTCATTAAGCTTGCCATATGGAGTTACTGTTGATAGCGCCGGGAATATATATATTGCAGATCAGGGTAATAACAGGGTACGCATCGTAAACAGTTCCGGGAGCATCAGCACATTTGCCGGGCCGGGATGTTATAGTGGTGATGGTGGTACTGCTGCTGGTGCGACTTTATACCGTCCCCATGGAATAGCTACAGCTGCCGGGAGCTTTTATATTGCAGACACTTATAACAGGCGTATCAGGAAAGTAGATGCCGCGCATACGATATCAACTATTGCGGGCACAGCAGCCATAGGGAATAGTGGAAATGGAGGGCCTGCCGCTGCTGCTACCTTTTTTCTTCCTATAGCTGTTGCTGCCGATGGTGCAGGCAATATCTACATACTCGATACCAACAATACAGTGCGTAAAATAAATGCAGCAGGGATCATCAGCGCATATGCAGGTAACTGTATTGCAGGATATAACGGAGATGGGATAACTGCGGTCTCTGCAAAATTAAACCAGGCCGTGGGTATTGCGGTTGACAGTATTGGCAATCTGTATATTGCAGATTACGGGAATAACCGTATAAGAAAAGTAGACACAGCAGGGATTATTTCCACGATTGCAGGCAATGGGTCCCCCGGCTTTTCAGGCAATGGGGGATCGGCAATATCTGCTCAATTAAATGGCCCGGAAGGTGTTTCAGTAGATAAACATGGGAATGTTTTTATTGCAGATTACAATAATTATATGATAAGAAAAGTGGACGCCTCGGGTATGATTTCGACTGTGGCAGGGTCGGGCATTGGTGGAGGCAGTGGCTATAATGGGCCGGCATTATTGGCCCAGATCATTGCAACAGGTGTAGGTGTTGACAATGCCGGAAATATATTGATTCTGAATAACTCTGACGATTATGTGATGGAGGTAGATACATCAGGTATCATAAGATTAATTGCCGGGCAGGGTAGCGAAGACTATGGTATTTGCGGCGAAAACGGGATAGATTCAGCAGCAGATCTGAGTAACCCTATGGGCGTGGCCACAGATAATGCAGGCAATATATACATAGCTGACGAATTCAATAACCGCATACGTATCATATACACCTCAATCAGTGCCGCAACACCATTACTTTCGAGTGCTCCTGAAAACATTTCCCTATTCCCTAATCCGGCAAATGATTTCTTCACTTTGAAATTACCCGAAACATCTGCAAGTTGTATAGTGACTATTTTCAATGCTATAGGACAGGTCGTTGAATCAAGCACCATAGTGTCCGGCACACATGAATATATCTATCCGCTTAACAATACTCCTGCCGGAAGTTATATTGTGAAAGTAAATGCCGGGAATAAGATGTACCGGCAGAAGATCGTTGTTATTAAATAAAAAAAAGCCCCTCATTGAAGGGCTTTTTTTTATGAATAAGTTTCTCTTAGTTGTGATTGATCACGAATTTACCTTGTCCAAGAACATTGTTGTTATTTGCCACTTTGTAAAAGTAAACACCGGCAGCAAAATCAGAAGTTTTCACTGACATATCTGTACCGGTCATTGTGTATTTTCCTATAGTACGGCCAGTAACATCAGTAATATTTACATTGGCTATTCCGCTGAGTGGTTTGTCGGACTTGAAGGTAACCATTTCAGAAGCAGGGTTTGGAATGACCCGGAATGAATAATTTTCGTTTACAGCACTATTAACTCCTGTAGTAGATAACCAGCAGTCGGTAATAGGAGTAGCAGTAGCAGCGCTACCCGCATGGCCTAATCCATAAAGATCTTCCATGGTTCTGAGCAGGTTGTATAAATTCACATTTTCATTGTACATACCACCTTTTACCATTGGCCCAAAAAATATGGTCAATATCTGGTTATTTGGATCGGTATCATAAGACTCATCAAAAGTGAGAATGTACAGCGTATTATTAGCCATAGCCCATTGCCTTAAAGTGTCCAGATGAGTAAACATCCATGTATCACCATTGGTTATGGTTGTAGGATCAACGCCATCATGCATATCATCAAGATCATTTGGCACTACATAACTTACTGTAGGCAACGAAGCATAATTTGTAGAAACAGGGAAAGAGGTTAGTGGTTGATTTACTGATGGACCATACTGATTGGCACCTATAGTTCCCGTGCTAACCCAATCAGCGCATGGGTTATGCTTACGTACATAATAGCCGCTTGATACCCCATCAAAACCTACACTTGGCATGTCTTCAGAATAGGTAATAAATGTTTTGCCGGCACCAATAAGCTCTGCACCCATATTTGCAGTGGTATACGGGTAAGTACCTGAGGCCGGGGGGTTATCAGTTGTCAATCCCTGGTTGCTGCCGGAATATAGTTGCAAATAATTGGGCTGACTGGGGTGTGTGATAGCATGAAAATTGGAAAACACAGCTGCATTAGGTAATGCTGCCAACGCATTGATATTAGGTGCTGAAGAAGAACCGTAAATTGATGAATAAGAATGGTTTTCTTCTATAAGAACAACTATATGGCTTGGTGGTGTTGATGGCAGCTGAGCAGATGCTGCTGCTGAAAATAATAGTGGAGATAGCAGTAATGCACCACTGATAAAACGGTTAATATGTAAATTGTGTGTCATAAAACATGATTTTGCTGTAAAATTATTTTGTGGGCATGACCTTGATGTATCGTTATCGTTATCATTAGATTAAATAAAAATGGAATAATCTGTAGAAAACCTGAAATTCGCGGATCAATTGCATTTTGTTGGAATATTTACATCGTTATTTTGTTCGGTATTTATCGTGATTACTTTTTACTTTTGAGCAGCTAAAAATATTATGAGTACAAAAAGAATTATACGTGCACCGCACGGAACTGAACTAACCTGCAAAAACTGGGTAACAGAAGCTGCATACAGGATGATTCAAAATAACCTTGACCCAGAAGTAGCTGAACGGCCGGAAGACCTTGTGGTATATGGCGGTATAGGTAAGGCAGCGCGCAACTGGGAAAGCTTTGATAAAATATTAGAGTGCCTGAAGAACCTTGAGGAGGATGAAACGCTGATGGTGCAGAGCGGCAAGCCGGTAGGCGTGCTGCGCTCGCATAAGAATGCGCCGCGTGTGCTTATAGCTAATTCAAATCTTGTGGGGCGGTGGGCTACATGGGAGCATTTCAGAGAACTGGAAGCAAAGGGATTGATGATGTATGGGCAGATGACGGCGGGTAGCTGGATATACATTGGTTCGCAAGGGATAGTGCAGGGTACTTATGAAACTTATCTTTCGCTGGCTAACATACATTATAACGGCTCGCTGAAAGGGACATTGAATGTAACTGCGGGCCTGGGCGGTATGGGTGGCGCGCAGCCACTTGCCATTACCATGAATGAGGGTGTGTGCCTTGCCGCAGAGATGGAAGAGTGGCGTATAAAGAAACGTATAGAAACAAGATATCTTGACAAGTGGACATCTGATATTGATGAAAGTATAGACTGGGCGCTGGATGCAAAAGCAAAGGGTGAGCGGATATCAATAGGTGTATGCTGTAATGTTGTGGACCTGCTGCAGCGCATGATAGACAGGAATATAACACCTGACACTTTAACTGACCAGACATCGGCACATGATGAGCTGATAGGATATTTTCCGGAGGGGCTGAGTGTGGCTGAAGCTAATGTTTTGCGCAGCAGCAATCCTGATGAATATGTAAAACGTTCGTTAGACACTATGGCGCGGCATGTGCGGCAGATGCTGACATTAATGAGGAGGGGAGCAATCACTTTTGATTATGGTAATAACCTGCGCGGACAAGCGCATGATAAACGGGATGTAAAGGACGCGTTTGATTTTCCGGGTTTTGTACCGGCATATATCAGGCCGCTCTTTTGTGAAGGTAAAGGGCCATTCAGGTGGGTGGCGCTGAGCGGCGACCCGGAAGATATTTATACAACTGATAAGGCCATGATGGAGCTGTTTCCTGATAATAAGGGATTGCACAGGTGGCTGCATATGGCAAGGGAGCGGATAGCATTCCAGGGGTTGCCGGCGCGTATTTGCTGGCTGGGTATGGGTGAGCGTGAGAAAGCAGGGTTGATGTTTAATGAACTTGTTCGTACAGGGAAAGTAAAAGCGCCGATAGTTATTGGGCGGGATCATCTTGATACCGGCTCAGTGGCTTCGCCTAACCGTGAAACGGAAGCTATGAAGGATGGCAGTGATGCGGTAGCTGACTGGCCAATACTTAATGCACTGATCAATACTGCGGGTGGTGCGAGCTGGGTGTCTTTCCACCATGGTGGTGGTGTGGGTATGGGTTATTCGCTGCATGCCGGTATGGTGATCGTGGCTGATGGTACAAAGGATGCGGAAGAAAGATTGAAACGCGTATTGTTTAATGACCCTGCAATGGGTGTGATAAGACATGCTGATGCGGGATATGATATTGCGATCGAAACAGGTGAAAAATTCGGTTTGAATTTATAACAGTGCCTGGAATTTTATGTATAGAATAGGACAGGGAATAGATTTTCATAAATTAGTGGAGGGCAGGGAGTTCTGGCTAGGTGGTATTCTTATACCGCATAGCAAGGGTGCGCTGGGCCATTCAGATGCCGATGTGCTGCTGCATGCTATTTGTGACGCACTGCTGGGCGCGGTGAGCCTCGGTGATATAGGACAACACTTCCCGGATACTGATGCTGCCTATAAAGGAATAGATAGTAAAGTATTACTTCAACGGTCTTACCAGCTTGTTTGTGAGAAAGGTTATACACTTGTAAATATTGATAGCACCATTTTACTACAGGCACCCAAGATCAGGAAGTATGTGGATGAAATGAGAAAGGCGATAGCCGATATACTCAATGTCTCGGTTGATGAAGTTTCTATAAAGGCGACTACCACTGAGCAGCTTAGTTTTATAGGCAGAGAGGAGGGGATAGTGGCAACTGCGAATGTGCTGCTGAGGAAAAAAGATCTATAAACCGGCGAAATAATCATACCCCTGTTCTGCCCAATAGTCTTTGGGTTTTTCATTACTGAAGTACATAACACCAATACGTTTGAGGTGCTTGATACCATATTTTACGGGAATAATTAAACGTAAAGGATAACCCTGATCCTGCGGTAATGGCTTGCCATTCATTTCATAACAAAGTATGGTTTGTGGTTGCAGCATGCTGGGCATATCATTGCCTACGTAATATGCTTCATCAGGTGTTATCATGCCTACATACTTCATGCCCATTTGCGGAACAAGGTTGTATTTTTCCATAAAATCACTAAACCGCACTCCGCCCCACCAGGTTACCTGGCTCCACCCTTCAACGCATTTAAAGTCAAAAACGATCTCTGTTTTGGGTAATGCTTTCAAATCATTGAGCGTAAGCACCAGAGTATCTCCGGGTTTCCGGGCTATTTTCAGCCGCCATGTTGTATCCAGGTTTCCGTCCATGCCTACATCACCATTCACACGTACTTTTGTAACCGCATCTGATTTTTTAAAAGATTTAGCCTCACGTTTTTTGCTAAAGAAAAGGCTGAGTAGTTTTTCATTTGCCCGTAAACCTTTTCGGAGAATGGGTTGCAGGTTATCTTCGTTTTGGGGCTGATTGTATATTTTAAAAAAAAGCACGCCACCCAAAGTAAGGCACAGGAAAAAAACGGAGAAAGAAATAAAAGTGCGGCACTTTATTTCCTGCTCTACGGTGCGTTTTTTTAGCCCCTTTTTTATGTTGGGTGGTGTTGTCATTCTTTGTCTTTAACAGTTTCGGTTATTTCTGGTTGTGGTTCAGGCTCCTTTATGTTTTCCACTTCAAAGCCGGTGACCATTGCCTGAAAATTATTCCAGCCTGCAAGAATTACCTGGCCAATATGCACAAGGAAAAATAAAGCATAACCAATGGTAAGTATAAAATGCTCTATGCGCGCGGCTTCATAGCCACCGCATAATGCGCAAAGCCAATAAAACTGGATGGGTTTATAAATGGCTACTCCTGTAATCACAGAGCCCATGCCCATCACAACTATCGAAGAATAAGCTATGCGCTGGGCGGCATTATATTTATCCTGGGGAGGAACAGTTTTGCGTATATGGAGATCGTGTAACACTACTTGCCAGGCCTCTTTGAAGGAATGCCTGTTTGGTAAAAGGTATCGCCACTCACCTGAAAAAATGGTATACAAAACATAGAGCAAACCATTGAGGAAGAAAAACCACATAAAGAAAAAATGGAACGCCATGCCGGTAGATAGCCGGAACGGGATGTGCAATGCATCATAAAAAGACTGGGGGAAAAACTTCAATAAAGTTTTATCGCCCCAGCCTAATTTGTAAATATCATTTGCCCAGTAAATGAGCAGCCCGCTCCATATCATGATGGTAAGCACAGGAAAATTTATCCAGTGAAACCAGCGTATAGCGAGCGGGTGCTTTTTTACGATTTGTTTCATTTAGTTCATGATATCGGGTTACTGCTCTATAACCAGGTGGAATACTTTATTTTCATTTTCAGCATGAAGGCTTAATGTGTACATACCATTAGCGAGTTTACTGTTCAATTGAATTTGTTCATTTATTCTTCCGCCAACAGCCATTATTTTATTCTTGTAAATAACCTGGCCCAGCATATCTGTTATTTCAACCGATACTTCTTCATCAAGCGTGGTGGCTAATGTGCCTTTTACTGTGAATGAACCATTATTGGGGTTTGGTACCAGCCTGAGATCGCTATTACCTGCAGTGATCTGCTGCACATTGAGCTTGCCATCTGTAATGATAATAGCAGAGTTGAATGTATACAGTCCACATTCGCCGGAGCCACGCACTATGCATGTAACGGAGTCATTATTAGATAAAGTATCTGAAATGAATACATTAGTGGTATCACCGGAGACAGGTACTCCATTAACCAGCCATTGGAAAGTTGGTGATATACCGCCATTAACTACAGTTGCAGTAATTGTATCACTTTGCCCCTGAAGTATGGTAATACCCGGTGTTGCATTAAGCGTAATGACCGGTATCAATGAGCTGTCAATTACCAGCTGGATATAGCTGCTGGAAACAGTGTCGGTTGTTACGCATGCATAATTGCTCGTCATTTTACAGTAAATAATGTCTCCATTATCAGGTATGTATGGAGTAAAAGAGAATGTGCTGCCGGTGCCTGCATATATGCTGTTCTTAAACCAATTGAAGACAGGTGCTGTGCCGCCGAATGAATCGACAGCGGAGAAAGTAGCCAATGCGCCAGCACAAAGGGTGTCACCGGGGAAGATGGAGATACCTACACCCGGTAATTTATTGTTATTCACAGTCATTACGATCGATGTTATTGCCGTATCGGGCGATACACAAATTGCATTGCTGGTAAGTATTACAGAAACGACATCGCCATTTACAGGTATATAACTATAATGGTTGCTGTCTGCACCGGGGCTAACGCCATTCACAAGCCATTGGTAACCAGGAAGAGTGCCGCCATTTACCGAAGTTGCAAAGAATGTAGTGTAGGTGCCTGCACAAACGGTATCGGAAGCAGTAGAGATATTAACTAATGGGATTAGTGGGGTAGTTATACTTACCACGGCGCTATCCAACATACGACTGGTACATCCCGTTGTGGCATTAGTGGCAAGAACGGTATACGCACCAGCAACGGTTTGAGGGCCAAAGTTCACTGTATCGCCGGTGCCGGGAAGAGTTGTTATTGATGTTGCGGCCTGATATAATGTGTAATTAATACCGGTATTAGAACTATCAAGGATAATATTGACGCCTATGCCACCGCCGCAATAGCTGCCGCCACCATTTACTAAATACGCTGTTGGTAATGCATTGACTGTAAATGTGCCTGTGATACTGCATCCATTATTTATGGTGTATTTTATGGTGTCAATGCCTACGGTAACACCGTGCACTAATCCTGTACCTGAGCCAATAGTAGCATTGCTATTGCTTGCACTCCATGTGCCAGGTGTGGTGATGTCACTTAAAGTAGTTGCAGCACCAAGGCAAACCTGTGCTGTGCCGAGTATAGCAGATGGTGCAGGATTGATGGTAACAACCGCGGAAACGCTGCAGCCTGTGCCAAGCGTATAAACAACTGATGTGGTGCCGGTAATTAAGCCGGTAACAATACCTGAAACCGGGTCAACAGATGCATTGCTGTTGCTGGCAGACCATGCGCCACCGGCGAGGGCATCGCTTAAACTGGTTGTGGTATTGGTACAGGCTTTTAAAATACCTGTTATCGGGGTAATGGTATTCACTACATTAAGTGTAGTTGTGACAATACAGCCGGTGGGCAGCGTATAGGTAATTGCTGATGTGCCTGCAGCAAGTGCGGTTACAACACCGGTGTTTGGATCTATTGTGCCTGTACCTGTATTACTGCTACTCCATGTGCCACCGGTAGTAGCATCACTTAGGGTAGTTGTTGAAGTTGGGCAAATATTTATTATGCCGGATATTGCGAGGGGCAGCGGGTTAACCGTTGCAACTGTTGTGGCGATACATCCTGCGGGGGTTGCGTAAGTAATGTTCGCCATACCTGCAGATAGCCCGGTAACGATACCTGTGGATCCAACAGACGCGATGGATGTATTACTGCTGCTCCAGTTGCCACCGGTAGTGTCATCTACCAGCGTATTTGTTAATCCAACACAAACAAAGACTGAACCCGTGATGGCAGCAGGTAATGAATTTATTGTAACCAAGGTAGTAGCGGTGCAACCAGTGCCCAGCATATAAGATATTGTAGTGGTGTCTGCCGCAACCCCGGTAACGGAGCCACTTATTGGATCAACGGTAGCAATTGTTATATCGTTGCTGCTCCATGTGCCGCCGCTGATGGCGTTGCTTAATATGGATGGTGCGCCTATACAATCATTGGTATTGCCTGTTATAGCAGGTAATGAAGAAACAACTACCACAGTAGTTGAGGCGGTGCAGCCGGTAAGCAATGTATAAGTAATAAGAGTAGTACCGGCACTTAATGATGAAACAATTCCGGTGTTAGGGTCTACTGTGCCTACTGCAGTATTACTGCTGCTCCATGTTCCGCCGGTTACATTATCTGATAATGTAGTTGTTCCGGGATTACAAATGCTGGTAATGCCATTTATCGGGGCAATAGGATTAACAGTTACTGTTGTTGTAACAGAGCATCCTGTGCTGAGTGCGTAGGTTATTGTTGCAGTGCCGGGGGTAACCGCTGTAACGATACCTGTAGATGAACCGATAGTTACATCAGCATTGCTGCTTGTCCAGGTACCACCTGTGGTGGTATCACTGAGATTTGTTGTGGCGCTGTTACAAACTGTTGTGTTGCCGAGTATTGGCGATAATGGATTGACAGTAAGTACTGATGTTGTATTACATCCGGTGCCAATGGTGTATGTTATCGTAACTGTGCCGGCAGCAATACCGGTAAGTATGCCGTTATTTGAGCCTACGCTGGCAACACTAATATTACTGCTGCTCCATGTGCCTCCTGAATATGCATCAAGCAGGTTTGATGTGAGCCCTACACAAAGTACCGAAGGTGATGCAATAAGAGTAGGTACATAATTAAGTACAGATACCGTAGTTGTAATTATGCAACCTAGAGGCGAAGAGTAAGTAATGGGCGCAGGACCTGATATTACACCTGTTATTATGCCTGATGATGAACCTACGAAAACATTGCTGCTGGTGCTGCTCCAGGTACCACCTGATTCAACATCTGTTAAAGTAGTGGATGAGCCGACACAAATAGTTGTGATACCGGTGATCGGCTGGCCATTGACGGTTACAGTTGTAGTAACAGTGCAACCTGCGCCCAGAGCATATGTAATCGTTGCTGTACCGGCATTAATACCTGTAACAACCCCGGTAGCAGAGCCCACAGATATATTAGGGCTGCTGCTGCTCCAGTTGCCGCCAGCTGTTGCATCGCTTAACGTGATTGTGAATCCGGGGCATACACTGAATGTAGTGCCGGTAATAGATGGTATTGAATTGATGACAGTAAAATTAGCGGTGGCAATGCATCCGGACGAAGCGGTAAGCGTAGCTGTAACTCCACCTACTGATTCACCAGTAATTATACCTGCAACTGACCCGATAATCGCATTGCTGTTGTTAACGCTCCATGTGCCTGAAGATGTATCATCTAAATTAAGTGATAAGCCGACACAAACTTGTGATGATGAAGCGGTAATAGGCCCAACAGTACTGAACACATTCACCGTTGTGGTAACGAAACAGCCGGAAGAATTAATATAGGTAATTATTGCAGTGCCGGTTGAAATGCCCGTAACAACACCTGTGCTGCCATTGATCGTAGCAACTGAATTGTTACTGCTGCTCCAAGTGCCGCCTGTTGTGGGGCTGCTGAGTACTGTTGTTAACCCGGGGCAAACACTTGTAGTGCCTGTTATGGCTGCTGGGAAAGGATTGGAATAGAAATTAATAGTGCTGTAACAACCGTTACTTGTAGTATAATCAATTGTAGCAGTATCAAATGTAGCAGTGCCAACTATATTTCCAGTTACATTTCCCGCAGGATCGATAATTATAGTAGTGCTGCTCCAGGTACCGCCAGCGGTTGTATCACTTAAAGTAGTCGTGCCGCCAGAGCAAACAGCCGGAGTGCCTAATATAGGACCCGGTGTTTCCAATACAGTTACAATTGTATCCGTCGTGCAGCCAGCAGCTGATGTGTAGGTAATATTAGCTGTTCCTGCCGATACTCCTGTAAGCACACCGGTAAATGAGTTAATACTTGCAACAGTGGCATCGTCAGAAATCCATGTACCACCCGCAAGCGCATCGGATAATGTTGTTGTAGATCCGGCGCATACGGTTTTAATTCCCACAATTCCGGATGGAACAGGATTTACTGTTATTACTTTTGTCACTGCGCAACCGGTTGTGGCCACCTGGTAAGTAATATTGGCTGTGCCCAATGCAACTCCAAAAGTTGCACCGGCGCTTACATAAACAACCGATGTATTACTGCTGCCCCATGTGCCGCCACCGGTAGCGTCACTTTCTACTACCCCTGAAAGATAGCAGACGCCAGACGGCCCGGCAATAGATGCCGGAGTTGGGTTGACTGTAATATTGGTATACGCAGCACAACCGGTAGCTGATAGTGTATAGGCAACTGTGTACGTACCTGCTGAGGTAGCTGTAACAGTAGTAATTGTACTGGCAGATGTTAGCGTCACTGATGATGCGCTCCATGTTCCGCCCGGGGTGCCGTCGCTTAATGTTATACTGTTTGCAGTAATGCTGGACGATTGGCAAACAGCAGTAGGCCCGGATATAGCTGCCGGATTTGGGTTAACAGTTATTCCGGCGGTTGAGGTGCAACCGGTTCCCAGTTTATAACTGATAGTAGCGCTACCTGCATTTACGCCGGTGGCAAGACCACTTGAACTGCCTATAGTAGCAATAGCTGTATTACTGCTGGTCCATGTGCCCCCGGTTATTACTCCGTCACTGAGGCTTGTTCCCAGGCCTTTGCATACGGATAATGTTCCTAAGATATTAGGTAATGAACTTACAATTGTTACAGTGGTTGTAGTATTACAACCGCCTGCTAAAATATAGCTTATGACCGTAGTACCTGTAGATACGCTTGTAACAAGACCTGATGAAGAGCCAATTGTAGCAACAGTAGGATTAGTGCTGCTCCATGTGCCGCCGAGGGTTGTATTATGTAAATTAGAAGTAGATGCATAACAGATATCTGTATTGCCGGTTATGGCAGGAACTGTATTGAAGGTAACTACTTTAGTAACTGCGCATACGCCACCGAGTGAATAAGTAATGGTAGCTGTGCCAGGGGTAATATCAGTAACAATTCCGGTTGAACTTACTGTGCCTACAGCTGTGTTGCTGCTGCTCCATGTTCCGCCTGAGGTTGCATCATTTAAATTTATGGGGAATTGCGGGCAATTTGTTGCTGTGCCTGTAATAGGGTTAATGGTTACAATAACACTTACTACTGTTGTAATATAACAGCCTGTAGGAAGTATATAACTAATAGTGGCTGTGCCAGCAGAAACTCCCTGCCCGGTAACAATGCCGGTAGAAGAGCCTACTATAGCCACCGCGGTATTACTACTGACCCATGTACCGCCTGAAGAAACGTCAGATAAGGGAATCGTAGTGCCGGAACAAACAACATTCGGGCCGGTTATTGCAGATGGCAGCGGATTTACAGTAATGACAGCCGTTGCAATGCAACCTGTAGACAGGGTATATGTAGATATCCATGTGCTGGGTATACCTACTATGCCTCCGGTAGCAATACCGGAAGACGAACCGATAGTAGCAATAGCGGTGTTACTACTGCTCCAGGCGCCACCGGTAGGAGCATCACTTAATGTGATCGTTGACCCTGAGCATACATTATTTGGGCCTAAGATATTTCCCGGTAATGGATTGACCGTGATCGTAGTGGTGGCAATACATCCTGTTGTACCAAGTGTATAGATAATGTTTGCTGTACCCGCGGTGAGCCCCGTAACAATACCGGAAATGGGGTCTACTGACCCTATAGCGGGACTACTGCTGCTCCATGAGCCGCCTATTGTAGCATCACTTAATGTGGTTGTAAGGCCTATACACACATTTGTAGTACCCGTTATTGCTGCAACAGCACTAACCACAGTTACAGTGAGTGATGTGGCGCAGGTAGTAGGCAGTGTATAACTAATAACAGATGTGCCTGTCGAAAGGCTTGTAATAATACCTGACGAAGAACCAATTGTACCTACGCTTGTATTACTACTGCTCCATGTGCCTCCCGTCGGGGTATCGCTTAATCCGGATATAGAACCTAAGCATATGTTTGGAGCACCGCTAATAGTTGCGGGAGCAGGATTAATGGTTACAATAGCAGTTGAAATACAACCTGCTGATGTAACATAAGTAGCAGTGGCAGTGCCGCCGGACACGCCGGTAACGATACCGGTTAATGAGCCAATTGTTGCAATGGTTGACGTGCTGATATACCATGTACCACCGGATGACCCGTCGCTTAAACTAATCGTAGAGCCCGGGCAAACCGAATTAGGAGTTAAAAAACTTATAGCAGGTGGGTTTGGATTTACCGTTATAACAGCGGTAGTAATACAGCCCGTAGGTAGTGTGTAAGTAATAACAGCAGTGCCATTTGCATTTCCGGTGACAATCCCGGATATAGCATCAACAGAGGCCATAGAAGGATTACTGCTGCTCCATGTGCCTGTAGCAGGTATAGAATTTAATGTTGTAGTTAGCCCAAGACAAACATTCAAAGGGCCGGTTATTGTGCCCGGTAATGGATTCACTGTAATTATTTGTGTGGCTGCACAACCTGTAGGTATTGTGTAGCTAATGGTAGATGTCCCCGCGATAAGACCGGTAAGGATACCTGTTGATCCTATAGATGCATTTGCATTAGTGGTACTCCATGTACCTGTACCATCTGCGTCGCTGAAACTGATCGTAAGACCAAGACAAACCGTATCTGATATTCCGGTTATAGCAACCGGAAGCGGATTGATCGTAATGATTTGTGTTGTTATGCAGCTTGTAGGCAGTGTATAGGTTATTGTAGCAGTAGCCGGGCCGGCCGCTATACCGGTAACAGCTCCTGTTGTTGAATTTACAGATACAGTAATATCACCAGTACTCCATGTGCCACCTCCTGCATCACTTAGTATGATCGTTGAGCCGGAGCAAACAGCACTTGATCCCAAAATATTTGTTGGTAAAGGATTTACGGTAAAAACAGATGTAGTGTTACAGCCTGTAGGTATGGAATAAGTAATATTGACAGTGCCGGAAGATGTGCCGGTGGTAATACACCCGGTGCTGCCAATGGTTGCAACCGTTGCATTACTAGTGCTCCATGTGCCGCCCGGCGTGAGATCTGTAAGGCATGTAGACAAACCAATACAAACTTCAGGTGTGCCCGTAATTGGAACAGGTATCGGGTTGACTGTAATAGTTGTATTAGTGGTACAGCCGGTAGGCAGTGTGTAAGTGATCGTAACAGTGCTGGCAACCAGAACTCCGCTTCCACCTGTAACACAGCCTGAGGTGCCCCCAACCGTTGCAACAGCAGTATTGCTGCTGCTCCATGTGCCTCCTGTACTTGCATCAGTAAGGCAAAGTGTAGTACCTGCACATAATGGCGCGTTCCCACCCGAAATGCCGGAAGGCAGAGGGTTTACTGTAGTCGTTGTATATGCGGCGCAGCCGGTGGGTGCTATTAAATAAGTAATTGTAGCAGTACCTAAATTATTCCCTGTAATAACACCTGTGGTAGAGCCAATATCTGCAACAGTTGTATTGCTGCTGCTCCATGTGCCACCCGGTGTGACATCGCTAATGGTTGCCGTTAACCCGATACAAACTGCAGGCGAACCGAGTATTGCAGATAGAGGATTAACAGTAACGGGGATAGTGGCAATACAACCCGTAGGTAGTTGGTAAGTAATAGTTGGAATCCCAGCCGAAACCCCGGTGACTATGCCACCGGTACCTACTGTAGCTTGTAAATTACTACTGCTGAGCCATATCCCACCAGGTGTTTGGTCAGCTAGTGAGGTTGTTTGGGTAGCACAAACTACATTTATGCCGGTAATGTTATCCGGTAAAGGATTAACAGTAACAACAGTTGAAATGATACAGCCTGTAGGTAGTGTATAAGTAATACCAGTTGTACCTACTGAAAGGCCTGTAACAATACCATTAGTCCCAATGGTACCTATTGAAACATCGCTGCTGCTCCATGAGCCACCTGCTGTAGCATCGCTCAAGCTGGTTGTTAGGTTGAGGCAGACATTCTTGTTGCCGGAAATATTTGCCGGCAGCGGATTAACGGTAGAAATGACTGTTGTAATACAGCCTGTAGGCAATGTATAGGTGATTACTGATGTGCCGGCGAAAAGGCCGGTGACACAACCTGTACTTCCATTTATGCTTACATTGCCGTTACTGCTGCTCCATGTACCTAAGGGGGTAGGATCAGATAAGCAAATACCCAGGCCATTACAAACCGCAATATTGCCGGTAATGCTTGAAGGTAAAGGATTGACCGTTAACACTACGCTTGATATAGTAGTTCCGCATGAGTTAATAACTTCGTATACAATGTTTGTAGTACCACCGGCACTTCCGGTAGTAGTAACAACACCTGTCACAGGGTCTATTGTAGCTACCCCTGCATTACTGCTGCTCCAGCCGGTGCCGGAACCTACAGGGGTTGTATTGCTAAAAATTGTTGACCCCTGGTAACAAATGACCGCATTACCTGTAATAGCTGCCGCTGCTGTATCTACCTCTACAAATGATGAGGTATCAGAGGCGCTGTAACATCCTGCGCCTGGGTATGTAACTGTTAATACATATTTTCCGCTTGCTGCAAGAGTGGATGCTGTAAGTGAAGTGGAGGAGGTAGTAGTTGAGGTACTATACCCATTTGGCCCGCTCCAGTTATACGATGATATTGTTCCTGCTCCGGTAGTGGCGCCGGCAGTTAATGTGATTGTACTGCCGGTACATAACGGCGATGGGGTAGCTGTGATATTGGCTACTGATGGTGAGTCGTTAACGGTAACAAAAGACGATATGACCTGGTTGCTGGTACATCCTGCCCCGGGATATACAACCGTCAAACTGTAAATACCACTGGCGGCAATAGAGATCGGGGTGTATATTGAAGTGTCTGATGCAGTTACTGCTGTGTAGCCATTAGGCCCTTGCCAGTTGTAAGTAGGTATTCCTATACCTGTGGCGCCACTACCAATTAATGTTAATGGATTTCCTACACATAAAACAGCAGGCGTAGCTGATATACTTGCAACCGTAGGTGTGGGGTTAATGGTTAGTGCAGCCGCAGAGGAGGATGGTGTAGTAATACTGGTGCCACAAATATTTGTAAGCACACAGTAATAGTAGTAAGTGCCCGGAGTAGTAGTAACAGGTGGGCCAGGTGTGTAATTTGAATTAGTAGCTCCCGATATGATAGTGCCGCCTGTATTTGTGTTGGTTGTATTGGTATACCATTGGTAGGTAAGGCCTGAACCGGTTGCACCTAAAAACAGAACCGGGGTGCTGCCAACACAGGCTAATGTATTTTGCGGAAGCAAAGAAATATTAGTAGGAACGTATAGGCAAACAGTATAATCTTCTGTTTCGCCATCTGTTGTATTGGGTAACATGGTGCAGGCATCAGATTGAACCATGGTTTCTGATATGCCATAACGCACGCGCATAGCTGTATAGCCCGGGGTAGCGCTCGCAGGGATGGTGATGGATTTAGATATAGTTGAACCTGTTGTTGCAACATTACTTACAAGGAAAAACTCACCGGCATCCAACAAACTGCTGTTTTGGTTAAAATCAAACCACACACCTGCTCCATGAACACCCGGATTACCACCGCCGGTGCTTACACTTAAAGTGTAAGTATTGGCAATTGCAAGGTTTGTAGTTTGGCTGCCTGTGGGGAAGTAAAAAGAATATCCGCCTGTGCTGCAGCTGGAGCTATTATTTAGTGTATTGACGGTAACATTGCTGATATAATCTGTTGCACAGGTCAGGTCATTAACAGGCGTGCATTGGCAAGTAGCACTGGGTGCAAGCAGGTTGGCAATTGAAGCCCCGGTCAATGTAGACCAGGCTGAACTGTAACATACCGATGTAGGTGATACAGAATCAACAGCCATTATCCTGAAATAATAACTGGCGCCGGCTGTGAGGCCGGTAAATGAATAAGACGTTGTTATAGAGCCTGTTTCAAACGGGCCGGCTATGATAGTAAAAAAACCAGGATCACTGGCTAATTCAACTACATAATTTGTAACAGTACCTGATGGCGTATTCCAGTTAGCGAGGAATGAACTGCAACTAATATTAGTTGGCGAGGTTACAGTTACTACACCGGGCGAGGTGCACTGTGCTGTACTTTTACCTGGTTTTAATGCAAGCCCAACTAATAAAAGGCAAGTAGCGAAAAATTTCAAGTAACTGCAAATGCGGGAAGTGTAAATTGAATTCATATCCTTACTGTTTATAAAAAGAAAGTTTGTTTATTGATATACTATTCAGTCACAAAAATATATGCGCTATCGGGCACATTATTTCATGCTTGAAACTGAACCGTTAAAGTTACTGTATTATGATATAAAACCCCCATCCATCCTTATTCGCAGGCAATATTTTTCTATTATTTTTTGGGGAGTCAATGCAATTTTCGTACGACTGGTTAATGAGTTGTTAAGGCTCGTTGTGGAATCAGCATAAATGCAAAGAAAATATCATTTTTTTGATACCAGTATGCCTCCATTATGTGTGACCTCAAGTTTGTGTGGGACGCCTAATATGAGGGTATGATTTATTTCCTGGTGGCCTGCAGGGAAATTGAAACAAACAGGGTAGTCATATTCTTTTACCTTATCCCATATTATCTCTTCTATGGTTTGCCCGAAAGGTCGCTCGGTATCTTGCATTTCTGTGAAGCCGCCAATTATGAGTGCTTTGATATTGTCAAATTTGCCTGCACGTTTCAGGTTCAATAACATGCGGTCTGCATTATACAGGTATTCGCCGATGTCTTCAATAAAAAGAATTTTCCCGGCAGTATCAACTTCTGATACAGAACCGGTGAGATGTGCAAGTATAGCAAGATTACCGCCTGTTAAAATACCTTCTGCTGTTCCGTTTTTGTTAAACGGAGATGGTGGTGTCTGATATTGCAGCGATCCGCCTGTAAGGCCTGTATACAATGTTGTAAGGTATGGCTCATTTTCGGTTTCAGGTTTAAAGGCGCCACACATAGGGCTGTGTAAAGATGCCATACCATTATGCGCCTGCAGGTGATTGTGCAGTACAGTAATATCACTAAATCCGCATATCCATTTTGGTTTTTGCAGGAAAGATGTGAAATCAAGCGCATCAATAATGCGGCTCATACCATAGCCGCCCCGGCCCATGAGTATGGCATCTATAGCAGGGTTGTCCATCATTTCCTGTAAATCTGCAAGCCGCTGCTCATCGGTACCTGAGAAATAAAAATGTTCTGTACCGATCGTTGTCCCAAGTTTCACTTTGAATCCCCATTTTTCCAATACTTTGACAGCGTAAGCAACCCGGTCGGTAGACACATAACCGGAAGGGCACGTGATACCAACAACAGAACCTTGTTTGAGGAATGGAGGATGTGAGGCCATTAATGTTTTTAAGGATACTAAAGTAATAAAAAACCCTTAACCGGCTTACTCCCGCAGACCTATAAATATTTCATCACCTCTGATCTCTACGGGATAAGTAAACAGTTTATAGCCTTCGCCGGTTGTGTTGCGGCCATTTGCGGGATCGAAACGGTATTTGTGGTCCGGGCAAACGATTCGCCCCAGGGGATCTAGCCAGCCTTCGCATAGTGGCGCACCTGCGTGCGGGCACAAGGCAGTGAAAGCATAGATGCCACTGCTTTTTTTCAGCAGGCCTATTCTTTTTTCACCAACAGTTACTTCTGTAAGTTTATTTTCTTCCATGCCGGAAGCCGTTATGTTTTCTATTTTATGCCAGGTAGGTAGCATCCGGTTGATTGATTAGGTGATCATCTTCTTGCTGCGAAAAAATCTTTCATCAGTTGTGCACATTCATCTGCAAGCACACCCTTTACAAGTTCTGCTTTTGGATGAAAAGGAAAATTGTCGCCGGTAGTTTTGTGATAGCCGTTTTTTATATCTTCTGCACCATACACTATGCGTGCTATCTTAGACCAGAAGATAGCGCCGCAACACATAAGGCATGGTTCTACGGTCACGTATAATACAGCGCTGGGTAAATATTTACTGCCCAGTGTGTTGAATGCGGATGTAAGCGCAATCATTTCGGCATGAGCGGTGCTATCATTGAGTTGCTCCACCTGGTTGTGCCCCCGGGCAATGATCTTATTGTCCCAAACCACAACAGCGCCCACAGGTACTTCGCCGGCCTCATATGCCAGTTTAGCCTGTTTCAGCGCTTCTTTCATAAAATGTACGTCATCCAATTCCATAAGTAGTTTTTACCAGGCCAGTGCACTTGCTCCTAATATTGCTGCATCTGCATCCGGTAAAGCAGACCGAAGTAATGATACTTTATTCTGATAAATGTTCAGCATATTTTCTTCCATGTATTTATGTACAGGCCCTAGTAACAATTCTCCGGCTTGTGCAAGCCCACCAAAAAATATGATTGCTTCAGGAGAGGTAATGGCAACCGTATCGGCTAATACCTGTCCCAATATTTTGGCGGTATAATCAAATACTGCCAGCGCGAAGATATCTCCCGCAGCGGCAGCTTCATGTATCATCTTTGCAGTTATATTTTCTTTGTTGGCACGGAGTATGGTGTCATCGTTTCGCTGTTCCAGCCACTCGTGTGCAGTGCGTACTACGCCTGTGGCAGAGGTATAGGCCTCCAGGCAGCCGTGGCGTCCGCAGCCACATTTTCTGCCATCCCTTACCGCTATCACATGGCCCAGTTCTCCGGCAAAACCATCATGGCCGTATATCACCTGCCCGTTTGCCACAAAGCCGCTGCCAACACCTGTGCCGAGCGTGACGACTATAAAATCTTTCATTCCTTTTGCAGCGCCATACATCATTTCGCCTATTGCCGCTGCGTTTGCATCATTGGTAAGGGTTGCTTTTAATCCAAACGTTTCACTTATCATACGCACAATAGGTATCACACCTTTCCATGGAAGGTTTGGTGCAAAGACTATCTCGCCGGTAAAAAAATTTCCGTTTGGTGCGCCCACCCCTACACCATTTATATTTTGCCTGCCTGCTTTTTCTATTAGCGGACGTAAGGCATATTCCAAAGCTATGAAGTAGTCTTGCGGTGTTTTGTGCCCTATGGTAGGCATGCTCCCTTTTGACAGGATCTCACCACGCCTGTTTACAATGCCGAATGATGTGCCGGTGCCGCCAATATCAATGCCCAGCGCCAATGCTTGCGTCATAGTCAATACCTTGTTTTTGTAAAATACGGCGTGCTGCAAAACCAAACCATGCAAGGTAGGCAAACCCTATTACGGGAATCCAGTAAGATTGGTGTATGCCTATTGCTGCAATGTCTGCGAGTTTGCCTTGTAAAGGCGGTATAATAGCGCCACCCAATATCATCATGATAAGGAATGCTGAACCCTGTGCGGTATACTTTCCGAGCCCTGCGATAGACAATGCGAAAATGCATGGCCACATAATGGAGCAAAACAGCCCGCCGCTAAGGAACGCATAGGTGGCTATTTTGCCCGTAGTGAATATACCAACGAGCATAAACGCTACGCCTAACAATGAAAATACCATAAGCGTTTTTGCAGGTTTATCTTGTGTTGCATAGAATGCAATGCCCTGTATAATGATACAAACTATGTAGCCGTAAAATGGTGTGACATCGTTTTGTGCAATGGAGTTAACACCCAGCACTACGAGGAAGGCGATAACCGGCACCAGGAATATAAGAATGGTTTTAACGCTGCCACCGGGCTCAAATATTTTTATAGAGCCGGTCCAGCGGCCTATCATAAGGCTGCCCCAATACACAGAAATGAAGGGGGCTACCTGTGACGATGTATACCCGCCAAAATCTTTAAGTTCCAAAAGTGCACCCATATTACTCTGTATGGTTACCTCCACTCCTACATAAGTGAATATGGCCAGCATGCCCAGTATGAGTTGTGGGTATTGCATGGCACCCCAGCCGGTCGCATTTTTCTTAGCGCTTAGCAGGGATACCAGCAAAGTGCCTACGATCAATATAAGCCCTGCTACGAGCCATTTAAACCGGTCCATCTGCACAGATTCTATTATGCCGGGATCAGTGCTTACCACCATGTAACTCCTGAATACCGGCACAAAAACCATTATTAAGAAAAGGGTCATAATGCCCAATGCCATCAAAGCTTTGGGCGATTGTTCAGACTGCGTTTCATACTTACCTGCAGGTAATTTTTTAGAAAAAAAGAATAATGCGGCAGCCATAATAAACAAAGCTCCTACGCAGGCATAAAGTATGGTCACTTTATCAAGGCCCAGCGAATTGATCTGGTCATCTTTTGCAATGGTAGTGCCAAACAGTGCAAGCGCTACAATGATAGGGCCGATGGCTGTGCCGAATGAATTGATACCACCACCTAATGTGATGCGGTGTGCTCCCGTTTCAGGTGGGCCGAGCAATGTGGCAAAAGGATTAGCAGCTGTTTGTTGTAAAGAGAAACCAAGTGCAACGGCAAACAGCCCTGCAAGCATACCTGGAAATGTATTTGCATTTACGGCAAGGATCATTATTCCTGCACCAATTGCAGAGAACAACAGGCCATAAACGATACTGTTTTTAAATCCCCATCGTGCTACCACATCTTTTTTAAATACCGATGCAATAAAATATAAGGTTAGTGCCCCGAGGTAATAGGCGAGGTAAAATGCAAAGTCTATCAGCTGCGACTGGAACTGATCCAGCTTAAAATAGTGTTTACAAAATGGGATAAAAACACCGTTGCCCGCGGCAATAAAGCCCCAGAAAAAAAACACGGTTACCAACGTAGAAAGCGCTCCTGAATTTGATGACCGTTTTTGTGTATCGCTCATGCTGTATATTTTATGGTAAGATAGGAGATTTGTTGATTACTTGGTAACAGCTTTTATTACATAGGTAATATTACAAACATAGCGCTCATTCGGCCTCACCTCTCCTTCGGATAGGCCGGGAGAGGTATTTAGTCTTCCAGCTTGGTGCCGGTTTGGGTAAAGGTTACCAACCGTTTTTTGTACAATGCGCCCAGTGTCATTTTAAAAGTTTTTTTGCTCATCCCGAAAGCTGCATAGATTTCTTCAGGCGATGATTTATCATTTAGCGGCATGTAACCGCTATTATCTTTAAGGTAGCCTAAAACACGCTCTTCCTCGCCTAGTACTTTTGTATATCCCTTGGTGCCGGGAGAGACATCTATTTTGTTATCCGGCCTTATATGCTTTATAAATCCTTTTAGTTTTTCGCCGATCTCCAGCTCGCGGAATACTTCATTAAAATGCAGTAACCCCATGTGCTTGCTGTTGATGATCACCTTGTAGCCAATGTCTGTTTTCTGGTACACTACCAGGTCTACCGGGTCAAGCTCAGCTACTGTGAGTTCATAATTACTCAGGTATTTGTCTATCTTTTCGCTAGCCGTAACACGGCCGGTTTGCTCATCTATAAAGAGCCGCACCAGTCGCCGGTCGCCGGGCTTCATTCTTTTTTCCTGCAGGGAAATAGGTACGAATACGTCTTTCATAATACCCCATTTCAGGAAGGCCCCGGAAGGGTTTACATCAGCTACTTCAAGCATGGCTATTTCACCCACCACAGCATACGGCTTATCGGTAGTGGCAATAAGCCTGCCATCATTATCGTGATAGATAAATACGTTGATCTCATCATCAACTTTCAGGTCTTTTGGTACATATCGTTTTGGCAGAAGTATCTCATCTGCGCCGCCATCAAGATACATACCAAAATCTACCTCTTTGGCTACTTTAAGTGTATTGTATTGCCCTACGTTTACCATCGTGTGGCAAGATACGCTTGTTATGTGAAAAGTGAAAACCTGCAGGCAGGGTCAAAACCTAAAAGTATGTTCATTTCTGCACCTCAGGCTTTACATCACCTAAAAAGTAATCATGCCATATATGCCCTGCCAGAGTATTGTCGGGATTGTATTGTTCGTACTTCGCTATTATATTGTGTATATCATTATAGCGCAACCAGAATAAAGGTTTGTTCCCGATACGATAACAATTTCCGCAAAATATCTCCATCAACGGGCCTATTCCTTTGATTTGTATATGTGTTTTCCCGCTATTCATATCAAAAGACCATTCTTCCAGTATTTTGTATTTGTTTATCTCAATATTTTCATGCCTGATTTCCAACGTTTCCACATTGGCCACAGGATCTACAACTGTGAATGTATCCATAAACGTTATTATCTTCTGTAAGGAATTATAAGATAGTTTCGTTGTCAAGCTATTATTATCACATGGATATGCATTTAGTTTACCGGATTTTATTGCTGCTGAAATCACTTTATATATAGATGTGTCTTCACTTGCATCTGTTAAGTGATGGCTGATATTATCATCTTTTTGGGCAAAGTCCACTAACCGTGTTGCTTTTTTCTTCCATACTTCACCTGTAGTGCTGTCATTTGAAAAGTAGTCGCGCCATATATGCCCTGCAATTGTATTGCCGGGGTTGTATTGTTCATATCTTGCTATTATACTGCGGGCATCATTATATTTTACCCAAAACATAGCCTGCACACCACGAAAGGCGCCACCTTCATCATATATTTCCCTGATCGGTGCAATCCCTGTTATTTGTATTTCTGTTCGTCCGGTATGTGGGTCAAAGGTCCATTCTTCCAGTAGCCTATACTTATGGATCGAAGAAAAATCAAAATTCCTTTTCTCAAAATACCCTGCTTCTGTTTTAGGGTAAGCTTCAGTAAGGGTATCTACCTCAACCCCGAAGATTTTTGTGATTTCAGGAATAGTAATTTGATTATTAAAATTATTATCAGAATTACTATATACATTTAGTTTCCCAACTCTTGCTTGAGCAACTAATAATTCCAATAAGGTTTTATCGGATATTCCATCTTTATGATGATGTTTTTTATTGCTTTCATTTGATGCAATGTCTATTACACGTGCCACTCTTTTATGCCATATCACGCTTGCATTTTCACTCTGCCCATCAGCTCTCAATACCATAACTAACAGCGAATACAATATCCCCACAAAACTTGATCTAATCATACAACGATCATTTTACCAGTTCCGGCTTTACATCACTTAAAAAGTAATCATGCCATACATGGCCTGCCAGGGTATTGTCAGGGTGGTATTGTTCATACCTTGAAGCTATATCCTGTATATCATTATAACGGAGCCAGAACATAAGTTGCGTTTCGCTGCCCGATTCATCATGCTGCACATCTATTGTTGGCCCAATACCTTTTATTTGAATCTCTGTCTTTCCTGTATGTGGGTCTAAAGTCCATTCTTCCAGTATTCTATATTTGTTTATGGTGTAATATTCAAAAATGAGGTCGTGAATTTCCCATGTTTGCTGGTTAGTTATAGGATCTACAATAACAATTGTATCCGGCTTACCCCATCGTTTTTCTTTTAGTGCTTCATAAGATATTTTACTTGCCAGATTTTTATCATCGCTTGCATATGCACCAAGCTTACCTGATTTTATAGCTGCTGTAATCATTTTATAGATAGAAGTATCCTCACTTGCATCAGTTAAGTGATGGCTGATATTATCGTCTTTTTGGGCAAAGTCCACTAACCGTGTTGCTTTTTTCTTCCATACTCCACCGGCACTGCTGTCATTTGAAAAATAGTCGTGCCATATATGCCCTGCAATTGTATTGCCGGGGCTGTTTTGTTCATATCTTGCTATTATACTACGAGCATCATTATATTTTACCCAAAACATAGCCTGCACACCACGAAAGGCGCCACCTTCATCATATATTTCCCTGATTGGTGCTATGCCTGTTATTTGTACTTCGGTTCTTCCGGTATGCGGGTCAAAAGTCCATTCTTCCAGTAGCCGGTATTTATGAATTGCACTATAGTCACAATCTTTACGTACGAGTTTTGTCATTTCTTTCCCGGTCACCGGGTCTACAACTACTATAGTATCTACCTTTGAAACGATCATATTTTTCAACTCTGCTGCTGATAACTTGGTTGTAAAGCTGCAATCGAAGGTACTGTAGGCATCCAGCTTTCCTGATTTAATGTCCTCGGTCATCATTTCTAACAACGTGGGCTTTGGCTTTGCATCCTTGGTATGATGGGTCACGCCATTCTCTTTTTCAGACAGGTCTATCACTCTCCCCACTTTTTTCTTCCAGGTACCATTATTTTGTGCAGATGCAACGCCGCATATTGCACAAAATAGTGCGACAAAGACTACCTTATAAAAATCGGATGTTTTCATACTTTTAATCTTTTTATAAATTTAATCAGCAATTAAATAAAACATAAAAACATTGTACTCTAAGTAAATAAAATGAGTACTTAGTGCAACCTCACTCTCGGATCGATCCATGCATATAGCAGGTCGGTAAAAAGATTGATGATAATAAAGATAAATGATGTGAGCAATACCGCGCCCATTACCAGCGGAAAATCAAATTTATCAAGCCCGTCAACGGTTATTTTCCCCACACCCTTCCACCCGAAAATATACTCCACAAAAAACGAACCCGCCAGCAACTCAGCCAGCCAACCGGATACCGCTGTAATAACCGGGTTAAGGGCATTGGGCAAGGCGTGGCGGAAAACTATTTTTGTTTTTGAGAGCCCCTTGGCATATGCCGTACGGATATAATCCTGCGAAAGTGTATCGAGTAATGCGCTGCGGGTAAGTTGGGTAATAATAGCCAGTGGCCTTATGCCAAGTGCAAAAGCAGGGAGTATAAGATTTTTCAGCGCGAGGTGTCTTCCGGTTATTGGGTCATATTCCCACAGGCTACCGGTCATATTCAGTCCGGTGTAGCTGTGCAGCAAATAACCAAATACAAAAGCGACCAGTAGCCCCGCAAAAAATGATGGCATCGAAATCCCCGCCACACTGGCGGCAATGGCAGAGGTATCCAGCCATGTATTTTTCTTAAGTGCCGCCAATATCCCCAGGAGTATGCCGAAGAAAGTAGCAAAGGTCATTGCAGTTACCGCAAGAATAACTGTGCCAGGCAACGCCTCACCAAGTATGGCATTCACTTGCCTTTTTGTACGGTACGAACGGCCCAGGTATGGCCATTTTAATACCAGCGCTTTGTGGGCTGTAACAGGCATTAGCTGGGTATAATGATACAATTGTTTTGTAGTACTGTCCCGGTTGTTAATGCTCACAGGGAGCAGATCGTTGAGATAAAGAAAGTAGCGGGAGAATAGCGGCTTATCAAGATTGAGTTCATGCCTGGCATTCTCTATAGATGCGAGATCGCTACGCTGGCCCATAGTGAGGCGTGCGGGGTCAGCAGGCAATACATTGAAAAGAAAAAACACCAATGTAACCACTCCCCACAATACCAGCAGGCTATAAAGCGCACGATCAAGAAAATAGCGAACAAGCATTTACCGGGTAAAAGTTAAAAGTGTTCCTCAAATTTATACTATTTAATGGCTTGCAGGCATAGCATTATGGAACTTTGTATCTTTAAAGAACGATTTATTCCTCATGACACAAAAGATAAGCATCACCAATTACATACCCGCCGATCATTCCGAACTGCTGCGCCTGCTGCTTGTATTGCACAGCAGCTACTTCGATGAGAATGCCCCGAAACAATTCCAGGAGCTCCGGCAAGAGAAATCAATGAAAAGTTCTTACGAGAATTATCTTACCGGTATTGAAAAAAACAAAGACGACACCTGGAAAATATTAGTTGCCAAGACACTGTCCGGTAAGATCGCCGGTTTTATCATTGGCAGTATCTCAGAAGATGAAGAACTGGTATTAGGAAACATAGGTCGGTTGGAAGATTGGTTTGTAGAGCCCGAATTTAGGAAAGAGGGCACCGGGTTAGTTCTGTATAATGAACTCGAAAAATGGTTTAAATCAAAAGGTTGCAAACAGGTAACTTCCGGCACATGGGAAGGTAATGACCTCAGTATTTCAGCTCACAAAAAAGCAGGTTTTTTCATTTCTGAGATCACATTCAGCAAGAAAATATGAAGATGGATAAGGGGAGTACTGTACCTCTTTAAAGATTAAACTCGATCCTGAACTCTGTGCCTTGCCCCACCGCACTCTCAACATTTATTTTACCTCCCAGCATTTCTACTTGTGTCTTCACCATATATAACCCTAACCCTTTCCCTTCTACATGAAAATGAAAACGTTTATACAGGCCAAACAAGTCATCCCCTATTTTATTCAGATCCACGCCAATACCATTGTCCTTAAATGTAAGTATGAGTTTTTGTTCCCGCACCTCGCTTTTTATTTTGATCACGGGATCTGCATTTGCTTGCCGGTATTTGATGCTATTTGAGATCAGGTTACTAAATATATTTGCGAGGTAATTATGCAGCGTATAAATATTGTCAATTACGGAGAAGTCGGTTTCAATAATAAATTTAATATTGTTGAATTCCCCCGACATGATTTTCTCTATCTCACGAACCAGTTTTGGAAAAAAAAACGATTTCCCTTTTTTCATTCATCCCCGTTTTAAATCGAAGTATATCATTGAGGTCTCTTATCACACCATCCAGCCGCATTGCAGATTGGGATATACCCATAACGACCTCCTGTTTTTCATTATCATTTAGGTCAAATTCAGAAATAACATCTGCAAGGCCTATCAGGCTTGCTACCGGCGCTCGCAGGTTATGAGAAACTATGAATGTAAATTGCTCCAGTTCATTATTCCTTTTTATCAGGTCATTGGCAATCTCTTCTCTTTGCAATTCGGCTTTCCATAGATCTGTTATATCGCGTATTATGGACATTATGGTCTCTATTTTACCATCCTTATCGGTCAGGTAAGAGTTATGCCAGCGACAGTACAACACCTTACCATCTTTTGTGTAATTTCTGTTTGCTATTGGGCCTTTTTCCTGTGTATTATCACTTGCCAGCAGTAGATTCTCGGTTACAGTATTTACATCGTCCTTATAAATCAGGAATTCACTGACCCTCTTGCCAAGCGCTTCTTCTTCAGTCCAACCGAAAAGGTCTTTTGCTCTCTTGCTCCAAAAGGTAACTTTCAGGTCATTATCATATTCAATAACTGCAAGCGGGCTGTTGTTAATATGATAATTGAGTCTCTCTTGATTTTTTTTGATCGCATTTTCGGCATTCACACGTTCTGATATATCGATGCCCATGCCTATTATGCATATTTTCCCCTCATAATTCACAACCCTTCCATTAAAATAATAGGGGATTATTTTGCCGTGTTTTGTAATAGTTTCAATCTCGATCTCAGCACTACCTTCTTCAAAGGCCTTACTAATGGCATTTGAGATACGGGCGTGATCCTTGGGGTCAAAAAAATTAAGCGGGCTTAGTTCTTTAATTTCAGCAGCAGAGTATCCCGAAACTTTTTCAAAATTTTTATTCCACCGGAGATATTTGCCACTTTGATCCTGTAAATAGAAAATACCTGGCAGACTATTGATAACGAGGTCGGATATTTCCTTTTCATTTAAGATCTCAATATCTGCAGCTTTCATTTCTTGTGCGGGAGTGTGTTATTTATTTAGTCTAATAGAAAATGGTATTAATAGCAGGAATTTAAAGATACGAAAATGTATAATGAATATCTTGATTTTTTCATTGTTTTTTGTTTTCATAAATGATAGACAGCCCTATTGAAATATTATTTTAGCTTTGGGTAAAATAGTCTGTGCATATTTTCCGTGATTCTGCCAAGACTTTCAGTAAAAGCATGAAGAAAAAGTCATTAAAAAATCTTTTTATACTATTATCAATATTGTCGTGTACCACCATCCGCGCACAATATCTTGATCCCCGTTTTGCAATTTATCTAACCAGCCCTTTGGGCATTCTATCTAAAGCCGGCATAGGAGCTGAATACCGGTTAAACTTACAAAACGCACTTCTTTTAAATTATACCGAATATTGGGGATTTTTCCCCGGTTACCAGGGCTCATTTGAGTATCGCATGTATTTTACAGACCGGAAAAGTAACGCCGAAAATTTTATTTATGGTAAAGCAGGCTTAGGGTTCGCAGACTATAAGCCCAATAATGGGTATAATAATATATCCATTTTCGGCGATGGCAGAAATGATTATTCCGCACCCGGCACTTATATATTTGGTGGCGGTGGCGTTGGGCGGCATTTTAACTTCGACTGGTTTTTTATGGAGATAAATGCAGGGCTTAAATTTGCGGGGGTTACCAACCCACCTGCCGTTTATAACGAACATTTATTTTTCCTTACAGGACCGGGTTCTTATGTGGATCTCAATTTCCATTTTGGTGTCCAGTTTTAATATAAATAGTAATAGCAATCACTCATTATTCATTGCTCATGAAAAACCTGCTTCTTTTTTTTCTCATTATATTATTTGCAACACCTGCAGCTAACGCATCAGGCACTGATACTGCATTCATCACGCCATTTGAACGTTCAAAGGGTATGCACACGGCTACTTATCTTGAAGCATTTGATTTTTATAAACAACTTCGGGATTCTTTTCCCACTATTGTTATAGGCGATGTTGGGCCTACAGATATAGGGTATCCTTTGCGCTATGTATCTTATACCAGTGATGCTAATTTTGATAAGGATGATATAAAGAAGCAGGGCAGGATAGTAATACTTATTAATAATGATATTCATCCCGGTGAGCCGGATGGGGTAGATGCCAGCATGATGCTGCTGCGTGATGCTGCAACAGGTAGGATAAACGTACCTAAAAATGTGGTGCTTGTGGTAATACCTATGTATAATATAGGGGGCGCGCTCAACAGGAACAGCTATAGCCGTGCCAACCAGGATGGCCCGGTGAGTTATGGATTTCGTGGTAATTCACGCAATCTTGACCTAAACCGCGATTTCATAAAATGTGATGCCGCAGAAACAATAGGTCTCGAAGAACTGTTCATAAAGATCAACCCCGACATTTTTATAGACAATCACGTAAGCGATGGTGCTGATTACCAGCATGTAATGACATTATTGGCTTCCCAGCATGATAAACTTGGTGGGGAAGCAGGTGCTTATATGTATAATACATTCACTCCGCTGCTTTATAAAGACATGAAGGAAAAAGGCTATGACCTGGTGCCTTATGTAAATGATTTCAGCACTACCCCTGATGCCGGTTGGCGCGAATTTTATGAATCACCAAGGTTTTCAAGCGGATATGCATCCTTATTTCAAACAATGGCTTATGTCCCTGAAACACATATGCTCAAACCATTTAAAGAACGTGTATTGGCTACATATTCACTTATGCAAAGCTTTATTAAATTAGGGTCTGAGCATGCCAAAGAAATAAAACAAGCGCGGGATAATGACAAGGCTGCGCTGATAAATAAAAAAGAATTTGTATTAGATTGGAAAGTGGATACTACACGCTGCGATAGTGTTCTGTTCAAGGGTTACGAGGCAGCATACAAAACCAGTGAGGTATCCGGGTTGCAAAGACTATACTATAACCATAAGAAACCATTTACGAAAAACGTACCTTTTTACGACCATTTTATCCCCTCCAAAACAGTTACTGCGCCCAAGGCATATATTATACCCAAAACGTGGGTGCCTGTTATCAGTATTTTGCGTTCAAACGGTGTGCATATAAGGCGCTTAAGCCGCGATACTACACTTATCGTCACTGCTTATCACATCGATGATTATGAGAGCGCAACGCACCCTTATGAAAAACATTACCTCCATAAGAATGTGCAGGTAACCCCCGAAAAAGTAGCGATTCAGTTCTCTGAAGGAGATTATTTTATCCCGGTCAACCAGCCTGCCAATCGTTATCTTGTAGAAACACTCGAGCCTACAGCTCCTGATGCATTTTTTGCATGGAATTTTTTCGATGGTATTTTACAGCAGAAAGAGTATTTCAGTGCATATGTATTTGAAGATATTGCCGCAAAGCTGCTTGAAAAAGATCCCGTGCTCAAAAAATTATTGGAAGATAAAAGAAATAGCGATCCGGTATTTGCCAAAGATGCATCAGCACAGCTCGATTTTGTATATCGGCACTCTCCATATTTTGAACCCGAGTTTATGCGCTATCCCGTTTACAGGTTGGAGTAACAAAATCAGAACTGCTGTAAAATGATCAGGCAGGTTGGCAGATTTGTTGAATTAAGCCATTATCACTACCTCTTTTGCTTCTTTTACATCATGTACTCTATGTATGTTTTCGCCTTGTTCCAATGCTGGAAAATCAGAACTGCTGTAAAATGATCAGGCAGGTTGGCAGATTTTGAATTAAGCCATTGAGCCATTAAGCCATTGAGCCATTATCAATACCTCCCTTGCTTCTTTTACATCATGAACCCTGAGTATGTTTGCGCCTTGTTCCAGTGCTATCATATTCAGCGCAGTAGTGCCATTGAGTGCATGTTCTGGATTTACTTTAAGGGGCTTGCATATCATTGATTTACGCGAGAGGCCTGCCAGTATCGGGCGGCCCAATGTACTGAATGTATTTAAAGATCTGAGCAAAGCAAAGTTATGTGCCACTGTTTTACCAAAACCAAATCCGGGGTCAATGATTATATCTGCAATACCTGCTGCTGCACATGCTGTACAAATATTTTCAAGGTATTGATGCACTTCCTTTACCACATCATTATACTGTGGCGCCAGTTGCATAGTTTCAGGTGTTCCCTGCATATGCATGGCTATATAGGGTACTTTTAACGCAGCAACAGTTTGTAACATCTCTTTATCAAATCTGCCGCTGCTTACATCGTTTACGATACTTACACCGGCTGTAACGGCTTCTCTCGCCACTTTTGCATTATAGGTATCAATTGAAAGCCATGCTTCCGGAAATTCTTTGTTGATGGCCAATATTGCAGGCATTACCCGTTGCAGTTCTTCATCAGCTGTTATCAGTTGCTGCCCGGGTTTTGTACTCGCGCCTCCTATGTCTAGTATTGCTGCGCCCGCACTCAGCATGCGCTCTGCCATTTGCAGCATAGCATCCACATCACTTCCTCTGCCTTTATTGTAGAAGCTATCAGGCGTAGCATTAAGAATACCCATTATTACGGGCTGTGATAGATATAAGATCCGCGATTTGCTGTGAAGAATGGACAATGTATTTTATTTTGAAGAAGCCGTTTAATCAGCCTTGGTCCATACGGTCGTGCGGCCTATGAACGAAAACCCAACGTATCCACGCACATCAAGTGATTCCCCTTTGTTGGTTATTTTGCAACTATATGTTTTCCCGTTTTTAGGATCATAAATAGTCCCGTCCGTATAGACTTTATCACCGTCCTTTTTAAATCCTTTTAATATCAGCAAACTTAAGAGTGGATCGTTTTTGCGGTTTTTATCAGGATTGTTTTTATCAACCTTCGGTTTGCCATCTGCTTCAGGCACTTTTAGCCACACTATCTTTCCGTAAAATTTACCATCAGTGGCTTTGTATATTTGTATTTTAGCCGTTTTCTCTTCATTATACCAAAGGTTGCGCTCCAGTGGGTCTGCTTGTGCAAATGCTATTGTTCGCACACACAGAAAAAATGCAAATAATAATAGTATTCGTAAAGAATATTTTCCTGGCATAAAAGGCGTTATTTACCAATAAATATAACAAAAATCCTGCCAATCCCAATAGACTAATTAGCATCTGCTATTGTACCCACTCCGGATACTTGCTGGGTAACAGATGGATGGCCTTTGTATTTTATTGTTCCTGCGCCACTTATAGTAGCACTAAGTTTTGTGAGTGCAGTGACTTCATTTTTTCCGGCACCGGAGATAGATGTGGTTGTTTCAGTAGCTTGTAATGGGAATGCCAGTATTTTCCCGGCACCACTTATTTCATACGAGGCTTTTCTAACTGCACCTCCTTTTACTTCTATATCTCCCGCTCCTGAAACTTCCGAGCTGAAATTATCTACATTAATATTGTCTATCACAACTTTGCTTGCCCCTGATATTTCTAATTTAAAATCAGCACCGGTAATATTACCATGCATATTAGCATCTGGTGCACCCGTTAATGTTAGCGCTGTGATAACCGGAAGGGTGATCGCCGCGCTGACATCATTACAATTTATCTCCCACATTTCATCCAGGTCCGATGTTATATAAAGCACATTGTTCTTTACTGTTGTTTTTATATGTTTTATGACATTGCCATAACCATTTAGTTGTATACCTGCCTGTGCTCCGTTTTGTACAGTAATATCAGCTTTGATCGGCAGATCAATATCAACAGCACTAAATGATGCAACAGATGGAGTGCTGGATGTTTTATTACCTTCCCCTCTCAATACATTTCTCTTACAGGATGAAATGCTTATTATTATTGTAACACAAACCAGAAGTAAAAAATATTTTCTCATAGAGTTGAAATTTTGACCGAGTTTAACTTCTTCTTTCAGAAACTATAAGCACAGGCTTTGCCCTATGTGCTTATGAACGTGAATTACTACTACGCCACCATATAAAGCCCAGTGTTCCCATTATGATAAGGGGCAAAAATGCAAGATATATGATACCCCCATTAAGGCCCTTTGCACTTTTGTCATCCATGCCGGCAGCTACTTTTGTACATACAGAGCAACCCTGTGCGTATGAGATTCCCGAAATCAGCAACAATAAACCAGCTATCACAATTCGCTTCATACAATAAAGTTACAAAATATTTAAATATAGAAAAGGGTAGTGTTTGCTTCTAGATATGCGGTACATAATAAGGGCTTATCAGCAAATATACCAATACACCGGTAACGCTCACATATAGCCATAAAGGCCACGTATATTTAGCCAGTTTTTTATGTTTTTCATATTCTCCGGTCAATGATCTGTATGCGGTAAACAGGATGAATGGAAGAATAACCGTTGCAAGAAAAATATGAGTAATGAGAATGAACAGGTAAAAGAAATATAACCAGTCATGCGCTCCGCCATACTTTGTTTCGCTCGCCAGTAAGTGATGCCCTATATATGACACAAGGAACAGTACGGACAACACAATAGCAATTAGCATGAGTTTTTTATGAAGCACATACTGTTTGTTTTTTACCGCTATTAATGCCCATACCAGCAAAATGGAAACAGTACCGTTAATAACAGCATTAAATAAAGCAAGCAGGTGAACGTTAAAACCAAGATTAAGGCCGGTCAGGATCTTAACGTTAGTCAAAAAAACTACCGCGCCAAAGATCACGAACGAAACAACCCATATCAGCAGGTTCGCCTTCTTATCGTTCTTTTTTAATACAGGAGTAAGCATAAAATATTTTTTTAAAAACCTAAAACCAGGCAAAGTACATCCAAACCAGATGCTCCAATCAGCTAATCATAATATCAGCTAATCAGCTAATTTTTTTTATGTTTTCTTTCCAAGGTAAGCAGCACAATATCATCAGCGCATTTCCTTACATCGGTGTCATTCAGCCCGTCATAATAACCTCTGATAAACCTATCCTTATCAAGCAATACAAACCTGTCTGTATGAATGAAATCGTCTGCACCGCCATCGCCCGGACCTGTTGAGATACCGAGTTCATTACGGATGAAGTTGTAAATTGTTTTTTTATCACCCGTCAAAAACCACCAGTGATCAGGGTTAGCACCAAAGCGGTCGGCATAAGCCCGCAATACCTGGAAGGAATCATACCCTGGATTTACAGTGATGGAAATAAATTGAACAATTGTATCCAGCGATGCTTCCTTTTTTGGGTCTTTTCTGAAACTGGTTTGCAATTGCTGCATGTTCTTACTCAGTCTCGGGCATATAGTAGGGCATGTAGTAAAAAA
>CAIRZD010000408.1 GCA_903882965.1 uncultured Bacteroidota bacterium
ACTTACTTTTTAATACAGCATGATTGTTAATGGGAAATAATGTACTTGCAAGTAGAAAAGGGCCATACATAGACATACTCAAATATGCAATAATATCACTGACTATTTTTATATACTTAGTGTATATATACAAATATGCTATAAACCTGCCACGCTGGGATGATTATGATACTATACTGGACTTCCTGGTAAACTATCATAAAGCTAACTTTTCAGACAAGATTTCTCTTTTATTTACCCAACAGAATGAGCATCGTCTTTTTTCATCCCACGTTGCATATGCCTTGTATTATGCCTTATTTGGGGATATAAATTTCAGGCATTTAATTATGCTAAATGCAGTTACTTCAATACTTGTTTTTATTAGTATAACTTACTTCATACGGAAAGCTTTGCCTAAGGATTGGTATATAGCTGCATTTGTGCTTAGCATTTGCTTTTTCGATCTGAATAATTTTGAAAATGCAGATTTCGCTACTGCCGGTATGCAAACTTATACGCTTCTCCTTTTATTGACGTCTGCGTTGTTTTTTTATAGTCTTAAGAGCAGGTGGTACATTTTTGCAGGAGCATTGCTTCAGGTAATATGTATTTTTTCAAGTGGGAATGGGAGTGTAGGGGCGTTTCTTGTAGTGTTATTTGTATGCTTTATGAAAGACCGGTATAAAACAATTGTTTCGGCATCAACCCTCATAATATTTGCCCCATTGTATTATTATCACTATATCCCGTCGCAGAAGCATCTTTCAACATTGAGCCTATCTAAAATCATACCATTTTTCCTGCATGTGGCCGGGGCACATTTTAGCCAGGACTATGGTATAGTATGTGGTATATTATTACTAGCGGTATTGGTGATTATCTTATTGATTCAGGGAAAATATGATGTGAAAAATGGCACATTACAACTGCTCTGCATTGTGGGCTTTATGTTGTTCTCGATGGCTATTATTGCCGTATTCAGAGGTAACATTCCGGTGGAGCTTGCTTATTCAAGCAGGTATTTTATTTACCCGCATATACTGGTTGCTATAACCTTTACTTTTATATTGATAAATTTACAGGGTAAAAAGTTGAGAATACCTATCATTATTGCGTCGGTATTAATACTGTTATATGCTTACCGTTTAAATTTCATAAATGGGAGCGCTAATTTTGAAGGATTCCGGAGTACATTAAAAACCACTGATTTCTTTGATGATGATAAGAAAAAAGCAAAAGAAGTTTCTGATGAAGCCTGCAAACAGAATATTTATTGCATAGATAAGCATAGAAACGATTAAGGAACAGGTGGCAGGTCAAATACCTGTACAATAAGTTGCTTCATCGTTGTTTATGCAGACATATTGAGCTGAAAATCGGTACATTCAATGCTTAAATTAGGGCTGTAAAATGGATCGTTATCTATTAATTTTTGCCATTTACTTCTGAACAGCGCAAAATCTTTTTCATGCTGAGCCCATGATTCTTTGCTTTGGAATGGATGGCCCCGAGTTGCGGATTCGTAGTGGTATAATTCTACTGTAGGAAGATAAACATTATAGTACCCATGTTTTAGAAATTGGAGGCAAAGATCAACATCATTATATTCTACATCGAGGCGTTCATCCATACCTCCTACCTGATTATAAATGCTTTTACGGCACATCATGCAGGCCCCGGTTACTGCTGAGTAATTATTCAATGATAGTACATAATTAAAGTACCCCCTGTCATAACGGCCCATATTAATAAATACATGCCCTGCTGCACCACCCAGTCCGAGGACTACCCCGGCATGCTGGATTGTATTGTCGGAGTATAACAGTTTCACACCTACAGCACCGGTTTTTTCACGTTGTGCATAAGACACCATTTGTGTCATCCAGTCGTTATGTATTGCCTCAACATCATTATTGCACAGCAAAATAAATTCACCTTTGCTTTCTGCAACTCCTAAGTTCATAAGCTTTGCAAAGTTGAAAGGGAAATTAGCATCAATACAACGGAATTTTCCGGCAAACTGCTCTTTGTATTCCTTCATTAAAGCGAAAAAATCGTTTGATTCACTGTTGTTATTGAGCACAATGATTTCAAAATCGGGGTAATCTGTTTTTTGCAGAATAGAGTCTATTGCTATCTTCAATAGTTTTACCTGGTCTTTTGTAGGGATAATAACACTTACTTTGCCAGCGGATTTTATTTGGTATTTTATGCGGTAGCCACCCAGTGTATCAGGGATATCTTCCACAGTGGCGGGGGTGCCTCTTCTTATCATTGCTTCCTCTATTGCTTTTTTTGCGGCGATATAGGCATATGGCTTGGCATCAGTATTATTAGCGACAGATAAGCTGTGAATGCGCCAGTGATACAGCACTTTTGGAATATGGCCGATGTGTGTGGTAAGTTCTGTGGCGCGAAGCAGAAAGTCGTGGTCCTGACTCCCTTCAAAGCCTTCCCTGAAGCCCTTTACCTGATCCATCAGGTCTTTTCTTATTACAATTACATGGCCCATGTAATTGCGGGACAATAAGTTGTCGGGGGCCCAGTCGGGTTTAAAATGGGGGAAAGAAAATTCTCCTTTATCATCCACTTTGTCTTCATCTGAATAGATGAGTTGGTCCAGTGGTTGGGCATTGATGTGTTTTACAAATTCAAAAAGGCAATTGGGCGTGAGCAGGTCATCATGGTCCATGAAAAGGATGAAGTCGCCGGTAGCAAGTGATAATGCGGAATTTGAATTGGCAGAGATATGCCCGTTTGTTTCACGAAAGATCGTTTTGATCCTGTTATCTTTTTTACTGAATTTGTCGAGTGTTGTTTTTACTTCCGGGTTTGGGGAGCGGTCGTCTGAGAGGCATAATTCCCAATTTGTGTAGGATTGATCTATAACAGAGTTTATGGCTGCACTGAGATATTGAATTTTTGGATCATAGACTGGTACAACTATGCTTATTTTTGGCTTGTTTTGGAGTGATGTATAAGTGTTGTTGAATTCTTGTATGAGTGTTTCGGGGTCCAATTTCGCATTTATCCAGGCATTATATCCTGTATATTGTTGTTTTGGCTCCCATAGCCCTAGCTTGAAGAGTGTTTTTTTTGCTATTTTTTTAACCAAATTGAACCCGGGCTTTGTTAATACGAATGATGCAAATTTCATTAAACTCTTTAATCTGCCTTCGCCTGGATTGGATAACTTAGCAAAATTTTTCTTCATTATTTATTGTAATTTTTTATTCCGGGAAAACCGCTTGGGGTGTGAAATTAGAATAAAAGCGTGTAGTTATCGCAAATTTCTTTTGCAGTGCCACGGTGGGTAATTTCTCCATTTTCCATGAGTATTGCGGTGTCGCATATCTTCATTACGCCATCCGGAAAGTGGGAAACGAAAAGAATTGTTGTGCCCTGGGCTTTGATCTGGTGTATTTTATCAAGGCATTTTGCCTGAAACCCCTGATCGCCTACAGAAAGGACCTCATCTATAATAAGTATATCCGCTTCGTTTGCCAGTGATATGGAAAAAGCGAGGCGGGCTACCATACCTGATGAAAATCGTTTTACAGGCATTCGGAGTACTTCATCGCTTAGTTCTGAAAACTCTTTTATGCCCTGTATGGCATTGGTGTTTTTTCTGGAGGTGCCATAGAGGGAGAGAAGTAATGACATGTTTTCATAGCCGCTGAGTTCTAATTCTAATCCGGCACCTATGGCGAGTATGGGTGCAAAAGTGCCCCGTACCATTATTTTCCCTTCCTGTGGTTTTATGAGGCCTGCAATAGTGCGCAGGAGGGTGCTTTTTCCTGAGCCGTTTCGGCCGAGTATGCCCATGCTTTCGCCTCTTTTTACTTCAAAAGATATGTTCTTAAGTATGGTTTTATTGCTAAAAGGTTTTTTCCTTTTTGTGATCAGATCTTTAATTGAATTAATGCCCAGATTGTTCTGCCAGAAGTTGACAGTAACATTATCAAAAGTTATCAGGCTATCTGTATTCATTATCAGATGGTTGAAATGAATTGGTTTTTGAGTTTATTAAATACAAATGCCCCAATAAAGAACATTATAGTAGCGATAATAATACAATAGTTCCATAAGTGTGCTGATGGGGCTACCGGATCATTAAATATACCTCTGCCAAGTTTAATGAAATAATATATGGGGTTGCATTTTATGATAAAAGCATGTTGCCCTTTTAATAAACTTTCGGGGTATGCAATGGGCGTAATATAGAAAAGTGCCGGCTGAACTGTACCCCAAATTATATTTATATCCCTGAAAAAGACATTTAGTGAAGAGAGTAGCAGGATGACCCCCAAAGAAAACACACTAAACAGAATAGCGCAAGGAATGATGAGGAATAACCGGAAACTATAGGTAATACCAAACCAATACATAACTATAAGGAAAACAACCAGTGTGAGGAAAAAATTAAATAGCTCACCGATCAATTCTGAGATCGGGAAGAACATTACCGGGATATTCAATGATTTAATAAGACCGGCAGAACCGACAATAGTACCGATAGCCTGGTTGGTAACATTAGAAAAGAAAAACCAGAAAATAAGGCCTGAAGTTGCGTATAGTATATAATTATTTACAGAAGGGAATTGGGAAGCGAAAATAACTATAAAAATAAGCAGGTATAATAATGGCTTGAAAAATCCCCAAAAAAAGCCGACAAGAGAGTTTTTATACCTTAATATTACATTTCGTTTGCTTAAGGCATATATACGCGTAATATTTTGCACGTTGTGGATTTTGTTGATACTTTGCAGCAATTAAATGTTTTGCGGCAGTTTTAAAAATGAAAATATTTGTAAACGCACGTTTTCTGACTCAGCCTGTTTCAGGGGTACAAAGGTATGGAATTGAATGCAGCAGACAAATTAAAAAGTTATATCCAGACGTGGTGTTCCTTGCGCCACAAAATATACTACATAAAGATATTGCGCAGGAGCTTGATGTAAAAATAACAGGCGTCAATACCGGCCACTTATGGGAGCAGGTAGACCTGCCATTATACCTTTTCAGAAAGGGTGGGGGGGCTTTGTTTAGCCCTGCGAATACGGCTCCATTACTATACGGCAACAATTATTTTACCATACATGACCTTGCATTTTACCATCATCCGGAATGGAATACAAAGTTATTTTCGGTTTGGTATAATTATCTGATACCGAGGTTGGCTCGCAGGAGCAGGCATATTTTCACAGTTAGTGAAACCATACGTGAAGAAATAATAAAATATTACAAAATATCTTCTGGAAAAGTATCTGTAACATATAATGGTATATCAGGGCAAATGTTGGGTGAAGCGACCCATGAATATGTAAAAAAAGATAAGGTAATCTTAGCTGTAGGAACTTTTAGCAAAAGAAAGAACCACCAGCATTTAGTAAACGCATTTATAGAGAGCAAGGTAAAAGATGAATATCAACTGGTGATCATCGGGGATAAAAACAAGGTCTTTGCAGAAAGTGGGCTGGATGAAAATTTATTGGTCAATGCAAATATTAAAATCTATGACCGTGTTAGTTCTGAAGAATTGATAAATATGTATGCGAGGGCTGAAGTGCTGGTTTCTTTATCTGTTTATGAGGGCTTTGGGATACCTGTATTAGAGGGTTTATACTCGGGATGCAAAGTAATTTGTTCGGATATAGCTATATACAGGGAATTATATAATGGTTATGTACACTTCTGTGATCCGTATGATATTAATAGCATCAGCGCGGCATTAGGTAATGTTGCCGGGGATCAAAAAAATACGGACAAAAGGCCTGATGCACTCTTTGAGAAATATAATTATACCCGTTCTGCACATATTATTCTTGATCAGATAATGGGTAAAGTATAGGTATAGCTAAGTAGAGATTACTTGGCAGCTGCGAGTTCTTTTATTTTTGCAAATACTTCGGCTTCGCCACCTTCTTCATAGCCTGTATGTGTAAATGCTACCTTTCCGTTTTTATCAATGATCATAGTATAAGGAACATTTTGAAAGCTGAGTGATCGTTTCAGGTCTGAGTTGGCATCTAAATAAAATGGGAAGCTCCAGCCCTGAGATAGCGCATAAGTGCGTACCAGACCTTCGGCGCGCGGCTCATCAATAGATATGGTCATATAATTAAAATCGGCCTCTTTTTTCCATTCAGGAAGTTTAAGGGAAATATTTTTAATTTCTTTTTTGCAAGGTACACACCAAGTAGCCCAAAAGCTTATAACAGTAACCTTGCCTTTTTCAACAGTTTCATTAAAAGGTAATTTTTTGCCTGAGTTTACATCTTTTATTTGTGTATCCGGAAGGCCCTGTGCCTGAACAGACGCAACAATGAACATACAAACGATAGCGATGATAATTTTCTTCATAGGTATTTGTTTTTTTAAATAATAAGGTAAAACTTTGCCGAATCTAAAATTAAGCAACTAATTTCGGAAAAACTTTTAACAATATACGATTCTTAAATGAAAAAGTCAGCGATTTTAATTTTATTGGTATTGATGTCTGTGAAATTATTGGCACAGGGTACATTTTCCGGGGACCTGATGATGAACCTGAATTTTTTCATGAGAGATCCGAGTATAGGCGCTTCTAATAACCCACTGTATGATAATGCCTTGAGTGGAAATGATGGCTGGCTGGACTTGAGGTATAGTGTTAATGGTTTTAATTTCTTTGTACGTGCGGATGCATTTGACAATTCAAACCTGAAGAACCCAACATCGCCGATGACTGATTATGGTATAGGGGCATGGAATGTTAGCAAAGATGTTGGGGATCTCAGTATTTCGGTAGGCTCGATATATGACCAGATAGGTAGTGGTATCCTTTTCCGTGCATACGAAGACAGGGGGCTACTTATAGATAATGCACTAATGGGTATAGAGCTAAAATACAAGCTCACTAAAAATATTACGATCAAAGGGTTTACCGGCCAGCAGAAAAATAATAACCTGGTGAATAATGTGCGGTATGCACCAGTGATCAAGGGTTTTAATGCGGAAGGTGATTTTAGTGCAGGCAAGTTGCATATTTTACCAGGAATAGGTGTGCTGAACAGGACGCTTGACCAGGCTTCGATGACTGCAATTGCAAATACTATTAATTCACAGGCGCTGGACACTAGATTTAACCCGATGTACAATATGTATGCATTTGCTGCTTACAATACGTTGGTTTATAAAAATTTCTCCTGGTATGCGGAAGGTGATTATAAGACCCATGAGGCAATAAATGAGCCTAATGCGGCCGGTAATACTATACTTGTAGACAAGCCGGGAAATGTAGAGTATACTTCTATTAATTATGGCAGGAAAGGTATTGCGCTTAGCCTTACAGGTAAGCGGACAGAGGATTTTGTGATGCGCGTTTCACCTAATCCAAGTCAAACACCTCTTGATCAATATCTTGACTGGCAGCCAATCAATGCTGTTTTACGTCCTGAACGATTAATGTCCAGGTATACACCTACGTCGCAGGATATTTCTGAAATGGCGGGTACTGCCAATCTTACATTATCGCCTAATGATGTTACGAACTTTACACTGACTTATACACATATCAATACGCTTGAAAATCTCGACCTGTACCGTGAATACTATTTTGACATGTTTTACCAGGGATGGAAATCATGGATATTGCAATGGGGAGCGCAGTATATGGAGTATAATATTTTACAGTACGAGTCGGAAGGTTCTACAAATCATCCTATAGTATATGCTGTTACACCGTTTGTGGAATTGACGTACAGGCTGAATGAAAAAAAATCTATAAGAGCTGAATTTCAATATCAATATACCCAGCAGGATTATGGGTCATGGGCTTATGCATTGGTGGAATATGATGTGGCCCCTAAATGGTCTGTGTCTGTATCTGATATGTATAATGTTGTACCTAACCCGAATAATGATAATCATGATTATCATAACCCCGGCCTAAATTATCCAACTGTTTATGCTGCTTATACAAAGGGGCCGCATAGGTTTTCGCTTGCTTATGTAAAGCAGGTAGATGGTATAAATTGTTCTGGAGGCGTGTGCCGTTACGAACCTGCGTTTAGCGGGGTGAAAGCTACGCTTACATCCAGTTTTTAAAATAATACCATTACATATATCTTCCATTAATTTGGAAGGTCAAATGATGTTTTTGAACATTGTGCTATCACTTTGTATAGTACCTTTGGGTTCCTTATGCTTAAAACAGATTTTCTCATTATAGGCTCCGGTATTGCAGGGCTGACATTTGCGGTAAAAACCGCACGCAGGTTTCCTGACAAAACAATAACAATACTTACAAAGGCGAATACGGACGAAACAAATACTAAGTATGCCCAGGGAGGTATTGCAGTTGTGAATGACCTGGAGCACGACAGTTTTGCAAAACACATACAGGATACGCTGATAGCCGGCGACGGCCTTTGTAATGAAAAGATCGTTGATATTGTGGTAAAAGAAGGGCCGCAACGGGTGAATGAAATAATAGAATGGGGTACTAAATTTGATAAGGATAATGGCGGGGATTATATGCGGGGGAAAGAAGGTGGCCACTCGGAATACAGGATACTACATTATAAAGACATTACCGGTTTTGAGATAGAGCGTGCGCTTGTGGCTGAAGCAAAACTATACCCTAATATACAAATACATAATCACTGGTTTGTGGTGGATATTATCACCCAGCACCATCTTGGATATCTAGTGACAAAGTCTACCCCTGATATCACTTGTTATGGCGTATATGCGCTAAACCTGAAAAGTAATAATATAGAGAAGATACTTGCCCGCTGCACGCTTATGGCATCGGGTGGAGTAGGGCAGGTATACAGAACAACTACCAATCCGCGAATTGCCACCGGAGATGGTATAGCTATGGCGTACCGCGCCAAAGGCCGGATAGAGAATATGGAATTCATACAGTTTCACCCTACTGCATTGTATGAGGCAGGAATCAGCCCTTCGTTCCTGATCACTGAGGCAGTAAGAGGTGATGGTGGTATACTGAGAAATAAAGATGGCGAGGCATTTATGCAAGGCTATGATCCCCGGGCAGACCTGGCTCCACGTGATGTAGTGGCCCGGGCAATAGACAGCGAAATGAAACGTACCGGTACAGAATATGTATATCTCGATTGCAGGGCGATGGACAAAGAGAAATTCCTCGATCATTTTCCCAATATCCATGCCCGTTGTAAGAGCATAGGGATTGATGTTTTTGAGCAGATGATACCGGTAGCTCCTGCCGCTCACTATTGTTGCGGTGGGATAAAGACCGATGAAATGGGCCGATCGTCTGTTATTAACTTGTATGCATGTGGTGAGTGCTCTGCAACGGGGCTCCATGGTGCAAACCGTCTTGCATCTAACTCTTTGCTTGAAGCACTTGTTTTTGCACATAGATGTGCCGAGGATATGGCAGCCCGTATCAACGATATACCTTTTAAAGATGCGGTGCCTGACTGGAATGCCTCAGGAACGAACGAGCCCAAAGAAATGATCCTTATTACTCAAAGCCTGAAAGAACTACAGCAGATCATGAGTGATTATGTAGGTATAGTGCGTAATGATGTGCGCCTGGAAAGAGCTATGAGCCGTATAGACCTGCTACATAAAGAGACAGAGGAATTATACAAGACTACTGTATTATCCCCTCAACTGTGTGAGTTGAGAAATTTAATCACAATTGGTTACCTGGTTGTAAAATCGGCGCAATTCAGAAAAGAGAGCAGGGGGTTGCATTTTAATACTGATTATCAATACAAGAGTGAACTGGTGCAGCAGGTAGTGCTGTAAATGTGTTTTTAAGCTGTCGCTTTTTTAATTTTTATTGTAAATGTGCTACCCACATTCTTTTCAGATGATACGGAAATGATGCCATTATTTGCTTTCACAAATTCATAGCAAAGAAGCAGCCCTAATCCGGTTCCTGTTTCGCCGTCTGTGCCATAGGTATGATTGTCGGGGGCTATCAAAAATAGTTTATTAAGCTGTTCTTTTGTCATGCCCACGCCATTGTCTGCTATTGATATATATACGTTGTCTTGATCGCTTGTTGCAGAGAGTGTTATGGCGCCGTTATGCTTTGTAAATTTAATAGCATTCATTGTTAAATTCCGTATCATAATATCCATCTGTGCCGCATCGCAATATGCAAAGATTGATTCTGGTATTTCGTTGTTAATTGTTATTTGTTTTTTTGAGGCTGCAGTTTTGAGCAGGTTGATGTTTTGACGGGCGATATTTTGGATGCTGGTGTTGGCAGGTTTTGCAGCTATCTGCCCTTTCATATGATTTGAGGCCCATTTCAATAAATTATCCAGCAGGATAGTTAATGAAGCGATCTGGGCAGTCATTTCAGGCTTTAGTATCAGGTATTCTTCTGAAGTAATAGCCTTTTGATCAAGCAGGGTAATTATTGAGTAGAAAGAATCAATAGGGCCTCTAAGATCGTGGGAAAGGACGGAAAATGTTTTGTCTTTAAATCTATTTAATTCTGCCAGTTTTGTTGCCTGCAGCTGTATTTCTTCTTTTTGTTTTAATATTTCTTCTTTATTATGTTTTTCATAAGCCCGGCTACGGTATAGTAGAATACTGGCAACAATAAGGATGGCTAAACTTATGAGTGACACCCATATAATAGCGGTTTGTTTTTCATTTTTATTTTCTTCAATGACTTTATCTTTTTGCAGTAGAGTGATCTGGTTTTCTTTTTTGCCCAGCTCATAATCAAATTGAAGTTGTTGAATACGCTTGTCGTTTTTTTCGTTGTAAAGGCTGTCGGTGTATGCGGAGTATATCTTGTAATATTTCAATGCAGATGGAAAGTCGTGCATTTTTTCATACGCTTCGCTCAGGTTTTGTGCTATTTCCTGTACAGACGTTTTCATTCCTGCATCGCGCATAATGTCGTAAGATACAAGTAGGTGTTTTATGCCTTGTTCCGGTTTCCCCTTTTTTACAAGCACAGAGCCGATCCCATTTTCCGATTGAGCGATACTTGCTTTGTCGTTCATGCTTTCTGCTTCGTGTAGGGCTATGATATATTTTTCATATGCGGTGTCAAACGAATTCAGGTTGAAATAGGCTTCGCCAATATTAGCAAGGCAAACGTCTTTAAAATATTTATCGCCAATTGAATCTGCCAATTTTACGGCTTTATTAAGTAGTGAGATCGTGCTTCTGTAGTCGTTCATTTCACCATAGATCAATCCTGAGTTTACCATGGTAGAGAGTACCCCCATTTTGTTGCCTGTTTTCTGAAATATAGCAAGGCTTTGGTTATTGTAATCGAGGGCTCGTTTATGATCGCCGAGTGATGAATAAATGGTAGCAATATTGCTCATGCAGGTTGAAAGTGCATCTGCATTTTGCTCTTTTTCAAATATTTTAAGGGCATCAAGATAGGATTTAAGTGCTTCGGAAAGGTTGCCCAGGTCAGAATACAGGCTTGCCATATTCATAAGAGCTAAGGCTTCGACGCTCTCGTCCTTGATCTCTCGGCTAAGGCTAATGCTTTTTTTATAGTACTCCATGGCCTCCCCATGTTTTGCCTCGCGGGCGTAAACATCGCCAATATGGCAATAGGTTAGAGATGTAGCTTCTGACTTTCCTGTTTTTTGGACAAGTTTCAACGCATTATTGTAATAGACAAGGGCTTTGTCGTATTGATTCTTATTAAGATAGGCAAGACCCAGTGCCTGCATGCATAGTGCTTCCCCTTTTTCAAATGCTATTTTCTGTGAAATGGATAGGCCTTCATTTGCAAATATTATTGCTGAATCAACATTGTTATTGATATAGGCCATTGAAAGGCTACAGAGCAGGGTGACCCTGGTGGTATCATTTTGAGTATGGGTTTTGAGTTTTGATGACAGGCTATCTGCGGTATTAGCAATTGTTACTTTACCTGAAAAAATAAGTAGGGTGAGACATATAGCATATAGTAAATGCCTTGAGGTGAAAAAGGATATTATTTTGTTGATCATAGTAACCGAGGATGTATATCGCAAAAGTATAGTATTAACATACATGTGCCTAACTATAAATCAAGAAATTACATTTGTATGATTTAATCCGGTTCCTCTTCTTTTGGGTCATGAATCGTTAGTTTCACACGCTGAATACGCATTTTGTCAATAGCAAGTACGGTGAACTCATATTGTTTGTAACTTATGATTTCATTGACAACGGCAAATTTGCCGGATATCTCAATGATAAGCCCTGCCAGTGAATCGCTTTCTCCACGCACTGTATCAAACGTGTCGGATGGAATGCCAATCACCCTGCATACATCATTTATAAGGGTTTTGCCTTCGAAGATAAAGTTGGCGTCATCTATTTTTTTGTAATTAAGATCTTCTTCATCAAATTCGTCCTTAATATCACCAATGATCTCTTCCATTATATCTTCCAGTGTTATGATGCCGGAAGTGCCGCCGAACTCGTCTACCACTACTGCAAAGTGCATGCGTTTTTGTTGAAACTCCTTCAGTAGATCTTCTATTAATTTACTTTCATGTACAAAATAAGCCGGGCGTATAAGTGTATGCCAGTCGAACGAATCATTGTCTATATGTGGCAGGAAATCTTTTGTATAAATAACCCCGGCTATCTTATCCAGGCTCTCTTTATATACCGGCAGGCGGGAATAGCCCGCCTCAAGGCAGTAGTCGCGAACTTCAACAAATGTCATGTCATGATCAATGGCGCTGACATCAAGCCGGGTTCGCATTACCTGGCGTGCGGAGATATTTCCAAACTTAAGGATGCCCTTAAAAATATTAACCTCTTCACGTGTAGCGGTATGCCCCACTGTAAGTTCAATAGCATGTTCAAAATCTTCACTACTGATATTTGCAGTTTTAGAACTTATTTTACCTTCTATGAATTGTGTAGAATTTACTAATGTGCGGCTGATGGGGTTGAAAACGCCTAATAATACCCGTATGAGAGGTGCTGAGAATAATGCCATACGCAGATTATTCTGACTGGCATAAACTTTCGGTAGTACTTCGC
>CAIRZD010000409.1 GCA_903882965.1 uncultured Bacteroidota bacterium
TGCACCATGATGCGGTGGCCTTTTTTAAATACGTGCGCCACATCGGGGAGGGTGTACTTGACCTCAGTGATCTCTTCCGGTTCAAAAGCCTCCGGGGTTTCGAAGCTATTGCGGTAGCGGCCGCGCATTACCTCGCCACGCACAAGCATCTGGTAGCCGCCCATAGGGTAGTCTTTGCCATTGCCTTTGCCGAATATGGTGGTATCGTAGGTGAAATTATCGGGGAAAACATCGATGAGCTTTACTATAAAATCGGCATCGGAGGTGGAAATGGAGGTATAGAGGTCGGCAACTACCGGGCCTGCGAGGGTAACATCTTCGGCCAAGGTATCGGTTTTGTATACCAGCACATCGGGGCGGCGGGCGGCAAAACGCTGGTCGTCATCCATATACTCGCGGGTGCGCACGAGGTGCACGCCATCGGCATAGGGGACGGGTTTTGCGGGATCGCTTGTGTATTTGTTATATATATCCTCGCCGGCAGTGGGGGAGCGAAGCATATTGAGCGAGCCATTGGTGTGGAGGTAGAAAGCGGTATCTTCTGTGCTTGATGGTGGCCATTTGGAGAATGTGCGCCACTCATTAGCGCCGGTGAAGAATATGGTAGCGTATTTAATATTATCTACATCGCCCTTGCCGAGGAGGTAATAATCGAAGAAGGGTTTTTCTACGTTTTGGTGATACCATTCGGAGGTGTGGGAGCCGAAGCGGATATTACCCAGATAATCGCCTGTGCCGCGAGACCAGCCGCCATGGCTCCAGGGGCCCATGACAATACGGTTGCTGTTATGTGTTTTTTCTTCTATGGCTTTGTAGAGATTCCAGGCGCCAAAACAATCTTCGGCATCGAAGAGACCGCCAACGACGAGGGTGGCACAGGTATCTGATATATGGCTTACAAAATTGCGTGGATTGCGCTCCGTCCAGAAGTAATCGTAGTTGGGGTGTTTGTATAGCTCGTGCCAGAACTTGATACTATCACCCACGATGGCTGCAATATCTTTGAGGGAGCCGGCATTGAGATAAAAGCTATAATTATCTTTTGTAGTAAACTGGTAACCCGTAGCATTGACAGTAGTAGGTACAGGACGTGGCTTGCCAAAAAAGGTATAAAAATAGAATGCATCCATGAGCATAAAACAGCCGTTGTGGTGGAAATCATCGCCCTGAAACCAATCGGTGACGGGTGCCTGGGGACTAACGGCCTTGAGTGCAGGATGACCGGAAAGGGCAGCCATGGTGGCATAAAAGCCGGGATATGAAATACCAAATGCGCCTACTTTGCCATTATTATTATCTACATTTTTCAGGAGCCAGTCGATAGCATCATAGGTATCTGTGCTCTCATCTATAGCGTCTTTGGCCTTATCTTCTTTATCTCCTATGTATGGGCGGACATCTACAAACTTACCCTCACTCATATAGCGGCCCCTTACATCCTGTAAAACCACTATATAATTGTCTTTGAAATACTCCATGTATGGTGTAGTCCAGAAAGCTTTGAATGCGGCGCCATAAGGAGCTATGGAATATGGTGTGCGATTCATTAATATAGGGTGCGGGGTGCTCTTGTCTTTGGGCTCATATATAGCGGTAAATAGTTTAATGCCATCGCGGGTGGGGGTATGTATTTCTTTCTTGGTATAGTTGGTAACGAGCCAAATGGAATCGGCTAAGGGGGTTTGGGCGGAGGTGGATCGCAGTATGAGGAGGCATATGGCTGTGAGTAGCGGTAAGCGATATGTGGGGGTAAAACGTTTCAAATTGTTGTTTTTAATTTTTATTGTTAATCTATTGATTATCAACAGCTATAAGTAATTTATCTTTATGGAAATACAAAGTATAATTGTGATTTTTAAAGATTTTGAGGCCGTTTTTACTATTTTCAGTCTATTTTAATTATATTAAATTGCTGGTTGTCAGTTATTTATAAATTTTATTTGCAGTTAAAAATCATACTATTTTATGGCTTAATCTGCTTTCCAGGTGAGGATGATAACATCGTCATATTGGATACCATCGCGGAAGAGATATTTGCGTTCGAGTTCGGCTTTGGCGTAGGTGTCGGAGAGCTGGTGACCAACGCCGAGCACGATGGGATTAGCATGCTGATCGCGGCCAACAAGGATGCCGCTCCAGCCGAGTTTGTTGGTTTCGTATAGCATGGTGCAACGGGTACCGCCATGTTGCTCACAATTGCTGAGTGCCTGTTTTTCGAGCTGCTTGATGTCGTGGCCGTCTTCGTCATTGCTATAGGCGTAGCCGATGGAACCGGTGCCATGATCGTAATAAATGACGGACTGGGCCGATGCGTGGGGGGTATATAATAATATAAGGAGCGCTAGGAGCAGGGTATATTTCATCTTAATTTATTTTTTGTAAATGTATTAATTCTTTTCATTTTTTTATAGCCTAATGGCAATAAATAACCTGGTGCTGTTATGGTTTGTGCTTTTGTATATATGTGTGTGTGGTGAAAAAAATAGTGTCGATAAATTGCGGATATTAAAATGTTTATTTTATTAATTGTAATTTTGAAGATGTATAAGGTCCTCTCCCCGGCCCTTTCTCCTTCGGCAAGCTCAGGACAAGCTGGAGCGGGTGAGGTCGAGTAGAGCGCTGTGGTATGGAGTGTGGTGTACATATCGGGGGTAAAGTTAGGGATTGGTGAATTTGATTGGTGAAGAGTGTATATACTTTTTTTTAGTCGTGAGTTTGGGAGGGGTATGTGAGAAAATGGATTTCGTGAGATTGCTTAGTCGCAGCCCGTACACAAGGCTACGCTTTGCTCCGCGCAATGACGTAAATCGTGAGTTAGCGGCGTATGGGCAAAAAAATAATCCACGGAATGGAGCAGTTTGTGGGGCCGGATGGGGATGAAAAAGGGAGATGATAAGTAGAAATGATGCGTGGGCATTACTTACCTTGATAAATAACGCTGGCGGCGGCTGCGGAGCCAGGCGCTGTATGTGCGCCGCTTGCCGTAATAAGTGCCGTTGTGAAGCTTGAGGGAGCCAATTGATGGGAGGAGTAAAATGGCCGCATAGAATGTAATGATCATCAATAACATACGACTAAGTTTTAAAGAGTGAACAATTAAATTACAAAACCATAATTTGTTAATTGAATGCTAAGTTAAGAAGTAATATTACAATTACCAAACATTTAACATAGAAATTTTGATTTAAATTATTGTTGATTGATTGATTATTAGTTAGCAAGTGCTTATTGATATTCCGGTTGAATATTTGGACTGTGCAGGGTGTGTGCAAATGTTATTAATGTGTGCGGGGAATGATTGTAGGGGTAATTTGAGGTGGATCGCTGGATTGAAAATGAATAAATAGGTAAATAGCTATAAGGGCAATTACAACAACTATGGGCGAGGCGCGATGGGCATAGTTGATGGTGCGGCCAAAACCGAGCCAATAATATGTGGTGCGATTGGGTGGGAAAAGCCGTTTGTCATCCGGGTTATAATAGAAGCCATACAGGATCCATTTAGACTGATCGAAGATGGGATCTTTTATGTTGTTCTTTTTATAGTGGTTCATGGTGGGTTGTGGGGATAAAGATAGGGCATCGGGTAATTGGTAGTATGTGGTATGAGCCAGGTGCTATATAATATCTTATCTGTTAAGTAGGAATGAGGGTTTTGTTTGTTTAATCCTGCTTAACATAATGTAAATTATAGAACAAAGCATCTTGTAAATACATGAAGCTAAAACACTTATAAATGTAAATAACGTTTATTTTGCTCCCGATATTGGGATTAACGGAGTTTAAAGTAAGTGATAATGAAACGCATAATATTGGCTATCCGTAAGTTCTTTACGAAGAAAGAAAAGGGAAAAATAACCATTACGAAAGCTGAATTCTTTAAATTAGAGCAAGAGAGCGTCCAAGCCCTTAATTATAATCGCTACAATATTATTCCTTAAAGTACCTAACCATTGCTTGGGAGAACATCACAGTATCTGATTTTTCGTGACCGTCATCCATATAAGTAGTAGATGCAGATGAAACGCCGCCAAATGGCTGCCATCCATTTCTAATCTCCCCACTTACACTTCTTGTTAGGTCGCCTACACTTTGAGATTTAATAAGCTGGTAATCGATAATTTCTTTCATGTTTTTTTTGTGTCTTAGTACCACACAAAGGTAGATAGCCCACCCGAAAGGATGGGCTTCTTCTTTTGCACAGACTTTTCACTTTTCAAAGCTGGCAAAGAAAATTATTATGTTAAGTAGGCGCACAAACCCACCGCACAGGGGCTAACCTACTCAACATAATAATTTTCGCACCCGTTCATCTACTCGCCAGCGGTAATCCCAGAAAGGGCAACATCACTCTGGGCGGCAGCTTTGAAAATAAGAAAATTTAGTACCTTTATAAATGCGAAATGCCACCCTGCAAGGTGGCACTCAAATACTTTCAGCTATCTCCAATAACTACCTCTCGGCAGCATAAAGTTAAAAAACTTTAGATTGCCGAGCAAAATTATTTTGTTTAAAATCTAAAGTGTCATTAAATGGGATTAATACAACGAATTAATGCAAATCCTAAAATAATCTTTACCGCCACAGTAATTGGTTTTATAGGTGGTATATTAACAATATGGGACATTTTAATAAAGCCTATTTTAAATAAAATACACACCATGAACCTTCAATATATACAAGACCATTGGGCATCTTTATTAGGACTGACATTAATTGGCGTATCTCTAATAACACGCTCGTATGTCAGAAAGCAAGGAGAATCGGAAATAAAATTGATGCAAAATGAGATTGCCTCAATAAAGGAAACCATAGATTTAGCTGATAAAAAAGATATGGATGATGAGGTAATACATGCAGTTGTCTTTTGGGTTAATGCCTTAAATAAAACAGAAAAAGAAAGGAATGAATATATTAGACACTATTTCCCTCGGAACGAAAAGAAAATACAAGAGTATTTCCAGAAACACTATCAAGGTGTAGGTGTTGGGGTAAGAAACTAACTTCCTACTCAATATAATCTCCCGCACTCTCCTTCTCTGTTAATAAATCTCCGCGTCCAAATCAGCCTACGTTGTAATAATTATTATGCTAAGCAGGATTTGCTAATCCACCATGTTCAAATCCCTGCTTAACATAATAATTCCTACGGGGATAATGATTGGCCGCTCGCGATTTATAAAAAGGCTTGACCGGACTAAGAGGCGAAACCAGCTTCGTACTAACATTAACAGCAACGGAATATACCCCTACTAAACAGGACGGCCAAACGGTCATTTAGCTGCGATACTTTGTTCTATAATACACATATGTTAAATAGAACTAATCATATTTATTCTACAATCAATAGAAAAGACCTATGTAACATATATGTAAATTATAGAACAACCTGCCAGTAAAAGGATTTAGCTGTTAACAGATTGTGTAATGCTTAAATGGTTATATATGGATGGTGGGATAAAGATTCGGCCTGTTAGCGTTTAATGAGAAATTTCCTGAATGGTTTTGTGGTCGGATTTGGAATAACATTCATAACCATAACAATCATTGTTATGGCAGTGGCTATCTTAAAAATTTAAAATAAATAGTAGCGCAAAATCCAATAGCGGTGGTTGCGCCAGTAATTACTCCCCACCAAAATTTATATCTTTCCCTTTTTAGATTCCTGATTTCTTGTTTAAGTTTTTCATGCTCAATATGAGACTTGAATATTTCTGTTGTGTTGTTTACCTTGTTTATTTCGGGCTGAAAATTGTATTTTTCTATTGGCTCGATTGCACCATCTAGCATTCCTTTAAAATATTCTACCTGATTACTAATATGCAATTTTGCACTCAAGCACATTTCGTATTGCTTGTGTAAGTCAAGTTGCTGATCAATTTTTTCGTTGTAACTATCTATTACATGATTAAGAAAATCATTTGGGTGATATTTTCTAATTTCATCCCCTCGGGTAATAGTTATTGAAATTGCCGCCATCCCAGAGTTATTCATTTCGGCAGGTCTAAGAGAAAATGAATAAAACATTTCACCCCTTTCATCGCTGATGAACTGAATTTCTGTCATATTTCTATAATCTTCGTTTATCATATTTGCAACCCAAATATACTAATTTCAGACGTAAAAACCCCTCCCCTACCGCTATTTTATAGCAAAACTTACTATCTTTAAGGTATGGAATTTGACTATCCACTTAATATGACCCGCAAAGCCGCCCTCGTTCGCAGGGCCGATAAAATTATCGGATGGCTACAAAGTGATCGGTACGCATATGTCAGTAAAAGTTCCGTAACACACCTCAAAAAGCTAATTACCATACTAATAGATGTCCTTGATTCTGTCTTGTCCACAGAAGATGGCAGGGAGTTTTTGAGCATGTTCCAGGATGCCAGGAAGATGCTTGTTGTAGAAGAAGGGGAGAGCATTAGAGATGCTTACAACGAAACCGTAACTTATCTTATTGGGATAATGGAACGGTATCGTGGATTTGTTGAGGATACGGAAGAATAAACAAAAGCCTCCCGAATCGAGAGGCTTTTTTCTTACATTTATGGTGTCTAATCAAAATGTAAAGAAGATGGAAAATCTTAAAATCGAACGTTCTATTACGTCCGTAGTTAAAAATACTGTTTCAAAAGATACGATATGGCTAGATACTGGTTTTGATTTCGGATTAGTCCTATGTCCAGTACCACCGATTATAAACAATAAATACCAACTTCATGTGCAGCCTTTTACTGTAATAAAATTACAACCAAAAGGGATTATAGTCGGTGAATTAGCGACCGATACTAAATTCAGGTTTATAGCTGAAATGAACGAAGAGGCGGCAATTAAGCACTTTTACGAACTTATCCTGCTTTGCATCAAAGAATTTAATATGGAAATGTGGAAAAACGGAATCCCACAAAAGGTGTATTATAATGGGGCGATTGAATTTAAAGATCTTTATATGAAAATAAAAACAGCGTATTTTGCGAATACTATACAATAAACATGTATTTGATGTAGGAGTTACGGATTCCCCAACAGCAGAATATGAAATATTTTTATCTTGCCCCCAAACATCATCTTTTGTCGGTTCGACAAAATAGAATGAATATTTAATATTGTCCATATGCATAACAATTAGTATTTTTGTTATGCATATTATCTATTTGAAAAACCCTGCCCCGCCAAAAGTGGGGTTTTTCTATTTAAACAAGCTACCGCTTGCGCTATACCTATCACCCATTACTGTAAATCGTCAGCATAAAGTGGACTAAAAACAGCATAACTTTAGATAGTGTTTCCATTGTTAACCAACAAAAAATGTAAACATGGAATCAAACAA
>CAIRZD010000410.1 GCA_903882965.1 uncultured Bacteroidota bacterium
AAACAACCAATTACGAAACATTCAGAAGAATAGGTGATTCGCTACACATCAAGCAGCTCGACTTCAATGCTTTGTTTATCGCGATGAGAGACACTTCAAAATATTTGCTATTTACAAAAGAGGGTGTTCACTGGAGTGTTTACGGCAGTGTACTGGCATCTGATACCTTGATAAAATATATTGATCGTGAAAGAAAAATAAAAATGCCGGAACTTGTCTTAACAAAAATGCAAATCTCAGATACTGCACGGAATGCTGATAACGACCTTGGGAAATGCACTAACCTGATCTTTCCGATGAATAAAGACAAGTATTATTATCCCGAATATCACTATAATTCCGATAGTACAAAGACAAAACCTAAAACTATTTTCATAGGCGACAGCTTCATATGGCTATGGATAGGAGATGGTTTTATCCAGAATACAACTACCAATTGGGAATACTGGTATTATTTTAATGAAGTATGGGATATAAACGGCAGAAAAGATGAAAATATGAGTAAATATAATTGGCAAAAATCGTTGTTGGCAGCCGATTGTGTGGTTATAGAATTCACCCCGATAAATTTCCCGTCGCTGGCCAGTAAATCAGAGTTTATCGAAACTATCTATAGCTATTTTTATCCCGGTAAAAAATAGTGAGTAATATTTTATATATCTAATATTAATTGAGCCATTAAAATCACAACTCCTTCCTCAATCTCGCCACAGGAATATTTAGCTGCTCCCTGTATTTGGCTACCGTGCGACGTGCTATGTTGTAGCCTTTTTCCACCAGCATATCGGTAAGGTGCTCGTCAGAGAGCGGTTTCTGCTTGTTTTCAGCACCAATCATGTCATTAAGTATGGTTTTCACTTCGCGGGTAGAAACTTCTTCGCCGCTTTCAGTTTGCAATGCTTCAGAGAAAAAATATTTCAGTTTATAGGTGCCATATTCCGTTTGCACATACTTACTATTGGCTACCCTGGAAACAGTGGATACATCAAGACTGGTCATCTGGGCAATGTCTTTAAGGATCATTGGCTTTAATGCAGTCTCATCACCGGTAATAAAGAACTCTTTCTGGAAGTCCAGTATCGCCTGCATTGTATGGAGCAATGTATGTTGCCGTTGCTTTATTGCATCTATGAACCACTTGGCCGAATCGAGCTTTTGTTTTATGAATATCACAGCTTCTTTTTGCTGCTTGTTCTTTTTTTCTCCACGGTCATATGCACGCATCATCTCCTTATACCCATCAGATATACGCAGTTCAGGGGCATTCTTTGAGTTCAGAGACAATTCAGGTATTCCATTATTATTAAAGACAAAGAAATCCGGAATAATGTAACTCTCGGCCTTATTCAGTACTGCGAAAGCAGCCCCGGGCTTAGGGTTTAATTTAATGATAATGCCAATCACATTCTTGAACTCCTCATTATTGAGGCCAAGATGTTTCTGTATCTTATCGTAATGTTTTTTTATAAACTCGTTAAAGTATTTGTCAAGAATATCAATCGCATCGCGAACCGGTTTGCCATGACCCAGCCTTTTCAATTGCAGTAAAAGACACTCCTGCAATGTCCATGCACAGATACCCGGCGGGTCGAATTGCTGTATCTGTTGTATTAAGGCCATAATCTCTTCGGCATTAGTATCAACATTTTGCCCAAATGCCAGGTCATCTACAATAGAAGTTATTTCTCTACGCAGATAGCCGTCTTCATCAAGGCTCCCGATTATTTGCTCAGCTATTATATGGTTACGATCATCAAGCTCCAACATACCAAGCTGGTCAAGGAGGTAATCATGAAAACTTGTTTCTACGCGTGCAGGGGTTACTTGTTTATCATTATCGTTGTTCCCATAATAATCATCGCTATAGTCATACCCACCACTATCGTCATCTTCCCTTCTTAAAAAATCATCAAGGTCCACTTTTTCAGCGGTGTCATTACTCAGCTCGACCTCTTCGCCAGGGCCATCACCATCCTCACCATCTGCAGCATTATCTCCCAATTCATAACTATCCTGGTCGGTTGGGTTTTCAAGTTCAAATTCCAGTGCGGGGTTTTCTTCCAGCTCTTCTTTTATCCTTTCTTCAAGATTGGCAGTAGGTATCTGCAGCAGTTTCATTAGCTGAATCTGTTGTGGCGATAATTTTTGCAGTAATCTTTGTTGGTTCGACTGTCTTAACATAATAATCTGCTGAGCCTTATGCAAAAATAAAATTTAAAGCCACAAAACAGCATTCTAAAGGGCATACCAGCCCATAATATTTATGGTAACTATACCCACTTACACGATATAAAATATAATTTTCTTAATGTACCGTAAAACAGGCTTTTTACGGTTTCTTTTCTGTGTCGGGCTTGGCAGGTGCATTGTGGCTCTTTGCGTCCTTTCCTGCTGCCCTCATTAAGTCTAAGAACGAACCTTTGACAAGTAGCTTATCATCGTACTTGCCCCGTTTCTTTCGCTCTGGTTTCTTTTCTTTTGCCATTGTGTAAAGTTAGTGAATATGCTCTAGATGTTTTATTCCCCCTGTTTTCTCAATTACTAAAGCACATGGCATTCCTGTTTCTTTAATAGTGGCTTTTAAGTTTTCCCATTTACTAATAAAAGTTTGCACCATTTCCCAATAAGACATACCACGATTGGGTGGTACTCTTAGAAATATCACAGATACTTTATGCTCTTTTAAAATCGTAAATTCATGCTCAATTCTGCCAAATCCCAAATCTTGTGTGATGATTATCCAGTGATGCTTTCCCGCTTCTTCTATAATTTTTGGGTCTAATGTATGCGGGTCTAAAAAATCGTGAACATGAGAAACTTTTGCAGGAATTGGACTTCTCTTATTGCCTTCTTCAAGTATGGATATTCCTTTGGCTAATTTAGGCGGTAAATTAGAATCGAATACAAGGTGCATTAGTGGATTTCTAATGGGAAAATAGAAGATTACATGTCAAAGCATCAACATGACCAAAACGCTGGTGCTTTGTGGAGATATTTTAAAGATGTAATTTCTTGGGTAAAAATAACCTTTCCCGTATATCGCAAAGAAATGAAAGGGATTGAATGGGGAACACTTTACAACAAGTATAAAGATATTGTTTATGATACTAAAAAACTTGAAAAGGAAATTCTAAAGCTGATAGATGATGATGAAGTCCAAAGCATAAAGGGTATCTATGTTTATATTTTAACTGGTGAAGAAAAATACTTAAATCTTAGGGGATTTGATGATAAAATAAAGAGAAAGGTTTACGAAAAGCAAAAAGGTATTTGTCCAAGATGCGGCAAAGACAAACATTATGAATTAAGCGAAATGGAAGCAGACCACATAAAGCCGTGGCATGAAGGGGGTAAAACAACAGAAGATAATTGTCAAATGCTATGCTTGCAACATAATAGGTCTAAATCAGGAAAATAGCTATTAATTAGAAAACCCTTTAGGGCTAAAATTCTAAGTATATGCCTGCGATTACTCAAGAACAAAAACGGGTGCAAGAATTAAAAGCAAGAATAGAATATCTGAAACAAGTTATTTTAGATTTGGAAGAAGAACGTGTGGAACATTGCATCAATAAAAATTATGAACATACCGATAAAATAACTGAAAAGATTAT
>CAIRZD010000411.1 GCA_903882965.1 uncultured Bacteroidota bacterium
ACAACTGAGCACTCAACTATTTTAGAGGGGTCACTTTACCGTGGAAAAGGAGGGTCACTTTGACGCGGAATGGTGGGGTCACCTTCGCGCGGAATTAGGGGGTCACTGTCCGCGTATTCTCCAGACAGATTCAGATGATGGCGATGTTTCCGGTATTCATGGTGGTGAGGATGCCTGGGTGGTAAAACTAACGGATACCGGCAGTATAGAATGGGCAAGATGTTATGGGGGCCGAAAGGCGATCGCTCTCAGCAAACGTTGATTTTATCTCCATCCAAGCCCTGTATATTTTTCCTGCAGATGTCGTTCCTTCTTCAACAATACCACCTGTTTGTTCTATTATTTTCTTCAAATCTTCTATGTACATCTTACTCTGGTTCACCATCTGCTCAAATACAGCCTTCAGGTCTATATCCAAGCTGTTCAATGCCTCTATAGCTTTTTCATAACTCGCTATGCGGTCGTTATTTATCATCACCAGGTCGTTTAGTGTTTCGTTCATTGACTCTTGCTTATCCATAAAAAATGATTTTACCTAAACCTTTAAAAACTATGCCACCTGATTTATGAATATCATAAATTTAAAAAGGATGTTGTGTGTGATTATTTCTCTGCATGCAATATTCAATCACTTCGCAAAAATCTATGCGCTCGAAAAAACGGTGTGCCAAATTTCTTTATTATAAACATCTCTGAAAATGACCGGTGCTAAGATGCGCAAAACGCAATAAAGATTTCCTGGAAATGAAGATGATCGTTAAATCAAAATTTGCAAACCATGCCGGGCATTATCATACCATTATTGTATTGGAGGTCAAAGTGAAATGACATATCCAGTTTCTTACCTGATTTGAGCCGCGCATACCGGTGATAATTATTTACTACCTGCTTACCTGTTATATAACCCAAGGCAGCACCGGCTACCACATCAGACGTCCAGTGTGCATTTTGCGTTATGCGGCTTATACCAACCAGGCTTGCAGCAGAGTAGGCAAGTATTGGTATCAGTAACTCATCTTTATATTCATAGGCATAAACAGTCGCTGCCGAAAAAGCCGCCGTAGTATGCCCTGATGGGAAGGAACTTAAGAATCCACTTGCTGCATTTCTACCATTGAATATTGCTGGCCCATAAAAAATATTGTTTTCCGGTTGTGGGTCATTAGGGTTAAGCGCATTGGGGCGCTGTCTGCTCGTCAGGAATTTAACTGCATATGACATAGCACCAGCAGTAACATATGCCTGTGTGGCAAGTAAAGTAGTCGTTTTTACTTTATCACTTTTAAAGATAAGCCCGTAAGCCCCAAAAGCAGCCAATACATAAATCTCATAAGATGCCCCAAAGTCAGTAATATACTGGCTGGTGTTTCGCAAGCCGGGGTTTTCCTTCATAAATTTTGTTGCAAATTGTTGGATGGGCCTGTCACCTACAAAAAACAGCACACCCTCCGCTGCTACAAATCCGCCTACAGTTATCCATGTTTTTTTAGATGCATGAAACGGGCTTTCCACTTCCTGTAGCAAATCAGTTCCCAGCAATACAAAATACCCATTGAAATTTATGTTCGTTTTGCTGGTGTATTCGTCTTTATTTACATCTGCCACCAGCTCATGCTTATCTTCTTTCTTTTGCATACTATCCAATTTCTTGCCAAGCGTATCCGCTTTCTGCGCAAACACTGGCATTGAAAATGAAATAAGTACCAGAAACATTAGTGAAAACCTTAGGCGCATATTGTAGTTATTAATTTGAACACGCAAATCTGATAATAATCCCTCTTAAAAATGATGCCATTAACACCTCGCAATTCTCAAAATCGAAAAAAGCAGTACATTTTCAACGAAAACAACTACTATATGCTAAATACTATCTACTAAAATACTAAACACTTCTTACTTTTGCCACCCGAATTGATTTATTATGGATATAATGGTTGCTACACTCGAAATTCTAAAATATACGATCCCTTCATTGGTGGTATTAACTTCCAGCTACATGATCGTTAAAAAATTCCTGGTCTCGGAAATCCAGCGAAAACAACTGGCAATATTCAAAGATACACAGGATACTACCCTACGGCTTAAATTACAGGCATACGAGCGGCTTGTACTATTTATTGAGCGTATAAGCCCAAGACAGTTAATACCACGTGTATATGACCCATCAATGACAGTGCGGGACCTGCAACAAGCCATGACGATGACCATCAACGGTGAGTATGAGCACAACATGTCTCAGCAGATCTATGTATCAAACAATGTGTGGGAAACCGTAAAAAATGTAAAAGAGCAGGAACTCACAATGGTGAACAGGATATCCCAAACCCTTAACCCTGATGCACATGCACGTGAATTACATGCTCGTATCCTGGACATAATATCAAAAGAAGAAGACGATCTGCCCACAGATGTTGCTCTGAAGATAATTAATGCCGAAGTGAAGAAAGTGCTATCCTTTGGCAGCATGTAAATAAAGCCGCAAGAACTTACAACTAAAATGGACCAAAAAACGATCAAAACCGACTCCGGAATAGTAATAAAAGAATTATACTGCGAACCGATAAAAATGGATGAGCAGCCCGGGCAATTCCCTTTTACACGCGGTGTTCACGCAGCTATGTACCGTGATCGTTTATGGACCATGCGGCAATATGCCGGCTTCAGCACTGCAGAAGAATCAAATAAAAGATACCACTTTCTCTTAAGCCAGGGAGTAAGCGGGCTGTCAGTTGCATTTGACCTTCCGACGCAAATAGGTTATGACTCCGATCACCCTATGTCTGAAGGAGAAGTAGGTAAAGTAGGTGTAGCTATTGATTCCCTAGAGGATATGGAGTTGTTATTTAAGGATATCCACCTCAGTGATATCTCCACATCTATGACAATCAATGCTACTGCATTTATTCTGTTAGCATTTTATATTGCCCTGGCAAAAAAACAGGGCGCCGATATAAAGAAAATATCCGGCACCATACAAAATGACATATTGAAAGAATATGCTGCCCGTGGCACCTATATCTATCCGCCTGTACCATCCATGCGCCTCATCACTGACATATTTGAGTATTGCAGCAAGGAAGTGCCAAAGTGGAATACCATTTCCATATCCGGGTATCATATACGCGAAGCGGGGTCGAACGCAGTGCAGGAATTAGCCTTTACGCTTGCAAATGGCAAAGCTTATTTGCAGGCAGCTATCGCTAAGGGGCTGGATATAAATGTTTTTGCGCAGCGACTTTCTTTTTTCTTTAATGCGCATAATAATCTATTCGAAGAAGTTGCTAAATTCCGTGCGGCACGTCGCATGTGGGCAAGCATAACAAAGGAGCTCGGAGCAACTGATCCGCGCGCGCAAATGCTGCGATTCCATACACAAACCGGCGGCAGCACCCTCACCGCCCAGCAACCGAAAAATAACATAGTTCGTGTGGCATTGCAAGGACTTTCTGCCGTACTTGGCGGCACTCAATCCCTGCATACAAATGGTTATGATGAAGCGCTGTCACTACCTACCGAAGAAGCTGCATCTATAGCTTTACGCACACAACAGATCATTGCTTATGAAAGCGGCGCTACTGACACTGTAGATCCGCTAGCCGGCTCTTATTATGTAGAAACACTGACCAATGAAGTAGAAGCTGCTGCCTGGAAGCTCATAGAAAAGATAGATGCTATGGGTGGGTCTGTAAAAGCAATAGAGCACCATTTCATGCAAGATGAAATAGCGCGTGCCGCCTATGCTTACAACAAAGCCATAGAAGATAAAAGCAAGATAATAGTAGGCGTAAATAAATTTACGTCTGTTGAAGCCGCTGCCCCTCCTGTGTTTCGCATAGATGATTCTATTCGCATACAGCAAAGCGAAAAACTGGCAAAACTCCGCGCTGAAAGAAATAATGAAACTGCCAATGCTTGCCTTACAACCATAAAACAAAAAGCATTAACTACCGAGAACCTGATGCCTTATGTAATAGATGCGGTAGAAAACCTTTGCACCCTGGGAGAGATATCAGATACATTACGCAGTGTATGGGGAGAATATAAGGGATAACAAGCGGCGCACGCTTTAATTCCGCTCCAGGTCTATCAGCATTGCTTTTGCCTGTTCATTGCCGGGATGTCTCTTTAACAAGTGCTCAAGGCTTTTGTGCGCTAGTTGCGGTTTTTGATTATTATGATACCATACCGCAAGGTTGATAAGATTTTGCTCATAATCCGGATCCAGCGCATCCGCCTTCATCAGGTAATCATAAGACATTGCATTATTGCCCTGTTGCATATAGATAAACCCAAGATTGGTATTCGCACTGATATGGTTGGGATTTTCACTGATCACAAACTGAAATACTTTTAGTGCATCGGGTGTACGGTTAAGTGCAAGCAGGCATATGCCGTACTTATTCTGAAAGTCGAGCGAGTATTTCCATATCTCTGTTGCACGCTGATACCATGCCAAAGCGCTATCCGGTTTTTGTATTTGGTAATAAGCTTCTCCTATCCGGTATGCCGTCCATGCATCATTCACAACTTCCGGTTGTAATACACCCGCATAAAGAACTACTTTTTGATAGTCTTTCAGCAGAAAGCAGGCCCTTATATAATCACGGTTTTGTTTTTTCTTTGCTTCATCATCACTTTGCCTGCCCAGGTATAAGATGGCAGAATCGAGCAATTCTTTTGATGGGGCATACCGCTCATAAAATTCCATATAGCTCCGTGCCATAGTTATCGCATCCGGCTTGTCATTGTTAAAACATTTCATGCCGAGAAATGCAGTGATCTTACTCCGTTCGCTATCTGCCATTGGCCGCTTACGGATGAAATGATCTGTAACTGCCACGTGCGGAATATCAATGCTCCCGTTATGTGGCATATGGCAGGTAACACAATCATTGTTTTTAGTAGTGCGCACAGCCGCTGATTCAGTGCATTGGTGCTGCCCTGAAGCTCCGCTATGGCAGCTTTGGCAGGCATTTATAAATTGCATGCGTGGCGTGAATTTTACACTAACATGTGGATTGTGACAGGTAATGCAACTCATTTTGCCTGATTGTATAAAGCACTGGCTTTTCTTCATCCGCTCCACATGCGATGCCATGATCATTTTATCCTGCGCACCTTCATACTCCGGCATAAATACGTTCATCACCTCCGACAGTTTCATACCGGGATGAAAATCAAAAAATGTCTTACCATCATTAAGAACTGTGATTCCTTGCAGGTGGCAGCGCTGGCAAACATTATTTTGCAATTCAGTAGATAATCTCCTCGGGTTAACAATAGAATAATCAGGCCCTTTAGATGTATCAACAAGAGGTTTGGTCTGACGTTCCAATACATGCAGGCTTCCGGGGCCGTGACAGCGTTCGCAATCAATCCCGGTTTTTAAGAGGTTAAATTTATTCTCACTGTTGCTCACAAAATCGGGGTAGCCGTTATGGCAACTCATACATTCTATCTGTATCAACCGCTGAAAACGCGTACTGGCACCTTTTTCAAACCCCGGGGCAAGATCCCATCTGTGCTTTTGAGTATAGAAGGTTATGGGAGCCTGGTACAGATAACCATTCGTACTGAATATGTGCGAGTTGGTATGCTGCCCCGACCCTACTATATAATCCACGCGCTGGATACGTTTATGCACAGTATCTCCATCTTCTACCCGGAACTCCATAATATAAAAAGAGTCATTGGTCCAGTATGGCTTGTAATAATAATCGAGCGCTGAGTCATAAACAAGTGCATGCCCGGGGGTAAAATCAGCGGCTGATTTTTCCTGGCTGGCAAACCCGAATGATTGCCCCATACCGGTCTGAATAAATGTCTGGTAAATACTTTCATGGCAGCCACGGCATGTTTGCATGCCTACATAATGCACAGAAGTATCATAAACATTTCGCCAGGGTGAAGTTTCAGGCACATTGCCATCATCGCTTTGAGCACCCGGAGTATTGCAAAAAAATACCGGCAATGTCATTGAAAACAATGCAAGGCATAATAATATTCTGCGCAATAACCGGGAAGACATCTGATTTCAAAATTAGGGCAAATGATTGGTCTTTGATGTCAACTAAACATAGCCAGCGTATAATTCGACTTACCTTTTTGTATCAGCAGGTATTTATCATTAAGCAAATGTCCTTCAGCTATTTTATGATCTTGGGCTGTTACTTTTTCTTTATTGATACTGATACCGCCATTCTGCAACATTTTTCGCGCCTCTCCTTTTGAAGGGAAAACACCATTGTCTGCAAGAAAACTTATTAGGTCTATACCACTAACAAGGTCTGCCCTGCTCCCGGTAACCTGTGGCACACCTTCCATTACTTCGAGCAATTGCTTTTCATTAAGTGACCGTAAAATTTCTACTGAAGATTGCCCAAACAAAATATCAGACGCCTGCTTTGCAAAAGACAGGTCCTCTTCACTGTGCACCATTATGGTCATTTCTTCGGCGATTGCTTTTTGTAATTTGCGTTGGTGCGGAGCGGTTTCATGCTCAGCTATCAACGCTTTGATGTCAGCTACCGGTTTAAATGAAAAAACAAGCGCCATCTTTGCCGCATCTGCATCCGGCAATTTCATCCAAAACTGGTAGAACTGGTATGGAGAAGTCCGTTCGCGATCAAGCCATATATTACCACTCTCCGACTTGCCAAATTTGCTTCCATCACTTTTAGTAATGAGTTTGCAGGTAAATGCAAATGCGTCTGCCCCGCCCTTTCTTCGAATAAGTTCAGTACCCGTTACCATATTACCCCATTGGTCAGCTCCGCCTATTTGAAGCAAAACGTTTTGGTTTTTATTCAAATGATAAAAGTCATAGCCCTGGATAAGCTGGTAAGTAAATTCCGTGAATGACATACCCGTTTCAAGGCGATTTTTCACAGAATCCTTAGCCATCATATAATTCACAGAGATATGCTTACCAATATCCCTGATAAAATCGAGAAAACTAAAGTCTTTGAACCAATCGTAATTATTTACCATCACAGCAGCATTTGGAGATGAGCCGCTGAAATCAAGGAATCTTTCGAGTTGCTTTCGGATACCGTCACAATTATGCTGTATTGTTTCTATATCGAGCAAGTTTCGCTCCTGCGATTTCCCGGATGGGTCGCCGATCATCCCTGTTGCACCGCCTATAAGTGCGTAAGGTTTATGCCCGGCTCTCTGCATACGCATTAAAAGAGTTATTGGCAGCAAGCTTCCCACATGCAGACTATCGGCAGTGGGGTCAAAGCCAATGTAGCCGGCTGTCATTCCTTTATTCAATTGTTCTTCAGTGCCCGGCATTATATCCTGTACCAGGTTTCGCTCCTGCAATTCTGCTATTAAATTCATCAATATATGGTTGTATAAAGAGGCAAAAATAATACTTACACTTTGCCTTATCATATATTATTTCATAAGCACACATGATATTTTTCTTAACTTCAACAGCTCGCACATTAATTAGATTCGATATTTGTTTTATTTTTCCGAAATTTGTTTCTATCTTTCGTGGATTAAATAAATTTTTAGCGTTGAAACGAATATTACTATCATTAGCACTATTTATTCCTATGGGTCTTCAGGCTCAGGGAGATTTCAGTAGCATTGGTGCTACCGAACACCATGAAATAGGCCTCATGGTGGGCGTTGCAAATTATTATGGTGACCTTCAACAAAAATTATTCCCAAATTATGGCTATGAGCCAATGGCTGGAATCATGTACAAATATTCATGAGCCCTCACGTTGGGTTAAGGTTTGGTGCATCTTATACAAATCTTACTGCTGCAGATAGCCTTAGTAATATACCGGTAAACAAAGCACGTAACCTTAGTTTTGCAACACACTTATTTGAATTTCAAGGCGGCCTGGAAATAAATTTTTTACCAATAGAAGTCATGCGCCACAAAGCAACTCCTTATATTTTTGGAGGTATAGCTGCATTTTACGACAACCCATATGCGATTGATCCGGAAGGCAACAAAGTATTCTTAAGGCCATTAAGTACAGAAGGTGAAGGGCTAGCAAACTATCCCGACCGTAAGCAATACAGCCTTGTAAATATGGCATTCCCGTTTGGTGGTGGGTTTAAATTCTTTATAGGAAGAACAATTATGCTTACTACTGAGATAGGCTTCCGTTATACCAATACAGACTATCTTGATGATGTGAGCAAATCTTATGTAAACCTGGATACTTTGCAAGCATACAAAGGCAAAATTGCCCGTCAAATGTCTTACCGTGGTAATACACTGAAAAACTGGGATGGCAATAACCCCAATTACGGTGATCAGCGCGGCGATAACAAAGCTAATGACTGGTATTGGTATGGTAATCTTACGGTTACTATATTCTTTCGTGCCTTCGGAAATCCTAAGGAATATTTAAAAACAAAGTGCCCCGGAATATTCCGCTAAAATCATATTTGGGCAAACACTTATTCCGTTTCTTAACGAAATTATATCACATTACATGAGAAAGCCTCTTTAGGGGTTTGTGGTTTTTCATAACTTTGTCGTTATGCTGCAACAATATTGCGCCTCACTTACAGAATATAAGCGGCTTCAGACCCGCGAAGTGAAAATCGGGAACCTTCTTATTGGCAATGGTAACCCGATCCGCATACAAACAATGACCACTACTGATACTATGGATACCGCCGCAACCGTGGCGCAAACAATTCGTTGTATAGAGGCAGGCGCAGAGCTGGTACGTATTACAGCACCGAGCAAAAATGAAGCCGAAAACCTGCTCAATATAAAAAATGCACTACGGGCGAAAGGATATGATACACCACTCATTGCCGACATACACTTTACGCCGAATGCCGCTGAAATAGCCGCGCGCATCGTTGAAAAAGTAAGAGTTAACCCCGGCAATTACATTGATAAAAAGAAGTTTGATTTCATCGACTATACAGATGTTGAGTATGCAGCCGAAGTAATGCGTATCAGGGAACGGTTCACACCATTGGTGCGAATCTGCAAAGAATATGGTACGGCCATGCGAATAGGCACTAATCACGGCTCCCTGAGTGACCGGATCATGAGCAGATATGGCGACTCGCCTATAGGTATGGTAGAAAGTGCTATGGAGTTTCTCCGTATAGCACGCGATGAAAATTACCATCAGATAATCCTTAGCATGAAATCAAGTAACCCATTGGTAATGGTGCAGGCTTACCGGCTGCTCGTGCAAAAGATGGATGAAGAATTCAACGAATGCTATCCCTTGCATCTCGGCGTTACAGAAGCTGGCGATGGCGAAGATGGTCGTATCAAGAGTGCTATAGGTATCGGCACATTACTGGAAGATGGTATTGGCGATACGATCAGGGTTTCGCTGACAGAAGACCCTGAATTTGAGATACCGGTTTGTCGTGATATTGTAAAGCGGTATGAAAATCGTGGGCAAAAAACAAACACCCTAAAACAAATTCAAAATACACCAACACTAAGTTTACCTTACGATCCTTTTTCTTATAAAAGAGCTGATACAACCGCCATCCAAAATATAGGATCCCACCATGTCCCTGTTGTAATTGCAGATTATAGCAAAGTAAATGAGCTTAATATAAAAAGCCTGGAGCCTATAGGATATACTTACAATGAAGCAAGCGACAAATGGAGTATCAGTGATGGCGCTGCAGATTATATTTATACCGGCGATAAGTTATTTGATTTCCCATTACCGGGCACCTTGCAGGTAATATGTAACTACACTGCCTGGCAAAAAGCCGAAGATAAAACCAAGTACTACCCGCTTATACAAATGGGTGAATTCCAATACGAATTCAAATCCCCTCATTTTATTGCCATTGATGCAAATAGTGACTGGGGCGCATATGCAGACATGCTTAAATCCCGCACAGGCGCTATACTCATAGTGAGCAGCAACAGCCCGTGTGCCATGCAATCTATACGTGGCTTCCTTTCTTTTATGCGCACACAGGATATTACATGCCCCGTAATATTAAAAACAGAAAGCGGAGATAATACTGTTGATGAACAGTTGATACACTTTGCTACCGAAACAGGAGGCCTCTTACTTGATGGCTTCGGAGATGGTGTATGGCTGGTAAATACAAATAAAGACCTTGAAAACAATAAAGTAAGCGGCCGTACATACATTGAAATAAAGAACCGGGAACAGTTGCTCAACAATACTGCATTCTCTATTCTACAGGCAGCTCGCACACGTATCAGCAAGACAGAATATATAAGCTGCCCCAGTTGCGGGCGTACGCTATTTGACCTACAGGAAACAACAGCAAAGATAAGGGCAGCCACCAATCACCTTAAAGGAGTGAAGATCGCTATTATGGGTTGTATTGTGAATGGCCCGGGCGAAATGGCTGATGCAGATTTTGGATATGTGGGTAGCGGGCCGGGGAAAATAACACTTTATAAAGGTAAGGAAGTAGTGAAACGAAATGTGCCGAGTGACACCGCCGTAGACGCGCTGATACAACTACTTAAAGAAAATGAAGCCTGGATTGAAGCTGCAGAACTCTTATAGAGCAAGGAAACTTAATGGGGACCCGCTGATCTGCGTACCATTTGCCATTTTTGCAATCGCCTGTACACCCTGTGACGATGACGCAGGATTACCTATCTGCCAGCTGGTTTGTGCATAACCACCACTATTCGTCATAACCGTATAACTTGATAAGACACCGCCTCCGGAAGTCACAGAAAAATATACAGGCACGTTTGCCTGCGCGACTCCGTTATTATCTACTACCTGTACTACAAGTGGCTGCGATAAATATTGGTAAGCGGTTCCTATCTGCCCGTCGCCCGACACTTTGATTATCTTGTATGGCGTTTTGTAATAAGTGGTATCTGTACTCCAGTTATTCGAATTGTCCGGCACAGCATATCCTAAGATCACACCGGAAACACTCAATGCCGGTTGTTGCGAATATGCGGCAGTAAAATCCCAATCTCCTGATGTTGTAGAAGTATTACCCGATTCAGATGTATTCGAGGATAAGAATGTTATAGGGCAATTAACCCCGTAAATCAAAACATTCATTTGTAAAACCATGTTGCAGGAAACATTCATGCCTGCAGCAGATGCCGCAGCACTAAGCGTGGTATTGTGCGTGAAATTATATTGGTTCTGCCATGCACCTGCAGCATATATATCACCAAGCAAGTAACTGTCATTATTTGTTATAGAAAGTGTACGATTAACACTTTCTGAAACACCTCCGGAAACACTGGCTGCAGATGACAGATCAGTCGTAACCACAATCGGCAGTTGGCCAATCCAGATGATTGTCCGGGTAGACGCTGAATTCAGTGTACTTGAGCCGCTAATATTGTCTGATGCGGAAGATGTAACATTCAGTTGCATTGTCGAGTTCAAAGTGCCGTTTTGGCAAACTGCCGAAAATCCGGTCATAGTACCGTTCTGGAATTGCATGTTAAAATTCCAGTTAGGGGTAAGAGAGATGTTGCCACTTACAACCGTAACAGAAGCAGTTGCATCATGGAATAGCGACACACTATTCATACTATACTGGTAGCCATTGAATGCTCCAGTAGAAAAATTGATATTCGCTTGCTGAAACACATCTTCCAGTTTAGCTTGTGTGGTATTCAAAACTATTTCGTTTTGCTGTGTAATCACTGACGTAACATATCTCAAATATCCATTCCCGGTAATGCCGATAATAATATCGCCTGCAATAAAACCGGGGAAACCTGTATTGCTGGTATACGCATATATGCCTTGGCTTAGCTGGGCATCTGTAGATACAAGTGTTAGTTTTGTA
>CAIRZD010000412.1 GCA_903882965.1 uncultured Bacteroidota bacterium
AGTTCCGTATGTTTATGATTGGGAATTTAAAGTAAAGTACAAGTTATTCCCTGAATTATTCAAACCCGCCTTGCACGTTTTTGAAATTAATATTGATGTCCCTGATAGGATTAAAGAATCGATAGAGAATGCTTTTGCCCTTTTTTGGGTCGATGATGCTTCTTGTGCAAATAAGATAAGAAACGTTGTTGAACTTATAATGAACGAAAAGAAAATACCAAAAACATATCCAGTTAGCGGTGGAGGGAAGAAAAAACATAGTCTTCATAAAAGAATTGAATTGTTTAAAACAAAAAACCTTGAAGCAGGGGAACTATTAATGGCAATAAAATGGATAGGGAATTATGGAAGCCATGCAAATGAAATAATTTACAGAAAGGATGTTCTGGATGGTTTGGACATTTTACAACATGTTACACACAAGTTGTATGAAAGAGATACTACCCGTATTAAGCAGCTTGGAAAGAAGATAAACAGAAAAAAAGGACCAATTAAAGGCGAAAACTAGTTATACAAATTGTATACTTTAATAATCAGACGCACAAGCGAGCGTGGCAACGATGCTTAATAGTAGTAATAAAGGTAAGTACATAAAGACTTTTAACTTTTGGCCTAACAGTAGTACATTTAGCTTTTATATGTGCCGTGAATATAAAAGCAGGATGCGCAATGCTATGATAAGGGGTTATTCCTTATGCATGCTGCTGCTTGTATTGATCTCTTCCTGCGGCACTAATAATAATCCGGCATTTACAGATCTGTTCCCGGTGCGGGTGGGCAAGCTATATGGATTTATGGACAGGAAAGGGAAAATGGCTATTGCGCCACAGTACTCACAGGCAGGTTGTTTTATTGATGGACTAGCGCTGATCGGAACCACGGGCGAAAAAATAAAGTGGGGCTATATAGACAAAACAGGTAACTACCTGATATACCCTGCTTATACTGATGCCACATCATTTAGCGAGGGTATTGCTTTCGTTGTTTCTGAAAATGGCGCACCTGCAGCAATTGATAAAAACGGTGCGGTGAAATTTATGCTGAAGGGTGCGGAGCAGGCACAAAACTTCAGGGAGGGCCTGGCGGCATACAGCGTGCTTACAGAAAACGGGGAGCGCTGGGGGTTTGTGGATAAAGACGGGAGAACGAAGATAGAACCGAGGTTTGCCGGTACAGGATTTTTTTCGGGCGCACTTTGCCCGGTTGTGGATGAAGATGGCAAGTGGGGATTTATAAATAATGAAGGAACGATGGTCATTGATTATAAATATGACAACGTATCTCCTTTCTATGGCAAAGTAGCCAAAGTGTGTGTGGCTGATAAATGGGGGCTGGTAGATAATACCGGGAAGCTGCTGGTAAGCCCGCAGTACACCAATATTGATATTGATAAAGACAAATTTCTTGTGTCGCTGGATGATAAATTCGGGTGGGTAGATAAAAATGGGAAGGTGGTCATTGAAGCCCGTTTTGCGGATGGATTCCCGTTTAATGAAAGCGAATATGCGGCTGTAAGATCAGGGGATAAATGGGGATACATAAATAATGCCGGAAAGTTTGTAATTGATCCCACTTTCGATTTCGCATTTGGATTTGATGGAGACCTTGCACCTGTGCGGGTAAGCAATAAAGTAGGGTTTATAGATAAAGCGGGTAAGATGGCTATACCGCCATTTGCCGACGACATATCGATGGATTATTACCTGCGGACTTTTGCCAAAACCTCGGCATTCAGCAGTGTGACAACCAATGATAGTGCACCGACATTTGTTGGGTACAAATGGCTCTCAAAATTTTACCACCTGCAATTTGAAGAAGCCAAAATAGTGTCGACAGAAGCAACAAAAACACTACTGACCAAATTCTCGGGTTTGACGAGTCTTATGCCCGACTCTTCGAAACAGGAAATGCTGAAAATAAGGGTAGGTGTGATGGGTTGTACAATGAACGACAGTAATGCGGTATTGGAATACATAACATCCGACAATCCGGGAAAAGGACAGACGCTGTATATGGTGAAAAAAGAAGGGAAATGGTTAGTGCAGTTTACCAAGAATGATGCTATGGCAGGGAGTACGGAAGAGGGTGGCACAACTGATGCGGATACAAGCGCTGAATAATGGTTAATGATGAAGGCAACTACTTCCCTTATGTTTTAATAGATATTCAGTTAAATAGACTATGGCTTTAAACTACGTTTGGATAGCTTTTTTTATTGTTGGTTTTGTAGTGGGGATATTCAAGGCGTTTGTCTTTGGGCAAACCGGCCTGCTGTCTGAGATGCTCAATGCGCTATTTGATGCTGCCAAGAATGGTTTTGAGATATCTATAGGCCTTGCAGGTATCATGTCTTTATGGCTGGGGATAATGAAAATAGGAGAGCGGGCGGGTGTGATACGGGTTTTTGCAAAAGCGGTATCACCACTGTTCCGGATATTATTCAAGGGAATACCCAAAGACAGTCCTGCTTATGGCAGTGTGATGATGAACCTCTCTGCCAATATGCTGGGACTTGATAATGCTGCTACCCCGCTGGGCCTGCAGGCGATGGGTGAGCTACAGGAATTAAACCCTGTAAAGGATACGGCCACCGATGCGCAGATCATGTTCCTGGTGCTCAATACAGCGGGCATAACGCTTATACCTACCTCTGTGATCGCTATGCGGCAAACGATAGCGCTGGAGCAGCATGTACAGAATTTTAACGCAGCAGATATTTTTCTGCCCACGCTTATCGCCACGTTTATCGCCTTTATATCCGGGATGACGATCGTAGCTCTTTACCAGCGTATCAATTTATTAAGGTGGCCGGTACTCTTATTTGTATTGGGTTTTGGCGGGCTGATAGCTTTGCTGCATTATTCTTTATCACAGATGCCGGCTGATAAGATGAACCAGACCATGGGCAGCATAGGTGCAGGGTTTATATTATTTATCATGATCCTGTTCATCACTGCGGGAATGGTGAAGCGGCAAAATGTATATGACAACTTTATTGAAGGCGCGAAGGAAGGCTTTGGTGTGGCTATCCGCATAATACCGTATTTAGTGGCCATGCTTATAGCCATCAGTGTATTCCGCTCTTCGGGCTGTATGGATTATATTATAAATGGTATTGCTAAGGTGGTGGCGATGTGCGGGTTGAACACAGATTTTGTACCTGCCCTTCCTGTAGCTATGATGAAGCCCCTTAGCGGCAGCGGTGCCCGCGGACTTATGGTAGATGTGATGAGGCATTATGGTGTGGCCTCCTTCCAGGGAAAACTGGCGGCTATAATACAGGGTTCTACCGAGACTACCTTTTATGTGCTTGCCGTTTATTTTGGCAGTATACAGATCAAGAATACGCGGCACGCATTAGTGTGCGGCCTGCTTGCAGATATGATAGGCCTTATAGCGGCAATAATAGTAGGGTATATCTTCTTCCAC
>CAIRZD010000413.1 GCA_903882965.1 uncultured Bacteroidota bacterium
GGGTTATTTGCGGCTATGAAGTATGCAAAGCTACCTTTTGAAACGCTGATACAGCCTGCTATTGAACTTGCTGATAAAGGATTTGTGATAACAGAACGTGAGGCCAATGCGCTCAATAATAATGCAGCTGATTTCAGGCGAAATAATAAGACACTGCCCGTATTTGTGAAGCTAACAGGCCGGTGGAAGGCCGGTGATACCCTTGTGCAAAAGGAACTGGGCGGTACACTAAAAAGAATACAGCGTAATGGGATGAAGGGTTTTTATGAAGGGGAAACAGCCAAACTGATCGTCAGTGAAATGAAAAATAGCGGCGGTATCATGAGCCTTTCTGATCTGAAGAAGTATGAAGTTTCAGATAGGATTGCTGATGAATTTGATTACAGGGGCTATCATATTATTACCATGCCGCTGCCCAGTAGTGGCGGGATATTACTACATCAAATGCTGAAGATATTGGAGGCAAGACCGATGGAGCGATATGGGTTTCATACAGCAAAGAGTGTGCAACTCATCACCGAGGTAGAGCGCAGGGCTTATGCAGACAGGGCTGAATACCTGGGTGACCCTGATTTTATTAAAGTGCCAGTGAAAACTTTGGTGAGCGATAACTATCTGAAACAACGAATGAATGATTATGACAGTACCAGAGCAAGTGTGAGTGCTGATATAAAACCCGGATCTATTAAAGAGAGCGAAGAGACTACGCATATCAGCATCATTGATAAGGATGGTAACTGTGTATCTGTGACCACTACGCTTAATGGCTCTTATGGCAGCAAATGCGTAGTGGCCGGTGCGGGTTTTATTTTAAATAATGAGATGGACGATTTTAGTGTGCAGCCGTGAGTGCCTAACCAATATGGAGCAATAGGCGGTGCCGCCAATGCTATAGCACCCCATAAAAGAATGCTGAGCAGCATGTCGCCAACGATAGTATTTAAGGATGATAAGCCATATATGGTGGTGGGTACACCGGGAGGGACTACGATCATCACCTCGGTTTTGCAAAGCATCATTAATGTAATTGATTATGGTATGAATGCCCATGATGCGGTGAATGAACCTAAATTTCATCACCAATGGTTGCCAGACCAGGTAGATGTTGAAAAAGACTTTCCGGCTGATGTGCGTAGGCAATTGCAGGATATGGGTTATAAGATCAATGACCGGGAGCCATGGGGCCGGATGGAACTTATAAAACAAAAAACAGGTATGCAGTATGAAGCGGCGGCGGATAAGCGTGGCGACGATGATGCGGAAGGGTATTGAGCAAAAGAATGATATGAATTTAAAGACTTAATTTCAGCGAAAACAATAATATACCTTGCAAAATAAAATCATAGACCTCACACACCTCCTTAATGAGAACGCGACAGTTTATCCGGATACTGTGGGCCCGAAATTCGAATCTATTAATAATGTGGCGGAACATGGGTTTGCGGAGATGCAGGTGACTATGGTATTACATTCGGGAACGCATATTGATGCACCATGCCATATATTGGGAAACACGAAAACACTGAGCGACTTCCCCGTAGATAAATTTATGGGTACTGCAATTGTGATACCCTGCATGGATAAGGTGGAAATTGGCCTGGAATATCTTAAGACATTTGAACACAAAATAGCAAAAGTTGATTTTATACTTTTCTTTACGGGTTGGCAGTATAAATGGAACAGCGAAGCGTATTTTGAAGATTGTCCTTTACTCACTGTAGAAGCTGCAAAATGGCTGGCCACATTTAAATTAAAGGGGATAGGCCTCGATGCTTTTTCGGTAGATACTATTGTTTCTGCGCATGTGGTAACTTATGAAACTTTACCCAATCATTATATTTTGCTTGGGGCTGAAATAATATTGATCGAGAACCTCACCAACCTTGACCAGTTACCGGAAGATATTTTTATGTTTCAATGCTTACCTCTGAATATTGAATATGCAGATGGATCGCCGGTGCGGGCGATTGCAGTGGTTTAGGTTTTTTACTCAGGCATAACGGCATCTTCAAGGTCAATTCTTTTTTTCTTAAATCCAAAATTGACCATGTATACGCCACTGAAAATAAGTATTGTAGCGAGAAGTTTTATTAGCGTTAGTTTTTCACCGGTAAATATTACAGAAATTATAGCGGCAAATATGGGTTGCATATAAATATAGGCGCCTGCTACCGAAGGACTTAAAATGTGCAGGCCATATATATTCCACAAGTAGGTGAAAAAGGTAACGCATACTACTATGAAAATGACACACAAGTAATCATTGAACGTGAATACAGCCCAGTTGATAGCTGAAAACTGGGGCCAGCCGAATGGTATCACCATCAGGAAGCCGAAAAGGAATACCCAACGGATGACGATAATAGGGCGGTAGCGGTGCATGAGGGGTTTTATCATTACGAGGTAAACGGCATAAGATGTTGCATTTATTAAAATGAAAAAATCGCCGCGAGTGGAGTTGCCGGTAATTGTAAGCTCTTTGCCAGCGCTCATAAGCAGTATGGCACCACTAATACCCAATAACAGGCCTATGGCTTTGCCGGGGCCTATTTTTTCGCGGAGCATAAATAAGGCTATGATCGTGATAAGGAGTGGGGTACTCATCATGATAAGGGCTGCATGTATGGGGAAGGTGAGGTTGAGGCCCATAAAGAACATCATCTGGTTGAGCGCAACGCCAAACAAGCCACCAAGAATGAGTATAGGCCAATCTTTACGCTGTATTTTAGCGCGAAACCTGCTGCCACCCATAAAGCTGAGCCAGAATAAAAAAGTGACCACGCCCACCCGTATAAGGATAAAACCTAAAGGCTGTATGAGCCGCGGCATTACCATTTTGGCAACGGTAAAGCCTGCTCCGTAGAATATGTTAGCGCCTAACAGTGCGAGGTGTGCTTTTATTTTTTGACTCACGGGGCAAAGATAGTTGCAGAAAGCATGATGTCTATGGGTTAAAAAAATTATGTGAAAAGAGCGCTGAGTAAAATCAAAACTGTACTTTTACCCTATCGTTTATTATTTAAAATACCTTAAAGTGAAGAACAAATTTACCAGCCCGGCTTTTTTTGCGGTTATAATTACCATTTTAATTTGCAGCACCTCGAATACAATTTATGCGCAAAACACTGAAGTAAAAGAAAATACACTTGAGATAAAGGGTGCGTTTTTTGGCAACTGGAAGGATATGAAAGATCCGAATCATCTGCTTGATATATATAAAGAGGGTACTTTGATCATTGTGCAGACCCGTGCTGAAGTAAAAGACGGAACTACGGGCAAGAAATATTCTGTTGTTTATAACAAAGGGAACAGAATAATGGTGGATATAGGTAATGGATCTACACCAATGACCATAACGGATGACGGGACCAGGATATCTTTCCTGGGAAATGATTATTCAAAAAAATAAGGAAGCCAGGAAGATCTTTATTCTGATTCTTTTTCGGGATGAATGTTAATTGAAACATACAGCCAGAATATCCAAATCAGAACACTAATAATTAGCGCAACATAGGGTAACCACACTGATAAGATGGCAATAATGGAGTACAGGAAGAAACCATACCTGGCACCCTGACCGTTCTTGTAAATATGCTCCTTACCAATACTTGTTTTTACAAGGGACTTTGGTGTTAATGCATACCTGTATAGCATATTCCACCCGAGGTTATGTAATATTCCGTTGAGACAATACAGCATTATGGCAGGCTGTGCGTAAGGGGTGTTTAAATATTCGGCCATAAGCGCTGTAGGGAATGGTATAAACATCACGGTAAAAAGGAAAAACCCATTTGCAAATGGAAATTTGGTGGATGTTTTATCGAGCGATTTAAGCAAATTATGATGCCCTATCCAGGCAATAAGAATAATGACAAAACTGAGGCATAGCGCAAAAAAGGATGGCCATAGCCGGCTTAAATTAAGCCAAACATCTTTTGCTGAATGAACGGACTCCAGAGGAGGAACTTTTATATCTAATATGAGCAGCGTTATGGCGATAGCAAAAACAGCATCGCAAAAGGCCTCAAGCCTTGTGTTAGGATTAGCAGATAAGTTCATGAAATATAGTTTTATCCAACGACAGGAACCAGGCCGTGGCTTAGCATTGCATCTTTCAGTTTTAGCATATCGGGCGGACCTCCGGCATTAAGTATGGCTGCGATATCATAAAAGTAATCAGGACCCATCAGACCAGGGTTTATAAAGCATAGAAACTCAATTGCTTCATCGCTTTTATTGGCGAAGGCATGCACGGTGCCCCGTGGAATAAATAGTGAATCACCCGGATTCAGCTCAATAGTTTTTCCGTCAACAGTATAGGTGGCTGTGCCTTTCAGGCTATAAACTGTTTCGTCAAAACTTTTGTGGTAATGAGGCGCCGCTATTTTTGCGCCCGGCGATATGACGCATTTGAACATGGTAATTTGGTTGCCTGTGTCATTGGCATCTAAACAGAAGTATACTTCCATGCCGGCGAATTTGATAACATCTTTGTTTTTCATAATTGAGTTGTTAAATTTCTAATAGTGCAAAGTAACAGCGCATGAAAATGCTATTCATTGATTACGATCAAGAAATCAGATCTGTGTATTTCTTTTTCGTATACGGCTCAGGGTCTCGGGAGTTACGCCAATGTCTGCCGCTATTTGGTATTGCGGCAGACGTTGCAATAAATGGGGCTGCTCGTTTACGAGCCTCCTGTATTTCTCATCGGGTGTTTCATTATGAGCTTTGCCTACTTCTTCTTTTAATTTCGCCATCAGGCGCTGATGGTTCTTTATATGATACAATGTAAATGCAGGAATAGAGGTGATGGCCGTTTCCCAGTTTTTCAGGTCTAAGTATATTACGTCAGTGTCTTCGAGTGCCTGGAGATTTAGGTTGGTGGGGGTGCCATGTAAAAAGCTCATCAGCTCTCCGCAGAATGCACCTTCTTCGGCAAAGTAAATAGTACGCTCTGCCCCTTCGGGGCTTACATAATACTGCCGTGTGCAGCCTTTTAATACAAAATAGGTGTGCTTTACGATATCACCGGATTTAAAGATGATCTCGTTTTTCTTGAACTGCTTTTTCCGGAAAAAAGCCAATAGTTTAGGGAACTCCTCAGTGGGGAATCCATATTTTGATTGTAACTCTTTAAGAAGAAGATGTTGCTCCATACTTTACCGGGTATTTACAAAAATATATAATTTGGGATACTGAGTTAGATGCGGGTTAGGGAAATCTAAGTTTTTTAAAAGTTAAGGTCGGGCCACCATCGGAAAGCTTCGGCAGCGAGAATGAAGGCATATGCAAGCATATGTTTTGGCACGTTTATTGACTCTTCCTATTAAAAGCATTTCATGGGGCAAAAATATGTAGCTGCGGTACTGGTTGTCGCTGGTCTTTCATTTATCGGGTGCAGGCAAGAAACCTGTCCGGAGCAATGTCGTGCGGGTGTTATTTTATATGCTGTTGGTTTTACACGTGCCCAGCTAAGCGGTGCCATAATCTCTTACTATCCTGCTAATAATTCTTTTTCAGTTGTTACAGCATCTGATACAATAAACGTGGCGAACTGGTATGATCCTTCACCGGATAGTACCGGCGATACACTGTTGTATAATGCGATTTCGCTAAATGCACCTGCTGACCTGGAATTACTGATACCTGGTACAAATGAAACGTACAAGATCACTTTGACATTTCAAGGAGGCTTCAACCAGAATGTAGATTGCTTCGAAGGTGGCAAGCTATCTCCCTGCCAGGGGCCTTATTTAAGGTCGTACCAACTTAACGGCAATACCGTATCACTTACACAGCAGCAAGAAGGGAATATTTATATTTATAAGTAACCCTGTTAGCCCAAGCGCTTTTTTAGGCGCAACAAAAAAAGCGAGACTTTGCATGGAGAAATTACCCAGCTTTAGAATTGAGAATGCCGTTCTGAGAACGGATTTTATTTTCAGTTCCCGATGCCCTTCGGAACATCGGGAACAACCGGGGCGGTTTTGTTATTTATCCCATTCATCAATTTTCAGCAACCTGAAGAAATTTTCTTCTTCTACCTCCCGAACACAGCCGGGGGCAAGGTCGCCAAGTGCCATGTCTTCTATCGAGATGCGTATAAGCCGCCTGCATTGATGATTTACCGCACTCATCATATTGCGAATCTGGTGAAACTTACCCTCATAGAGTGACAGCTGCAACCATGAATTGGCAATGTATGGGTTCTGTTCCAACTGTTCGGGTAACACATCGGGTGGAGCATCGAGTAGGTGTACCTCACAAGGTAGGGTCTTGTAATTACCTTTGCCCCTGACCCGGATGGTAACACCTTCGCGCAACTGCTGCGCCTTTTCCGGTGTTAATACTTTTGTTACGCGTACCAGGTAAGTACGTTTGTGCGATGCTCGTCCCTGGAACAGCAATCTGGTCACCTTCTTATTGGTGCTGAGCAGTAGCAGCCCTTCTGATAGGCTATCGAGCCTGCCTATGGCGTGTGTGCCCGCAGGGAAATTATAATCGAGATCGCCCAGGAGCCGCACATCTTCCACACTCACGAACTGCGAAACCATATTGAAAGGTTTGTTGAGTAGGAAGTAACGATGTTTAGACGGTATCATATGGTCGTTGCAAAGGTAGGCCTGAATATACTCTGTGCCAATCCGGAATGCCCCGCTGGACATTGCAGATTTTACGCACGTTTTCACGCAAAATAAAAGCGGGAATCTTACGCTTTCGAGTAATGTCTCATGGTCGAGGCGATGCCAACCTCCAGCCCAACAAAAAACGCAAGCGATACGCTTGCGTTAGTGGTCCCGCCGGGAATCGAACCTGGATCTAAAGTTTAGGAAACTTCTATTCTATCCGTTGAACTACGGGACCAGATTACAGATTTTCTGTAATTGAGGTGCAAAAGTAAGATTATCTACACAGGTTTACAAACTGATTTTATTAGCGGGTCATTTTTCGCTTTTTATTTGAAATGCCTGCCTCCATTGTATAGTAGCAAGGATATGCTCAATGTCTTTTTCGAGGAAATCGGTGGCGGGTTTCAGGGAGTCGGCATTGGGTGTTACATCAAAGTATAGTGCACCGCGTATGAAATGTTTTACGGAATCTGTAGCGGTAAACTGGTAACGTGAAGCGGAATTACCGCCAATGGTATACAATACAATTGAGCTTGAGGGGCTGGAAAATTCTTCTTCTTTTATATAGTCGGCTTTTTCGTGGTGGAAAAAGGACAGGTCGTAGGCTCCGCTAACCAGGGAATCGAATTGAATGTGGGTTGAAAATTCTTTATAAGTGATGTTTATAACTGCGTTAAATGAGGGGAAATAAATATTTATCCAGTAGGGGTTATCTGCTTTGCCGTGTTTACTGAAAATAGTGTCTTTTTGAATAATACTATATGCCGGATATTCAAAGGTATAGGGGAACCCGGCTTGGTTATATGGCCTGTATTGATGAGCAACAGGTGTATCTATCCTGAAATAACCGGCCGGTTTTGGGGGATATACAGGGGGCCTGCATGACGCAACAAATAGTATAGCGAGAATAAGTGTTATGAAACGGGACATTGGGGCAAAGATAATTGATTAGCTGATGTGATGATTAGCTAATTAGCTGATTTGTAAATATGTGATCTGCGCATATGGTTTGATTAGTAATAATGTGTATTGCGCATAAAATATTTATTATAAATAAATATTACCGCCAGCAAATCACCACATCGGCTAATGAGCTAATCAACAATTTAGCCTAAATTCGCAGCCTAATAAACACATCTATATGGCAGATCAACCAATTACTGACCAACAACAACAACTGAATATTGAACTTACTGAAGAAATGGCTGATGGCGAATATGCTAACCTGGCAATAATCACACACTCATTTGCTGAGTTTGTAATAGATTTTGTGAATGTGATGCCTAATGTACCCAAGGCTAAAGTGAAATCACGTATAGTAATGACGCCACAGCATGCAAAGCGACTGATGAAGGCACTGATAGATAACGTGAAACGTTTTGAAGCTCAATACGGCAATATCAAAGACCAGGAAACAACAGCAATGCCATTTAACTTTGGCACACCTACAGCACAAGCATAAGGTAACCACACTGAATGAACGATAAAATACTCATACTCGATTTTGGATCGCAGTACACTCAATTGATAGCACGCAACATTCGTGAACTGAATGTGTATTGCGAAATACAGCCTTGCACAAAGGCGGTGCATTATGATAGCTCACTAAAGGGTATCATTCTTTCCGGCAGCCCCTTCTCTGTCAATGATCCTAATGCGCCAATGCCGGATATAGCAGCTATGGCACAGCATTTACCCGTGCTGGCTGTATGTTATGGTGCGCAGTTGCTGGCAAAGCAAGCGGGTGGGGAAGTAGGTAAATCTACACACCGTGAATACGGGCGTGCGCATCTACAGGATATTTCAGATGATCCGTTTTTTGTTGGTATACCGCAGGGTTCGCAGGTATGGATGAGCCATAGTGATACGATCAAGCGTTTGCCTGATGGATTTACACTTATAGCACGTACGGATAGTATTCCGGTGGCTGCATTCAAAACAAGTGCGGCTTATGCGAAACATCCTGTTTATGCGATACAGTTTCATCCGGAAGTTACGCATAGCACAGATGGCAGGCAATTGCTGAAGAATTTCATTACTGATGTGTGCGGATGCAGCCAGGATTGGACGCCTGCGGCATTCATACAAGAAACAGTGGCACGCATAAAGGAGCAGGCAGGGGATAAAAAAGTGGTGATGGCGCTGAGCGGCGGTGTAGATTCTACAGTTGCGGCCACGCTTATACATAAGGCAATTGGAGAAAACCTGTACTGCATATTTGTAGACAATGGTTTGCTGCGCAAGGGTGAATTTGAGCAAGTACTGGAAGGCTATAAACACCTTGGATTAAATACTAAAGGTATTGATGCCCGTAGCCGCTTTTATAAAGAGCTGGACGGTGTTACTGACCCCGAAACAAAAAGGAAAATAATAGGCCGTTTATTCATTGATGTATTTCATGAAGAGGCTGTAAGGTTGAAAGATGTAAGCTTCTTAGGGCAGGGTACTATATATCCTGATGTTATAGAATCTATGTCTGTGCACGGACCATCTGCAACGATCAAATCGCACCACAATGTGGGCGGGTTACCGGAGATCATGCATTTATCACTCATTGAGCCACTGCGTGCATTGTTTAAAGATGAGGTGCGTAAAGTGGGTCGTGAGCTGGGTATTGATGAGATATTTATTGGGCGGCACCCGTTCCCGGGGCCTGGCCTTGGGATACGCATACTTGGCGCGGTATCTGAAGAGAAAGTAAAAATGCTGCAAGAAGCAGATGCCATATACATTCAGCATTTGCGGGACAGCGGTATGTATAAACACGTATGGCAGGCAGGCGCAATATTGCTGCCGGTGCAGAGTGTAGGTGTGATGGGCGATGAGCGTACTTATGAATATACCTGTGCACTGCGTGCTGTAACATCGGTTGATGGAATGACCGCAGATTGGGCGCATCTGCCATATGATCTGCTTGGGAAAATATCAAATGATATTATTAACAGGGTTCGGGGTATTAACCGTGTTGTATATGATATTAGTTCAAAGCCACCTGCAACCATTGAGTGGGAATAGCATCCTGATATGATGAAGCGTAAACTCGTATTTTTTTTAATGCTTACATTACTGGTGACGAGTGTTGCCGGGAATGCGGATGCGCAATTCTGGAAAAAGAAATCTAAAAGACATTCCCACAAGCATAAGCATGAAGAGAATAAGGACCAGAAAGATGAATCAAACTCTGAGCCGGTAAAAGAAGAGAAGACAAATAAGAAAGAAAAAAAGAAGAAAGAAAAACAGGACCGGAAAAAGAAAAAACAGGAACGCAAAGCAAAGAAAAAGCAAGGGAAGCAAACGAAGGAGAAAGACGTAAAACAGGTATCTGTAAAGAAGAACGCTCCCGAAAAGGAATCGGTTGCAGTTGTTGTAAAGAAGGATAAAAAAGGCCATACACCAAAGAAGAGCAGCTACAGGGTTGATGTACTTGCTCCATTATATCTTGATGAATTGGTGAAAGAAGGCGCTGCAACTTTTAAGGATAAGATACCTGATAAGGCATTGCCGGGAGTGGCTTTTTATGCAGGTATCAATATAGCCGCGGACAGTTTAAAGAAAGAGGGGTTCAATATTGATATTTATGTGCATGATGTTACGTCGTTTCTAGAATCCCCGGAAAGGCTTACCACCTTGGGCGGACTTGATTCTTCAGACCTTATTATCGGTGCAGTGCAACCCGCAGATATATCTATGCTGGCAGGTTTTGCAAAAAAGAATTCAATCAATTTCATTTCTACAATGTCGGCATCAGATGGTGGTGTGCATGACAACCTGTATTTTACAATGATGCAACCATCTTTGAAAACGCATTGTGAATGGATCATTGATGATATAACAAGGAAATTTCCGAAGCAGAAAGTATCACTCGTATACCAGACCAAGGGTGATATGGAGAATACTGCTTACAATGCAATAACAGATGCACCCGCTGATAATATTCATTTCAAATATCTAGCTTGTAACACTTTGCCCAAAAGAGCAAATTTTGATTTGGTTGTAGATGTCAATAAGCCAAATGTGATGATCATTTCTGTTATTGACATTGAGTTTGCTGATAGTATACTGCATAGGCTATCTCGCGAATACCCGGCTACACACTTTGAGATATACGGTATGCCATCATGGATCAGTATCCCAGATCTGCGAAAAGAGGGTGTGTTTCCCAATCTCACTATAAATATTACTACTCCCTTTACAATAGACCCTAACACAACTACCGGGCAGTATGTAAAGCACATGTACAAACAGAATTACAGCGGTAAGATATCAGAGTCGGTTTTCAGAGGGTACGAGACCATGTTTTGGTATGCCAGCCTGCTGAAAAAATACGGCACACACTTTAATGATAAGTATGGTGAGAACAGCGTACCTGCACCTTTCAACCAGTTTGATATACAGGCCGCGCAGGATAGATCAGGCCATACACTCTATTATGAGAACAAGCACATCTTCTTATCTACTTATGAGGGTGGAAAGTATAAGGCAAAGTAAATATTGAACCCAAATATCAAACCTTCTGTGCTTACTTATTTTTCATAAACTGTGTTTATTTACTTGTTATTTTATTGGATATAAATACAAGCATATAAAATATGGAGTTGAGAAAATATCAATTATCTTTAAACGATAATATAGAATCGCCTTATTTACTTATTGTTATGTCTCTAATCAAGAGCTTGGTACTGTTCTATTATAGAAGAATTAAGAGCAAAAAAATATTTTTGGAATATCACTGGCAACATGGAAGGAAAAAATACTGAAGTTATTATAGACGGGAACAAGCACAAATATCAAACCTTAGTGGAGGCAACGGATGAAATGATCAATACGGTTTCGGTTGAAGGGAAGATATTGTGGGTAAATAGTGCATGGAAAAAGAATTTGTTGTACGACGATGCAGACCTAAAGAATCTGAAGATCACCGATGTTTTTTCCACAGCAACAAAAGAAGGCCACCCGGAGCGTATGCAGAAACTTCTCGCCGGTGAAAAGATAACTGACTTCTCTGCAACCTTACTTGACAAAAATGCCCAAACGGTACATGTGAAAGGCACTATTGTGCCTGTTTTTGAAAATGGCAAGTATGTTGGTACACAGGGTTTTTTCAGAAATGTAACTGAGATCAAAAAGATACAGGAGGA
>CAIRZD010000414.1 GCA_903882965.1 uncultured Bacteroidota bacterium
AGCCAATTGTATTTAGGGTAAAGCCTAAACCGCCTGACCTGCAAAAAGATATTTTCTGGAAAAACTCAACCTTGTTCCAGTAAAATCAGGCTTTCCCAAAGATATTTTGCCCTTTTTGAAAAAGTTCCGTATGTTTATGGGAAAAGTGTATTTAATGATGAGTGTCAATAAAAAAGATGATATTTATCATGATATAGGCCATATGTATCAGTACATTTGTGAAAGTTCGGATTATGTGCTGTGTGTATAATTTTTTTTTTTAGTTAAAGTAAATTAAAATGCACAAATACATTATTCTGATGGGTTTTATAAATTTAATGAATATGTTATATTGAAGATATTGCTTACCTTTGGATGCGTTAAACTTCGGTTGTAATTATAATGATGTTTATTGGCTAAAAATTATTAAACCACATAAAAAAATAAATTCATGAAAAAAACTTATTTGATCCTTGTATCTATTTTGGCTAGCATGGCTATTTATAGTTGTGGTAATTCACAATCAGGCAATGATGATAGCAAAAAGGCACCTGCACCTGCTGCAGCCTCACCCGCTGCACCTGTAGCTGATCAGGGTGTGGGAAGTTATAAGAATGTTGAGCTCACGCACCCTGTTAATGCAGAAATGGCTGATAAAGGGAAAGGCATTTATGATGTAAAATGCCTTGCATGCCATAAACTTACATCAGAAAAATTAGTTGGCCCGGGATGGAAAGGTGTTACAGACAGGAGGACTCCGGAGTACATTCTTAATTTCGTAACAAACACAGATGAAATGCTCGACAAAGACCCTAATGCAAAAGAACTGCTTTCTGTTTGCATGGTCAGGATGCCAAATCAACATCTTTCGGATATGGAAGCCCGCGCTGTATTAGAGTTTATGCGCAAAAATGACGGGAAAAACTAAGATATTTTATTCTTCTTTTATTTCAAAGCAATCCTAATTAGGATTGCTTTTTTCTTTGTTTAACTTCCTCTGGCTGTGCAATAAAACTACATTATTGCGTTTAATCTTTAGCTTGGTTAATTAGTTTTATTCTTGAAATAAAGATCAGTATTGCACCAGATACCAGCCATATCATTGTGCCCCAAAGTAGCCACATGAATATTGGATAAAACTTCATGAATATCTGGGTAAGCCCCTGTAGCATTAATAAAACCTCGTTAATAATAACACCTGATGAAAAGATCAGGATAGCTACCCTGGTAAAAGCATCATTGCCATCCAGAAGGTCATTACGTAATAAATGTGATAAAAGGTATAAAGTTATGAACCCTAGCATTACCAAATGGATATACCCTATAATTATCGGCCTGTTACCGAATACAATAATACCTACATAGGGTATGGCTGTTCCTGTTTGAAGAATTATTTTTATAGTCACGGCTATGATCACTATTATACCCAAAAACTTAGCATAAGAATTCATTTGTTTTAAGATACTCCAAGTAGATTGAAGAAACCTATAAAACATAAACAGGTATATATAAAGGCCAATACATCCTATAATTGCTATTGATCGCACATATATGTTTGGGTAATGCCAGAGATAGGATAAAAATAAAGTGGGGATAATGGTAGCCGGTAGCATTATTGCAATATTGCGCATATTGCGTTGTGTATTCAATGAAATACCTTTTCCGTTGAGGTAATTGAAAAATAAAGCAAAAATTGCCATCGGAAAAAATCCGTTGTATTGAAAATGTAAATACGTATAAGCCGTATCCCGAAACACAAGTACGTTCATTGAATGTGCAGCAAGCACATACCCTAAAAATGTTTCCGGGCCTATGCAGGAGAGTACCAGTGAAACCATAGCACAAATACTAAGTATCAGTATTGGTTTTGGAGGTTTAGTTTTGATAAGATCCCGCGAAAATATCCAGGCAAAAGCTATTGCAATGACAATGTAAATACTAATAAATGTCATTGTTGCTATATTATACCCGTTTATGATAAATGATATTCCCAAACCATAACTGCTCATCAACACTCCCCAAAGCATCCATCTATATTTGGGTTTATTGTTAATGAACTCTGGTAATAATTCATAAACCATTAATGTCATTATTGTTAGTGTCACCCAGCCGTTCATTGCAAAATGATAGTGAGCTTCAAGCACATTACTGAATTCAACAGATTCAATTGAAAAGACCATTTTGGTCCTTAATAAAACACCAAGCGCGGCTACGATACACAGATTAAATAAAGCAATTGTTATAAAGAATTTCTTGCCAAATTTCATAAACACAGTTTTTATTATTTCCTTCACACGGCACTATACCATTATAAAGGTAATTGCACTACAGATATTTATCAAACAGTATTTTATACATTATAAGCATATAATATTGTTTGACTTTCTTTCTTAAAATTAGTTCATTAACTTTTATAACTCCTAAAAGGTATGTTGCAAATAGCATATCTTCCCTTATTTCTGTAAAATTAGATTTGCAATAAAACCCATACAGATAAGCCCGATCGTGTAAATGAACATGACCCATAAGGAGATAGGTTTTGAAAATCTGATCTTTTCAATTTTAAAGGTTAAAAGAAAAAAGACTATCGAGGTATAAATTATAGAAAACCAAAACCTTCTTATCAGCCTGTATGGGGTATTTTTAGAAAATTTAAATGCGAGGAAATCAGGTACTAGGTCAATATGGTATACGCCATTGTTTCTGTCATTAAGTTTGGGCATTAGGAAAAAATTAATAACAGAAAACACTATAATGATTAAGAATGTATGAATGAATACTCGCCATTTTTCATACCCAAACCGCCACCACCAATCTTCTATACCTGTAATATAGGTATTATTGTGCCCTTTAAACCACATATATTCAATATCTAATCGCTCATAGCTTTCCATTTGCCCCCTGTCCTTGAAATTTTTTAAAAGCTGCTCGTAAATAGAACTCTTTACATCATCAGATAGTACTCTATTCAATGTATCGTGTGTTTCAACGTCTATAAAATACAATTTGAAATGTGTATAGTCTATCTTAATGTTTGTAATGTCTGTATTGTATAAGTTTATCAGGCGTTTCCCTTTTGTTTCATACATGGTATCGTTCGGGTAAAAATATATGCTGACATAATATTTTACCCCCCTCCAGAAATTCTTTTTAATTATTCTGTTTTTATTATTAAGTGAATCGGCCAACGTAAAATCGATAGTTGATGGCATATCCAGGGATAAACTTGGATTATTCGAAAGATCAATTGTATCCGGCAATACTGAATGATTAAAATCAAAACGCACTTTAGGGGTAATAGACAAATTCCGCAATACCGCTTTTTGTTTGAAATGAGCATTCCGGAAATCTACAAGTGATGAAAAGTGCACATGGCTGAAATCCACTACAGAATCAAAATTAGCATACCTGAAATTTGCAAGTGTATCAAAACCTGCGTTCGAAAAATCAGCCATGATATTAAAGTGCGTTCCATAAAAATATGCCGGTGCTTTAAAATTAGCATCAGAGAAGTCTACCAAAATATCAAACCGGGCATTTGAAAAATCAGCCCATGATTCAAATATTGATCTGAAGAAATCTGCCGTTACATAAAAATGAGCATGACTGAAATAGGCCAGCGAATCAAAATGGGCGTTTGAGAAATTTGCTCTTGAATCAAAGCGTGATTCATAAAAATATGCCCATGAATCAAAGTGCGAATAACTGAAATCTGCTACCGAATCAAAATGCGAACTGGTAAATATTGCCGGCCCTAAAAATGGGCACTTGAGAAATCAGCCCATGGGCCAAAATGCGTTGCTGAAAAGTATGCCCAGGTATCAAAACGTGCATTAGAGAAGTTAGCAGCCGTATCAAAGGTCTTATTTGAAAACTCTATTTTTATGGTTTGTTTTTTAGAGAATGCAATATTGGTGCTGATCAATAGTATTAGTGTACTGATAATAAAATTCAAACAATACTTATACGCCCTGAATTTCATAAGCAATTTGCTTTACTGATAATAATCAATGATCTATTTGAAATGCTGGTATTCAATTATGAAGAAATAATATTGCCAAATGCAAGCTTGTGATATAAGATCATATTTTTTATGATTATGATCACTTTCACAGCGCCTTAATTAATTTTTTAATAAAATTGTAGCATCTCTGTTATGGAATATTAGTATAATAAAACAGCCCGGGCTGAAACCAGGGCTGCGATCTTTTATATAAAAATTAGAAACTTTTATTCAAATAATTATTTTTTTGATTTTGATAGTGTACGTATATAATTCACTAATTCCCAGATCTGTGTTTGGGTCAGTGTTTTATAAGATGGCATAGGGCTATTGCCTGTATATATTTTCCAGAATATTGCGCCATCTGTTTGATCCTGTACCTTAGCCGATGTGTGGTCGGCTGGCGGTGTAGAAAGCCCTGCGGCAGCTACCCCGTTTCCTTTTCCTTTGTCTCCATGGCAGGGCACACAATATGTTGTGTATGATAGCTTCCCGTTAGTTGTTGCAGTTTCTTTACCTTTTAAAGGGTTTTGCATTGCATCGGCGGTTGCAGGTGCAACAAATTTCTTTTGCTGTGCAAAAGCAACAATGCATATAGTAATTGCAAACGCAAATAATGTACTGGTTTTCGTTAATTTTCCCATAGTTATTAATATTAATTTTCTTAAACTAAAAAATAATTAGACGTAATACCCGCTTATTTTCAAACCAAAAGGTATATGAAAAATTTTAAGTAAGACAATCCTATTTATGCCCTTCGCAATAAATACATGAATTGTTTTCACAAATGTATATACATGCAAATAGTATTTTTATGACGTTAGTCAATAAAAAACATGACAATCATCATTTAGTGAAAAATGAGTTTAAAAATATATACATCTGATATCTATGACTCTTTAATCACTAATTTTGCAGCTTCATGAAGTCATTTAACGTCCCCGTACATTATCACAGCCCACTCGTCAATGCAATAAAGCAAAAGCGAAAAACGGATGATAAAATGAAAAGAGACTATACTCCTACAATACTGGAGTTGGGTTCTTTACAGGTAATTCTTGCCCGTCATTTCGGTTTTTGTTATGGGGTGGAAAATGCCATTGAAATAGCTTTTCGTGCCGTTACCGAAAACACGGGTAAAAACATTTTCCTCCTGAGTGAAATGATACATAATCCCGGCGTCAATGCCGATCTGCAGGCATTGGGCATAAAGTTCATTATGGATTCCAAAGGCAATATGCTCATGGACTGGGATGATATAACAGGCAATGATATTGTAATCATTCCTGCATTTGGAACCACCTTGGAATTAGAGCGTAAATTACGTGAGAAGGGTATTGATCCCACACATTATGAAACCACATGCCCCTTTGTTGAAAAAGTATGGAACCGTGCCGGGAAAATAGGCGATGACGGTTACACAATTATAGTGCATGGAAAGCCGGGACACGAAGAAACACGGGCTACCTTTTCTCACAGTAAAGCGCATACACCTACAATAGTAGTTAAGGATATGGCGCAGGCGCAGCAGCTTGGGAAATATATTGCAGGTTCATTACCTGCCGAACAATTCTATGAAGATTTTAAAGGACAATTTTCTGATGGATTTGATGCTGTCAAAGACCTGGAGCGGATAGGAGTAGTCAATCAGACTACCATGCTTGCCAGCGAAACACAGGCAATTGCAGATTATCTGAAACAAATAATCCTCGCACGTTACCAAACACCCCCGGATAAATCCAACGACCGTTTTGCCGATACCCGCGATACACTATGCTATGCCACAAATGACAATCAAAGTGCCGTGCAGGGTATGCTCGAATTGCAAGCCGATATCGCTATTGTCATAGGGGGGTATAATAGTTCTAATACCTCTCATCTTGTAGAGCTTTGTGAGGAAAAAATACCAACCTATTTTATCAATGATGAGTATTGCCTTATTTCTGCTGATGAGATACGCCATTTCGATCTGCACACTCATTCCGAAAAAGTAAGTAGTTTCTATTTTCCAGCCCATTTGCCTATACGCATAATGGTCACTTCCGGCGCTTCCTGTCCCGATGCGCTTGTAGATAGGGTATTGGAAAGACTGGCTGTAATTACCGGCAATGAAGAAGCATTAGCAACAGTCAAAGAAGAATGGGGGCAGGTTTGATCCTCATTTTACTGGTTCCACTTTGTAATAGCAATATATCAATGGCAGTTCTTTGTTAGTCATAGGATCTGTAACTAATATAGTATCAGTCCGCACAATATAAGTTCTTGATTCTTTAAGTGTTGTGTACTTATTAGTTTTATAATCAATACTCATCCATTTATCATCCCCAACCCGGTCATACCTGCGAATGATACTTGACACGGGCAGCGGTTGCCTTACGCCATACACATCAGTGTACATATGTGCACTATCCGGGTAGCTTTTAAACAATGAGATAAACCTGACTTCAGTGATGTCGTGTATCTGAGTAAGCCATATAATACTATCGCGCGAATCATAACATTCGTATTTATAAGTAGTGTCCATGATTTTGGGTGGCAACAGCGAATAAAACTCCGGTACGTATATATAAGTTGCGTTGTTCGCATTCAGCCGGTTAAAGGCATCCATGGGGTCATCAGTGTTATAATTATATACAGGTACTTTCTCATCCTTCTTTTCCTTTTTGTCTTGTGCAAACAGCTGGGAAACGCTGATTAAGAAAGCAATAGTTATTAGGGGTATTTTGTTCATATAATACGTCTCCGTTGACAAATGTAACTAATAAGAAAATAACGGCGTCTTATCATAAATCCCCTTTTTATACCCCTTTTAAATCAAAAGTTTTTAATATCTTGCAAATAAATTATACAATATAAATATTTAAAACATGAAGAACCTCAGATTGTCTATTCTCGCAGTCGCTGTATTATTAGCGAGTTTCATAACCGCAAAAGCACAGACCGCGGATGACATTATTAATAAACACATAGCTGCTACCGGTGGCCTGGAGAACTGGAAGAAAATAACTTCCATGAAATTAACAGGAAGTATTAATGCAGGAGGTACTGAACTGCCGGTTACAATGACTACGGTATCCGGAAAAGGTTGGAGGATGGAATTTTCAATTAACGGTATGAACAATTACCAGATCATTACACCAAAAGGTGGCTGGATGTTTTTCCCGATCCAGGGCCAGACAAAGCCGGAGGCAATAACCGATGAAATGGTAAAAGAATCCCAGGATCAGCTGGATCTGCAAGGGCCGCTGGTTGATTATAAAGCAAAAGGCAATAAAGTAACCTACCTTGGCAAGGACGAAGTAGAGGGCACTGAATGTCATAAACTCAAAGTCACTTACGCTAATGGTAAGGAAGAGACTATGTATATAGACGCTTCTAATTACTACCATATACGTTCAGTTGAAAAAATGAAAGCCAATGGTAAGGAAGTAGAGCAAACAATGAACTATAGTAACTACCAAAAACTTCCTGAAGGCATTGTATATCCTATGACTATCGAAACAGGTAATGGCCCACTAGCAATCAAGAGTGTTGAGATCAATAAAACTGTTGATGAAAGCATCTTCAAACCTTCTGAGGTAGCCGCAGAAAAAAAATAAAACCAATACTTCAATTGAGATATACTGCCGTTGCTCTTTTATTAATAACAACCTTGTTAGCAGGTGCTACTACCGCTAATGGTCAGACCGTTGATGAAATAATACAGAAACATCTCACTGCTATAGGTGGCGCCGATAACTGGAAAAAGATCAACTCTATTAAAAAGACTTGTGTACGCATGGCAAGGGGCACGGAAATACCCGTCACTATTACTATTCTGCAGGGCAAAGGCTATAGAACCGAATCCACATTCAGTGGGATGACAAGTTACTCGATCATTACTGATAAAGAAGGATGGAGCTATAACCCGCGCAACCAGCAAAAGCCGGAAGCAATACCCGCAGAAACAGTTAAACTGGCACAAGACAGGTTAGATATACAAGGTGCGCTCATTGATTATAAAGCCAAAGGTTACAAAGTATTTTATTATGGCACTGATGATGTGGAAGGTACGGAGTGTCATAAACTTAAAGTGATCATGCCATCCGGCAAAGAAGAGACAATTTATATTGATGCATCAAATTATTACCTGGTGCGCATTGTTGATAAGATAAAAGCCAATGGTAAAGAGCAGTTGCAAACAACAACCTATGGTGATTATCAGCAGCTCCCCGAAGGTATTATTTACCCTATGTCGAACGACAATCTTACCATAAAAAAAGTGGAAATAAACGGTGTCATTGACAATAAAATTTTTAAACCGCAAATATGAAAAAGCATCTTTGTTTTTTATACGTACTGTTGTTCGTAGGTGTTGCTAATGCGCAAACTAAGATCAATTCTTACACCTTTGGCGCTATGGAAGCCCGTTGGCTCGGCCCCGGCACTATGAGCGGCAGGATCACCGCTATCGTTGGTGTCAATGCCGATAGTAAAACGCTTTATGTAGGTTCAGCGGGTGGGGGAGTATGGAAGAGTACCAATGCAGGTGCATCATTCAAACCGATCTTTGATAAATACTGTATGAGCATCGGCGCCATTGCCGTCGACCAATCTAATCCGTCAACCGTATTTGTTGGTTCAGGTGAGAGCAATATGCGCAACACAGTATCCATTGGTGATGGCTTATATAAATCCACAGATGCCGGTGATAACTGGGTAAAAGTAGGCCTGGATAGCACCGAGCACATTGCCAAGATCATCATTGATCCCAAAAACTCCAATAACATTTATGCGGCTGCGCCGGGGCCACTTTGGTCAGATAGTAAGCACCGCGGCCTTTATAAATCAACTGATGGTGGTGATACCTGGAAAAAGATATTTTACATAAACGAAAAAACCGGTTGCGCAGATGTAGCTGTCGACCCCAACGATCCTAATACCATATATGTAACCATGTGGGAGTTTCGTCGCTTCCCTTATGCATTCAATTCAGGTGGCATGAATAGTGGCATGTATAAAAGCATAGATGGTGGTAAAACATTTAAGGAACTTAAGAATGGCCTGCCGGAGAAACCATTTGGCCGCATAGCACTCACCCTTGCTCCAAGTTCACCCAAAGATATGATCGCTATTGTAGAAGCTAAGGAAACAGGTCTTTACATATCAGCTGATGGCGGCGAAACATGGAAGTCACAAAGCGCCACCATGAATGTGGTTTCACGCCCGTTTTATTTTAGCTGCCTGGTCATAGATCCCAAAGATCCCAAACGGGTTTATCGTCCCGGTTTTGGTTTTTCTTACTCTGATGATGGCGGCTATTCCTTCTCAGATGCATCTTACGATGGCGGATGGGTGCACAGCGATCACCATGCCCTGTGGATAAATCCTAACTATACCAACCAGATGTATCTGGGTACAGATGGCGGTGTCTATATCAGTCTCGATCGTGGCGCTACATGGATGTTTGTATACAACTTGCCTGTAGGCCAGTTTTATCATGTGGCTTGCGATAATAATACACCTTACCGCATGTATGGCGGCTTGCAGGATAATGGTAGCTGGGTAGCTCCGTCTTCTGCTCCGGGTGGGGTTAATAACTCCAGCTGGCAGGATATGTATGGTGGCGATGGCTTTTGGGTACAACCTGATCTTACCGATAATAACATTGCTTATGCCGAAGCACAGGGTGGCAACATGGGCCGTATAGACCTCACTAATTTTAAGGGTGTAGATATAACTCCCCAGGCAGGTAAAGATGAGGAAAAGCTGCGCTGGAACTGGAACACACCTATAGTCACCGGGCAAGCCAATCATCATAATTTATACACAGCAGCACAGTACCTTTACAAATCAACTAACCAGGGCCGCACATGGAATAGGATATCACCCGATCTTACTACCAATGATAAAAAGAAACAGCAGCAGGAAGAGTCCGGTGGCCTTAGCGAAGACAATACATCTGCCGAAAACCATTGCACCATTTTCACCGTTGCTGAATCCCCGCTCGATGAAAATACAATATGGGTAGGTACTGACGATGGTAACCTGCAAATGGTAACAGATGGTGGCAAATCATGGACCAACCTTGCTAAAAACTACGAAGCAGCAGGCATCCCCGCTCAAACATGGGTAAGCAGTATAGAGCCTTCCCGCTTTGATAAGAATACCGTTTATGTCACTTTCGATAACCACATGTATGGTGATATGAACACTTACCTGGCTAAATCAACCGATGGTGGCAAAACATGGGTGCGGCTCAATAGCCCTGATTTTACAGGGTATGCACATAAAATAAAAGAAGACCTTATAAATAAAAACCTGCTCTTCCTGGGCACCGAGAGAGGCCTGTTCGCATCTATAGATGGCGGTGAATCATGGTTCCGGATGAAGAACCACATACCTGATTATTGCATGGTACGCGATATACAGATACAGCCGCAAACCAACGACCTTGTCCTCGCAACCCATGGCAGGGGCATCATGGTGATTAATGACATTACACCTATCCGTGCGCTCACAAAAGACATTGTTGATAAAGATGTTGTCCTGTTCACTGATAAGCCCATAGCTGTTACTACAGGTATGTATGGGGGCGGTGGGTCTCCTGTTAGTGGTGGCTGGTGGGGTGGCAATCCGGATGATATACAACCGGTAGAATACTATCTCAAAGACCGTGCAACCAAGGATGTGAAGGTGGAGATATACGATGCCTCAGGCAAGCTCGTACAATCCATTCCCGGCTCTAAACGCAAAGGGATCAATAAGGTATATTGGAACCTTCGCTGGACACCACCCAAAACCGCTACCGGCGGCACAAAAGCAGATTTTGGCGGGTTCATTGCGCCCATGGTATTACCGGGCATTTATACCGCAAAACTCATTGTAGGCGATAAAGAATATACTACCCAGCTCCAGATGGTGCATGATAACAGCAATAAACTGTTTAGTGAAGACGACCGTAAACTGCAGTATGATGCAGCTATGCAGTTATACCACATGCACGAGCAGTTATACACCCTCGTTGATAAGATCAATACAGAGCAGAAAGAACTGAAGGAGTATATGGAACAGGTGAAAAAAGCGCAGGATAAAAAAGCGCTTAAAGAGTATTATGATAAACTCGAGGAACTCAGAAGTACACTACTGGCTACAAAACACAAATCAATTTTTGCCGATGAGAAGAAACTGCGTGAATATATTACTGAAGTTTACGGTGCCGTATGTGGACAGGAGAGCCGGCCAACTAACTTGCAACAAGGCCGTATTTCAGTATTGAATGACGACCTGGTGAAAGCAGAAAAATCACACGATAAGATAGTTGCCGAGCACGGACCAAAATCAACCGAAATTATCAGTGCCCAAAAATTAAGGCCAAAGTCAATCCCTGCAAATGCAGGCAATTGATCAGGTTTCAAGTTGTAATTATAAATTGAATTGATAGAATATAACAATTACCGTAAATTTGTGTAATGCCTTGCGATAGTATTAAATTTAGTGTTCATGGCCTGATAAAATTAACTGTTAGAGAAATTGATGCGGAGGATGTAATAGAAGTTGTTCGTAATGGCGTGATTATCTTTCAATATCCCAAAGACAAACCCTACCCAAGTAAGCTTGTTTTAGGTTGGATAGGGGATGATAAGAAAAAAGCACTGCATGTAGTTGTAGCTGAGGATATTGTTAATAATAGGTGTATTGTTGTTACTGCGTATTGGCCTGATGAAAATATTTGGCTAACCGATTTTAAAACAAAAAAATGAATGTAAATGGACTGTGTAATTTGTAAAAATGGGACTACTCACGAAGGTATTGATACCTTAACTTTCGAAATTAAAGGGCATTTAGTTATTATCAGGGATGTGCCTGGAGAAGTATGTGAAAATTGTGGACACTTTTATATTGATTCTGTTGCTGCAATTGAAGTTCAGAAAAAAACTAAAAAAGCAATTGCTGATGGTGCGGAAGTAGAGATATTAAAATATGCATAGAAAGTTTCTCTCTACTGTGTTATATATTTGCTCCAGTCATGCCCAGCAGCAGGCACCCTTTATGTCTTTACAGCCCAATTCAGGGTATAGGTTCCCTGCTATTAATCAGTCATTCTCCTGACTTCAGTCATTTTACATCCATATTCAGAACGGTAATTTTGTGATAAATAAAAGATAGCCTGATGGCTCGATTTTTTTATACACATTAATTGGTTTTAATACCTTTCTAATTATGACACAACACGATCAAAAACAAAATGCAGGCGTATGGGTAGACCATCAAAAAGCTATCATCATCACTAAAGAATCCGGTGAATATGCTGTCAAAGACAAAGTAGAAGCGCCCGGAGCGTTTACATCTGATAGCGAACTCCACATTGATAACGCCAAGCATGCCGACCTGCGGTCTTATTTCAAAGCCTTATCAGGGCATCTGCATCTATACGATCATATATTGCTTTTTGGTACCGGCATAGCCCAGGAGCAATTCCATAACTTCTTAAAGGAAGATGCAAAATTTCATGAAAAGCAAGTTACAGTAGAAAATACCCAACACCTCAATGATCACCAGATGATAGCCAAGGTGCGGGATTTCTTTCATTGATGATAAATTAAATGGCTTTGTATGCTTATTACCGCCACCGCCTTTGTTGGTGTTCTTCACCAACAACCCTCGCGCAGGACAGGTAACACATAAATAGTCACCTGTTCAAATTCCGCCGCCGTTTACACCGTTTTTCGCCATTGTCGGTGCTCTTCACCAACAATGGTGGAGTTCAAGTTACCCCCCATTTATGTTAGTAAACTGTTGGACGGGCAGGATAGTTTATGTCACATAATACATCTTCAATTGCCCCTTACCTTTTGCCTCTATTTCTCCACGGTCGGTGCAACTGACCTTGTCCTTTACGAGGTCGTAAGTGGTCTGCGAGATGTTTATCCTGCCGGCCTCGCTGTTTTGTTCTAGGCGAGCTGCTGTGTTTACAGTATCGCCCCATATATCATAGGCAAATTTCTTTACGCCAACGATACCGGCTACAATACCCCCACTGTTTATCCCAATGCGTATCTGGAAAGTCTTATCCCCCATTTTTGCATATCTGTCAACCATGAATGCAGCTATCTCTTTTGCTGCGTTTACTACATTTTTTGCATGTTTCGCATCTGGCATAGGCAAACCACTTACGGCCATATAAGCATCACCAATGGTTTTGATCTTTTCAATGTGATACCTTGATACTATCTCATCAAAAGCGCTAAAACAATGATTGATCTCAGTAACCATATCTTTTGCTGAAAGTATCGCCACAGTTTTAGTGAAATCTTTGAAGTCGGTAAAAAGAACAGTAACATTTTCAAAGTACTTCGGTTCCACTTTCCCATTAGCTTTTAGTTCTTCCGCTACTTCTTCCGGAAGAATGTTTAGCAGTAAATTATCTGTAATGCTTTTTTCTTTTTTGATGGTAACGGCGAACCAGGCGGAAGCTGCAAAAAGCACAGAAGAAGCTATTCCTATATTCATTATATAAAACAAAGATTTGGCGTGTTCGGAAGTGTAAGGTATATGGTCGTGTATTGATGGTTTAAATACCGCCGAAATGACTATTATAAGAACGAACATCGCCATCCAAATAATGGATTCCCTTAACGAAAGAAAAATAAGTGCAACAATAGGCCCAACCAGAGCCCAGGCAGTAACATACCCACTTTGGTCAATACCACCAATACTCCATTGTATAAGTGCTGTAACCCACATGATACATATGATCTGTGCATAAACAAGGACCTTATAATTACATAAGAAATGTGAAATAAATATAGCCGACCCTACAATAATCACAAATAATAATGGGAGGAAGGTCGTAAGTTGGGTACCATATATGACAAAGTAAAGTGCCGACCAGCATAACCCACAAAGACAACATGTCAATGCAATGATTAAGATCATCAATTTCCTGAAGGCTAATTCTGTAGAATCTCCATCTTCTTTTGTAAATCCTTTAAGGTTCTCTAACATGCGGTAACTTTTCTCCATAATCGCTGAGTGTGACAAATATATAAAAAAGCCATTCTATTGCAAACCGGCAATCATCTCTGGTATCGTTCCGTCGTTGCTGTTATTCTTCACGAACAACCCTCGCGCCGGACAAGTAATATCTAATACTCCATTTTTTTCCATCGACACTCACTTTTTTGTGGGCTTGGCATCAAGCACAATTTTTACTTCAAAAAGGTGTATACACTATTTAAGGTCATTCAAACACCCTTCATAAATTTACTTTCATGAGAATACTCCTCCTGAATTTCGCCGTATTAGTGTTCTTCGCTCTCAATTCGCGTGCCGGACAGTTAACACCTCCCTCTCCTAAGCCCGCCGAAGGGGAGAGGCGTGGAGAGGTCCCAAACTGTGATATTTTTGCGACATTTTATACCATTGAAATATTAATAATCAATAAATTAGATAAAATAAAAATTTCCACAAAAAAATGGTACATTTTATTCCGGATCATAGCCATTGCGTTCGTTCATCCTTACCTTATCACTGCACCGCCGTTATAGCTAAAAGCAGCACAAGGTTAGAGGCGGCTGGACAAGTAACCCCTCCCTCTCCTTCGGAGAGGGAGGGGGAGAGGTTTACACATTCTCATTATTTTATATTAACAACAAAACATTTTAATATCCACATAATATCTACACCAGATTATTTTATACCCAAACAAATGATAAAAAATTATGACCATAATCACCGCAATAATCAGTTATCTGCAATCAGCTAATTAACCTTTTACCCTTATATTTGCGCCGTCTTTAAATTATTTAACCTACAAAAACATATATAAATGAAAATTACCGTAGTGGGTGCAGGAGCAGTGGGCGCAACATGTGCCGACAATATAGCACGCAAAGAATTGGCCGAAGAATTAGTGTTACTGGATATCAAAGAAGGTTTTGCAGAAGGCAAGGCGCTCGATATCACACAAACAGCTTCATTGCTTGGTTTTGATACCAATGTTATTGGCGTAACCAATGATTATTCAAAAACTGCAAACTCTGATGTTTGTGTCATCACATCAGGTATTCCCCGCAAGCCCGGTATGACCCGTGAAGAGCTCATAGGCACCAATGCCCGCATCGTAGAAGAAGTGGCAAAGAACCTGCTTAAATACTCACCAAATACCATCATAGTGGTTATATCAAACCCTATGGATACAATGACTTACCTGGCATTAAAATCAACCGGTTTGCCAAAGCACCGCATCATAGGTATGGGTGGCATCCTGGATAGCGCACGTTTTAAATGCTACCTGCAAAAAGAACTGAATTGCTCTCAGAATGATCTGCACGCAACAGTTATCGGTGGCCATGGTGATACTACCATGATCCCGCTTACCCGTCTTGCTACGATCAACAGCACCCCGGTATCAAATATGCTCAGTGCTGAAAAGCTGAAGCAGGTTGCTGCTGATACAATGGTGGGCGGTGCTACACTCACCAAGTACCTTGGTACATCAGCATGGTATGCACCGGGTGCCGCAGGAGCAGCACTCGTTGAGTCCATCATCCGCAACGAAAGAAAAGTGTTCCCATGTTGCGTATACCTGGAAGGGGAATACGGACAAAACGATATCTGCCTCGGAGTACCCGTAGTTGTTGGCAAGAATGGCTGGGAAAAGATCATTGACTACAAGCTCAATGACGAAGAGAAAGAAGCATTCAGCAAATCAGCAGATGCAGTACGTGCAATGAATAAAGTGCTCGAAACATTGGTTGCTTAATTAGATAAACATATCTGAATACAAAAGCCCTTGCAGCAATGCAGGGGCTTTTTTTTATGAGGTGTATTCATCAATACGTTAGCAATCACAATCACCCCATTGAGTGAGCGCATATTGTAGCCCCAATAAATCGGGGCGTAATGTGTAGGCTACGTGTTTTTCTACAAAGCTTTAACGCCTAACGGCGTTGCC
>CAIRZD010000415.1 GCA_903882965.1 uncultured Bacteroidota bacterium
AACGCCTACATTCCCGTATAAAGGTTTCCATGAGGATGGTATAGAGCCCGAATCAGGATTTTGCATATTAAAATCGCGGTTCAGCACAGCGATCTGGGAATCACAACGCGCTATGATACCTGCTGTACCCCCTAACGTATTAAACTGTGCCGAATCTACAACAATGTGAAAAATAATAGGAACTGCTGAGATAGTGGAAGTAGTTCTTTCCAACGCTCCTGATTTTTGTTGCTGCATGTAATAATCTGCGGCTGCCTGCAGGGAATTTCTTTGTGCTTCAAATTTCGCAGCCCATGATGGGTCTTCTGCTATTAACTCATTACGATATGCCTGCATGCCACACCTGTTATATTTTATTGTGGGAGCAGGAGCCTGTGTTTGGGCTGATACCTGCACACTGGCTATTGCAAGCATTATTCCTGATAAGAGTAAACTCTTCTTCATTTTGATTTCATTTAAATGTGTAAAAGCGATGAAACCAAAAATAACGAAAATTAATGTATCAATAACCATGGGTTAAATAAATATTATCACCCAAAAGTCATTTTACTGCAAAAATGAGTAAATAGTGCAAGATTTAGAAGGCCTCAAAGAATATCATTTCTTCTTCCGGCTATTGATCTCATCGCGGATGTGAATGGCTCGTACATAATCCTCCTGCTCCAGCACTTTCTGCAGCAATTGGTTCAGTTCCTCCATATTCATGTTCTTCATTTCTGCATCAGAGGCAGTTTTATTACTACTCACAGGTATCTGGGCTGTCTTTGAGTCAGAAGCTGCATCTGCAGCACCTTCCGGCTGGTCAAGATAAAGGCCGGCAATTTCAAGTATGTTTTCGTAGGTATATATTTTACAGCTTGCTCTTACAGCCATGGCAAGTGCATCAGAGGTACGGGAATCAATTTCTATGCTCTCATTATCATGATTGCACACCAACTTGGCAAAAAATATCCCCTCTTCAAGTTTATAAATGATCACTTCGGTTAGCTCAATACCAAAGGTGGTCATGAAATTGGCAAACAGGTCATGAGTAAGCGGCCGGCTGGGCTGCATGCGCTCCAGCGCTACAGCTATAGCCTGCGCCTCAAAGCCACCTATCACAATTGGCAGGCGCCTAAGCCCGTTCACCTCACCCAAAACCACTGCATAGGAGTGTGTCTGGGTTATACTATGCGACAAAGCCACAATTTCTAATTCTACCTTTTTCATGTATCTGTTACTACTTACAAAACTATTACTTTGTGAAGATAATAATTTTTATAAAAAAATATTATGATTTAAAAGAGCGTTGGCCCATCTTTATCAGCTTGTTCATCGCCTGGCTCAGGGATCAGCGATATTTCTTTCAGGTCATCTGCAGCTATAAACGTACCTACTGTTTTCCACCCGGTTATATCTATTGTTTCATGCAGCGACATCATTTCTTCCTTCCATTCGGTCTTTTTCTTTCCTTTCCTGATTATGATCACGGGTTCTTGTTGCGTAGTCACCAGTTCAAGGTAATTGCCGGGGCCGTCTTTTATAAAGCTATACCGGCTCTTCAATGTCTGGCTTTCTATAATAAAACGCTTTGCATTGAACTGCTTTGATTTTGCATCAAAATAGATCGCTGATATTACTTTTTCCGGATGGAATTTTTCAATAACTAAAACATTATCGGCATCATAACGGTTTGTGATATCATAATCAGTCACTTCATAAGTCCCATCTTTATAAAATACTATAATGCGGTCTTTTTCATCAAACCGCCCCAAAAGCATGCCATGCCCGTCTTTATTCAGCCTGCCTACACTATCATCATACCATATCTGTGGCGCAGAAAGCGTAGACCTACCCTTCTCCTTGAATTTCACACTCTTTACCGGGTACTTGGTCACCTGGTTGCCCTGTGCACCACGGCTTTTTATTTCCATTTCTTCAAAGTAATAGTCGAGCACTTTTGTGCGCGCCTTGCTGCCCGGAGATAGGGTTATCGTTACTACCTCAGCTTCTCCATTAGGATTTACTGAGAAATATTGCACCTTGCTCGCGGGGTTGCCCTTGGTAAGGTCATATTCTTTATCCCTGGTTATACCGGTTACATTAAAACGTTTTGCGTAAGTGATACCGGTCTTACCATCCATATACATCATATGGTACGTAGTGCGCTCATCACTTTTCTGGAATACCGCAATATGGATAATATCTTTCCCTACAAAACTCTTATCGGCAACCTTTGTCACCACCATTTTCCCATCCCTGCGAAATACAATGATGTTATCAATGTCAGAGCAGTCAAATGCAAACTCGTCTTTTTTCAAGCCGGTGCCTATGAACCCTTCTTTATAGTTCACATACAGCTTGGTATTGGCCATAGCCACGGTATTCGCATTGATATTCTCAAATGGCCTTATCTCGGTTTTGCGTTCCTTGCCTTTGCCATATTTTTTAAGGAGGTTCTCGTAATACCTAATCGAATAGTCATTCAGGTTAGCTATGTTGTTCTTCACCTCTGCTATTTCAGCTTCCACACCCCTTATATGCTCATCAGCCTTGAACGTATCATACTTTGATATGCGCTTTATGCGTATCTCCGTAAGCCTTATTATATCTTCCTGCGTTACGACCCTGCGCAGTTTCTTTTTGTAAGGTTTTAAGCCATCGTCAATTGCCTTCAATACCCCTTCCCATGTTGTCTGCTCTTCAATATCACGGTATATACGCTTCTCAATAAATATCTTCTCAAGCGAGGAGTAGTGCCAGTCTTCATCAAGCTCCCCGAGCTTTATTTCCAGTTCCCGTAATAATAAATTTTTCGTGAGGTCTACTGAATGCTTCAGCAGGTCGCTTGCGCCTACAAAGTGTGGCTTATCGGCGATGATGATACAAGCATTCGGTGAGATGGAAATCTCGCAATCCGTAAAGGCATATAATGCATCTATGGTTTGGTTGGTAGATACACCGGGAGCTAATTGTATCAGCAACTCTACATCTTTAGCCGTATTATCTGTTACGCTCTTTATCTTTATCTTACCGCTATCGTTTGCTTTCAGTATGCTATCTACCAGTTGTGTGGTAGTGATACCATAAGGCACATCTTTAATGGCTATCGATTTTTTATCTACTTCTTCTATTCGTGCACGCACCCTTACTTTACCGCCACGCGCGCCATCATTATAGTTGTTGACATCTATCATTCCCCCGGTTAAAAAATCAGGGTAGATCTCAAATTTCCTTCCTTTCAAATGTTTTACAGCGCACTCTATTATTTCGCAAAAATTATGGGGTAGTATTTTTGTGCTAAGCCCCACTGCTATACCTTCAGTGCCCTGTGCAAGCAATAGCGGAAACTTCATTGGCAATGTCACCGGCTCATTCTTACGGCCATCGTAGCTAAGCTGCCATTCGGTGGTCTTTGCATTAAAAGCTACTTCAAGGGCAAACTTAGACAGGCGGGCTTCTATATAACGGGCCGCGGCAGCGCTATCACCGGTTCTTGCATCGCCCCAGTTTCCCTGCGTTTCTATCATCAGGTCTTTCTGCCCCATCCCTACTATGGCATCACCAATAGATGCATCGCCGTGAGGGTGATACTGCATACTCTGCCCTATTATATTAGCAACCTTGTTAAAGCGGCCATCATCCATTTCCTTCATGGCATGGAGTATGCGCCGCTGCACAGGCTTAAGCCCGTCTTCTACAGCCGGTACTGCACGTTCTAATATCACATAGCTGGCATAGTCTAAAAACCAGCTTTGGTACATGTCGCTTATCATTACCGAGCTTTCCCCGGCAAACAAATTCTTTTCATCCATTACTACCCACTCTATATTTCCGTGCAAAAATATTCATAGCAGATTAACAATCGGCATATTTTTTTACACAAAAGCATATGTAAATATATTATACCTAATTAACGCATTAAGTTTCACTTAATCATAAATGCGATCACATGAGCGTTTGTGCTACTTTAAAAAAATGTTAATCAGTAAACTATACATGAAAATTATGAAATGCACAATTATCGCCATACATTGTATTACTTTTTTCAAAAACCAAAACTCCAAGTAACAACCGCATACTTTCATAATCATTGATTGCGGCTAATGTAAAAGATATGGACAGATTATTATTGATAGAAGATGATGATTTTGCATTCCTGGAAATTTCCCAGCTACTTAAAGCCATTGGATACAGTAAAGAAAACATTGTAAGATGTTCTGTTATGAAAGAAGTAATGGCCCTTGAGGAGCATGACTTCCAGATCGTAATAACGGATCTCTCTTTACCGGATTCTGATTATGCAGATACATTTTCTAAGGTTCATGAAAAATTCGGCTACATCCCTGTTATAGTGCTTACTGGTATTAATGAAATAGATTTTGCCATTAAAACAATACAAAATGGCGCACAGGACTATTTAATGAAAGGCGATTTTGATCAGAAAACGCTGGCTAAGGCTATCCAATATGCAATAGAACGAAAGAAAATAGCAAACGATTATACCCGCATTTTCAACGAGAGCCCGGTGCCCATGTATATCTTCGACAACGAAACATACAAATTCCTAAGTATAAACACCGCCGCACTTGACCAATATGGATATACCAGGGAAGAATTTTTAGAACTCACCATTGATGACATAAGGCCCCAGAAAGACGTTGCAGCTTTCAGAAAAGCAATTAATAAAAAGAATGAGCTATACCTCGACCTCGGTCAATGGCGGCATATAAGAAAAAACGGAGGGGTCTTTTTTGTACATATCTATGCGCACAATACCTGGTTTGAAGGCCGAAATGCCTGGGTAAATTCAGCTATAAACATTGATAAAAAAGTAGCTGCTGAAAATGCGCTGGTAGAAAAAACAAAAGAAACTGAAAATATCCTGCAAAGCATTACAGACGGATTTTACACGCTCAACAACGACTGGAAATTTACCTATGCAAATAAGGAAACCGAAAGAACACTGAAACACTCAAGAGAAGAACTCATTGGAAAATCGATTTGGGATATTTTCCCCGAAGCAAAACAACTGAAGTTTTATTCAGAATACAAACGTGCAAAAAAAGAAAAAGTAAGCGTTCATTTTGAAGAAAAATACCAGATGCTTGGTATTTGGGTATCTGTAAATGCATACCCCACTAAAGAAGGCCTCACCGTCTATTTTGTTGATGTTACAGAACAACGTAACCATATGGATATGATAGAGCAGCAAAACAAACGACTCCGCGAAATAGCATGGATACAATCTCATGAAGTCAGGGGCCCCGTTGCAAATATCCTCGGCCTCATCCAGCTTTTTAATTTAGAAAACCTTGCAGATCCCGGCAATAAAGAAATATTTGAAAATATACAGGAAGCAACCGGCAGGCTTGATGAAATAACGCGCAGAATAACTGCTCATACATTCATCGCCAATCAGTAGCGTGGTTATTGCTCAATGAAATCCAGGTCTTTGCCAAAGGTCTCTTCTGTCATAAAAACAGCGGTAGTGCTTATTATCATTACAACAGCACCTGTTATTGCTGCTGAGGTAATAAAGCTATAGTTCATCCCCGTCTGTAAATACCCGAAAAGCAAAAGAATGAGCGGCAACGAACCGCGCACCATATTGGGCACAGTAGTTGCCGCGGTAGCACGGAGGTTTGTACCAAAATGTTCTGCAGCCATCGTAACAAATAATGCCCAAAAGCCGGTTCCAAAACCCATTAAGGCACATATCGCATACATACCGGTTGAAGTACCATTGTATTGGTTGAAATACAAAACGATACCAACAATTGTTATAGCATAAAAAATGTATAGTGCCTTCTTACGGCTTTTTAATACCTGGCTTACCAGGCCTATTAAAAGATCCGCAATAGAAATAGCTACATATGCATACATAACAGCCTTACCAGCTACTATCTTTTCTTTGATCCCGAATTCTTTACCGAATTTATCTGAAACCTGTATCAACAGACCGATCACATACCAGGTAGGCAAACCAATAAGTATGGCAAGTAAATATTTTTTAAACCTGGCCCCGTTTGTAAAAAACATAAAGATGTTCCCTTTTCTTATCTCTTTATTCTTTAAGCTCTCATACATCCCGGATTCAAAAACACTTACCCGCAATAACAACAGCAGCAACCCTAAACCGCCACCTATGTAAAAACAAATTCTCCAATCAAAACTTTGTGAAATAAAATACGCAACAACAGCGCCCGTAAGCCCTACCCCTGCTACAATAGATGTGGCAATACCTCTTTTCTCCTTAGAGATCAGCTCGCTCACAAGCGTTATACCTGCACCTAACTCTCCTGCCAACCCTATTCCCGCTATGAACCGGCAAATCTCATACTGCAACACATTGTGCACAAAACCATTGGCAATATTCGCCAGCGAATACATAATTATTGAGCCAAACAACACACTCAATCTCCCCTTCTTATCCCCCATTATCCCCCAAATGATACCGCCGATCAGCATGCCATACATCTGGATACTCATTATTTTTAAACCTGTTTTTATCGCATCATCACCCAGCAAGCCCAGACTCAGTAAACTGTTATTTCTTATCATACCAAATAACAACAGGTCATATATATCCACAAAATAGCCGAGAGCTGCTACCAAAACGGGCAAACTCAATAAACCAATTGTCTTATTTTGCTGCATAAATCTTATTATGAAAACGATAATTTTATTTTTTGAGCTCAGGCATATCAGCGTTCATGAAAATCCAGATCCTTGCCATATGTCTCTTTTGTGAATAATAAAGCTATTGTCCCTAAAGACAGAACAATAACACCTACGATAGCACCGGAAGCAATAAAACTGGTATGCTTCTGTAAATACTCGAACAAAAAGGCAACAAGCACAAGTGACCCGCGCACCATATTGGGCGTGGTGGTGGTAGCCGTGGCACGCAGGTTTGTACCAAACTGCTCCGCGGCCATTGTAACAAACAACGCCCAGAAACCAGTGCCAAAACCAATAATCATACAAATAATGATCATACCGGTAGATGTGCCATTATACTGGGTGAAGTACAGGATAACACCCACGATCATTATGACATAGTATATGTAGAGTGCTTTTTTACGGCTCTTAAACACCTGGCTTAGGATACCCGATAAAAAATCAGCAACAGATGTGGCTATATACATAAACACCATGACCCTGCCGGGTGATATATCGTCCTTTATGCCGAATTGTTTTCCAAATTTATCTGACAACTGGATGAGGATACCCAAAATGTACCATGTAGGCAGGCCTATCATCAAACCCAACATATACCTCTTAAACCGGTCCCGGTTATTAAAGAACATTAAAAAATTACCATGCTGCACCTCTTCCTTTTTCTCATGAGCAAACAACCCTGATTCGAATACACTGACACGAAGCAACAGCAATAATATTCCCAGGCCACCGCCAATATAATAACATATCCGCCAGTCAAACGCACGTGTAATGAAATACGCAAGGATAGCGCCCGTGAGCCCTACACCCGCTATAAATGAAGTGGCATACCCTCTTTTCTCCTTATCGATCAGCTCACATACCAATGTAACGCCCGCACCCAACTCCCCTGCAAGTCCTATACCGGCTATAAAACGGCATAGGGCATATTGGGTAGTAGTATGCACCATTCCATTAGCAATATTAGCAACAGAATAAATAATGATTGATCCGAATAGAACACTCAACCTGCCTTTTTTATCGCCCATAACACCCCAAAGGATCCCACCCAATAATAAGCCAGTCATCTGGTAAGAGATGATATGCAGCCCCACACTGGCAGACTGGTCTTGTGTTAATCCGAAACTTTTGAGGCTACTGATCCGAATAAAAGAAAAAAGCAGCAGGTCATAAATATCTACAAAGTAGCCAAGGGCAGCTACCATTACAGGTATACTAAATATGCCTACGTTTTGATTTTGCTTCATACCCTTGTATTAAAACTAACCATTGCCATTAGTGGCAGGCTTCTTACCAAAAAACATCTTGAAGAGTACCGGGCCGGTAGTAACAAGGATAATGATGATAACTATCTTATCAAGGTTATTTTTAACCCACTCATTTTCACCCAGTATAAACCCAATAGTGGTCATGCTGATCACCCAGGCAAAGCACCCAAGGATGTTGTAGCTGATGAATTTTTTATAGTTCATATCCACCATGCCGCCAACTATAGGTGCAAATGTGCGCACAATAGGCAGGAAGCGGGCAAGCAGTATCGCCACACCACCTTTCTTCTCATAAAAATCATGAGCCTGAATCAGGTATTTTTTCTTAAAGAGCAATGAATCCGGCCGCTTCATAAGCATATGCCCTGATTTATTACCAAACCAATACCCTACTACATTTCCCAGTATGCCCGCAACAGATATGATCAATATCCAGTACACCAGGTTTAGGATCGGAACGTCGAAAGGAGAATGAAGCCGTGATATGATCATGCCACTTACAAATAATAAGGAATCGCCAGGCAGAAAAAAGCCGACAAACAAACCTGTCTCCGCAAAAATTATAAACATCACAAGATATAAGCCATAATGGGCATTTATCCAGTCGGCATTAGTAAGGTTATGTAATAATTCTATTAATTGATGCATAGTTTTAAGCTTGGCGGTGAAAATATAAAAAAAATAGCTAACCACCTACTTTCAGGTTATCAGCACCATATCCACAGCCAACTGGCAACCGCTTAGTCCATCAACCTGTTAGCCCTGTTATCAATAAATTTCACCTGCTTTCTGCTGCTTGCCGGAAACTGCATTTTCTGGATCGTATCCGCCGAATGAAATTGCAGCAATGGCATCACACGCAACCTCGATTGCAATATGGGCCTAAGCTGCATTTCACAATCATCTGTAGGTACAGAAGCATTTATATGTAACCGTATCTCATCAAGCAGTAATTCATTGGTAAATACCTCTACCACATATTCCTTTATAAAAGGAATGTTATTGAGTATATCAAAAACTGCAGGCGGATATATCGTGGTGCCTTTATACTTTATCATTTGCTGTGTGCGGCCCAGTACAGGGCTAAGTCTACGGGTATTCCGTCCGCAACTACAAGGCGAATCATAGAAGGTGCAAATATCACCCGTACGGTAACGCAGCAAAGGCATCCCTTCCACACCCAGGGTGGTGATCGTCACCTCTCCATATTCACCCGCTTTGAGCGAATCGCCATGCTCATTCAGTATCTCCAGGATGATCAGGTCCGGCTGGTGGTGCCCGCCCATACCGGCTCCACATTCAGTAAAAGCCGTCTGCATCTCGGTCGATGCATAAGTACTATAAAGTTTCACCGGCCAATCATTATATATCTTCTGCCCCAGCGCATTTAGTTCAAAGTCACTGCCACGCAGGCTCTCGCCTATGCAAATGACTTTCTGCACCGGTGTATACCCTAGATCTACCTTATGTTCCTGCGCCCATTCTATGAGCTTCAACAGGAAGGAAGGCACAGCAACCAGGCTGGTAGGTTGCAAACGTTGTATCGTATCCCACTGCATAGATGGCAGCCCCGGCCCGGTACGGATCAGCGTAGCACCTAACTGCCGTATACCCATGTAGTAGGCCATCCCTGCCATAAACTGCCGGTCAAGGGTAAGCATAAGCTGGTAAATATCCTCCTGCTTTCCATCAGCACAAACGAACGACTGATGCTCATTATAAGCAAGGCGCTGCAGGTCACGCTCCGTAAGGGCTATCTCCACAGGTTTTCCCATCGTACCCGATGTAGCCATGTATTCTTTTATCTGCCGGTCCGGTACACAAAGAAAATCCCAGTTATGCTCCTGCACATCACTCTTGGAAGTAGTGGGCAGAAAGCGCAGGTCATCCAGCGACCTGATATTGTGTATATTGATATGATGCTGGGCAAACAACCTTTTATAAAACGGCGAATGCCCCTGCAAATATTCCAATAACTTTTTCAGCGCTTCAGATTGATAAGCATTTTGCGCGGCATGGGATTCAAACGCTAATTGTGGATGGAACTGCATAATGCCAAAAGTAAAAAGGAATACTGATAATACCGGATGACAAAGGTCATTAAATGAACACTAAAAAAACAATTACTTATTATTCTAAGCTAAATGTCTTAATCTCAAAGCGCTCCCCTTTAGGGGCCGGGGGTTAAAACAACCTACCCTGTCCCACCACAGGCCGCCTGAAATCTTTCGTGTTCATTTCCATACGATTTTCATTCAGGTGATACTTCTTGCAGTATATCTGGAATTGTGTTTTTATCAGCTCCGCAAATTTTCCATCGCCCACAATTCGGTTCCCAAAGCGGCTGTCGTTTACATGCCCTTCGTGGCATTCGCTTATCTGGTGCCATACTTTTTCGGCACGGTCGGGGAATGTTTTCCAAAGCCAGTCTTTGAAGATGCCGCCTATGGCTCCGTTCAGCCGCACCACTGTATACCCTGCCCATTTTGCACCCGCCTCACTTGCAGCTTTCAGCACATCATGCATATGCATATCATTTAGTCCCGGTATCAGTGGTGCGTTCATTATGCCGGTGGGCACACCTGCCTTGCTCAGCGTCTCCACTACCTTCAGCCTGCTCTTGTAAGATGCTGTTCTCGGCTCCATTACCCTGCGCAGATCCTCATCCAGCGATGTGATGGAAGTCATTACCCGCACCAGGTTCATCTTGGCCAGTTCCTGTATTATATCCATATCCCGCAGCACCAGTGCGTTCTTTGTAAGTATCCCTACCGGGTTGCGGTAATCGAGGCATATCTCCAGCAGTTGCCTGGTAATACGCATCTTCCGCTCTATCGGCTGGTAGCAATCCGTATTGCCACTTAGCGATATGGTGGCAGGCACCCAGTTCTTATTATCAAAATACTTGCGCAGCAGCGCCGGTGCGTTTTTCTTTACCACTATACGGCTCTCAAAATCCACCCCTGCGCTATACCCCCAATACTCATGGCTGTTACGCGCATAGCAATAGATACAGCCATGCTCACAACCCTGGTAAGGATTGGCAGAATACATCATGCCTACATCCGGGCTCGTCACCGTATTCACCAGTGTTTTGCTGTCGTCTAGTATATATTCGGTTTCCCGTTTTTCCTGTTCCCAGTCATCTATACCCTCCACATGCTCCTGCACATACTCCCCCTTCAGAAATTTATTCTTCGGGTTGTACTGCGCTCCCCTGCCCTTCTCAAAACGGTCATTTGCTACCTGGTTGATCATTTTTTTCTTAGTCTAAAGTCGTTAGTAGAAAGTCTAAAGTTTTTCAATATTCTTAATCCAAATTTCCGATCACCACTCCTTTGTAGCAATTTTATCACCACACATCCCGTATCACCTCCTCCCCTTCGGGGAGGTCGGGAGGGGTCACATCATAATACACATCTTCCTCCTTTGGCTGCACAGGCTCAGCTTTGCGCTTAAATATTATCTTCTTAGGCTGGCCCGGTATCGCATCTTCTTCCAGCATAAATTTGTTTTTCACTTCACCCTCCTTCATCAGCATATCCTTTACCGATCCAAAGCCTATGGCATCTTTCATCACATTGGGCACAAAAAGTTCGCAACCCTTTCTTACTATATTCTTTTGGTCAAAATGATCTTTTATCTGGTACATCACCTTGCGCACGGTATCTTTTTTTATACGGTTGTCAAACAGGCTGTATTGCATCACCTTACCATTCATAAAAGAAGATATACCCACCGTAATGTTGGTGGTAAGCGGCGTAAATATGGTATCCAGTTTGCGCGTTCGCTCAAAATCATGGATGCGCTCTTTTATATAGCTGATCATTTCCATCGCATCCTGTAGCGGCTCTGCCAGCTTTATTGCGGTATCCCAGCTCGTGCCGTCTTTGTACCGGATAGCAAAAAACATTTCTTTGCAAAACAGCTCACCCTTTACCATACGCTGCTCCAGCCTTGTGCACAGCGATATAAGCATGGACTCCAGCACCTGCCGGTTCTGGCTCTGCTGGCGGCTCAGCGTGCGTGTGGCGCTCATGGTGCGGTTCTCCGCCTTGCTATACATATCCACCTCGCCAAAGTTTAGCCTGCTGTGCCAGTAGTTGCCCACCACCCCGCCAAAAGCCTTGCGCAGCAGCACCACCGATGCATGGCGCATCTCCAGCGGGTTGCGTATGCCTATCATTTGCAGGCGGCGCTCATTAGCGCTGGCTATGCCCGGCAGGTCGGTCAGTTTCATCTTAGCCAGGTAAGCATCTATATTCTCCGGTGTTATCACCACCAGTCCATCGACCTTTTGCAGCCCTGTACCCACCTTCGCCAGGAAGCTGTTGGGTGCTATACCTATAGAGCAGGTCAGGTAATCGTATTTGCGGGTTATATCCGCCTTTATCTGTTTTGCCAGTTCAGTAAGGTCATTATATACCAGGCGGTAGCTGTTAAAGTTTATCACAGCCTCATCTATGCTCTTGGGTATCACATCATCGCAGTAGCTGCGCAGTATGTTCATCACATCCACATGTATCTGCCGGTACCAACCGGGATGTGTAACGGTAGTGATCAGTTGCGGGCACAGCATTTTGCACTCAACCAGCCGCATACCACTTTTAATTCCAAATTTCTTGGCTTCTTTCGATGCTGCTATCACCGCCGCATTCGGACTATCATAAGTAAGCACCCCCAAAGGCTTGCCACGCAGCTCTGGATGCCGCTGTTGCTCGCAACTGGCAAAGTAACAGTTCATGTCCAGAAACATGACATACGAGCCTGTTTTTATGCCTGTAGAGTTACTAAAATAGTCGCCTTTGTGTTTCACAAGGCTAAGGTAAGGTTATTTTGTCAAATTTATTGACATTTGTTTTTCACTTGCATTTATGATTTATCAATTTACTCATATATTTGGAGTATTTCCGTCCCCTCCGTGTCTCCACTCTTCGCGGGACTCGGAGGCAATCAAGGCTCAATAGACGTTGATTGCTACAAACAATAATTAGCTAACTTTACAAAAACAAGTGTTATGGAAGCTGCAAACATGCGCCAAAAACTGCACCAATACATTGACTTGGGCGATGAGAAACTATTGAAGATAATGTATGTAGTAGCTAAAGAATATAATGACGAATATGACGATAGCAATGAATATGCTTTCAGCAATGCAGATATGCAGCTATTTGAAGAACGCAGAAAAAAACGACTGAGCGGAGAAAGCAAAACCTATAAATGGGATGATGCAAAAAATATAATTACCGGGAAAACCCAGCCGGATGGATTATAAACTGACCTTGCAATACGAGGCGATAATGGATATGCGTGAAGCATTTACCTGGTATGAAGAACAAAAAACAGGCCTTGGCTATTCCTTCCTTGAAGAAGTGGAAACTTGTTATCAAAAACTTCTTGAAAATCCAGAACACTATGGAATGCTTAATAAATGGCTGAGACGAACAAAAGTGAACGGGTTTCCTTACCTGATCATTTATGAAATAGAAAACGATCTGGTCATTATTAACGCTGTATTTCACACAAGCAAATTGCCAAAGCATTAGGCAACTGACCGGCCCCCACTGCCGCATTTGCAACCCAGACCAGGCTTTTCCGTTTACTGCATCCCCACGCTCCCCGTCACATACCCGCTAAGCGTTTGTAACTCAAAAGGCGACGTGCTTACATTATAGTCTACCAGGATCAGTAGCCTGCTCCCGGCAGTTAGCGAAAAAGATAGGCCCGTGACGCTGCCGAGCAGGGTTTCTGAACCCACCAATATACCACCCGACGCTGTGTTTAAATTAAGGCTCACCGTAGCGCCTGTTACGGGGTAGAATGTTTCTGAGCCTATAAGGCTATAGGCCGGGGGTGAATAATAATAAAGTTGTGCCTGCATGGTATAAGTTCCGGACAACACCAGAAATTCTGTCGTAGTGACCCGGAAGGAAAAGAAAAAAGAGGTCACTGTCCCGCTTATTGGCACAGTCACATCCGCAGCGGGAAAGGTATTGCTGGGGTCTATGTAGCTACCGCCGTTTATATTCACTAGTTGATTGGTGCCTGCCCCCAAACCCACAACTGCTACGGAATCTGTTGCACCGGTTGTGGTGGTGGTCAGGTCCACCTGCGAGATAGACGCCATGGGTATAAAATGCTGCGAGGCTGGAGTCCATACACCACTGTTGTAATAATAAAGCCCCGAAGGCGCATCGGTCTGGTACACGGTGAGGCCGTTGGCGGGCGATGCTATAGCCATACGTTGTGCAGCCAGCATGCGCGGCACCAGCACCCCCTGCGTGGTGGACGACACATCCAATATGGCGGAGGCATTTGCAGATGCGCCGGTTGTGTTTATTGCCATCCCTTGTCCACTGGCCACGAGGGTGCAAAACGATAATACCGTAACTATAAAGAAAACCGGAGGTCTGAAAAACGTTTCCATAAATCATTATTTTGAAGTGTGACCGACAACACAAATGTCTGTATAAACACATGGGGCGGCAATAGTAGTTAACCACTAATCTGGAAGATGTGAATTAGTAGATTCAGTAGATTGATCAAACATAGAACAGGGCTGTGTATGTCAGGGTTCGGCGGGCTCACCAAGACATTTATCGCTTAGGTCAAGCCACGGATCTCCATTCTTCTCATTAGTTATGAAGCAGCGGTAAGCTCAGCTAAAAAAGTGTATACACTTTCCAAAGTATTCCGGATATCAATCAGAAATTTACATGCCGCAGATAAACCCGCTTATAAACCACTACCCTGTAGCAGTTCTTTGAAATTAATGGAAAAACACTCGTTCGTGGCAACTGCCAATGCGCACCTGGCAAAAATGGGCTCTACCGCAAAATTCAAAAAAAAATCAACAGTAAAATATTTATAAGCACCCCAAACCGGCCACCAGCCCATATCGCTCACCGCCACAAAAAATATCAACACCAGATCAACTCTTAATTTTCAAAAAGATAAACCCGAAGCTTATTTATTGCCAATAACACACATTAAAATATCAACATAAATAAATATCACTCCCAAGCATAAATACGGACATTTTGAGACATCTTGAGACATTTTATTTTTTCGCAATACTAACCCATTTTTAAAATACATTAATCTTAAATAATATTTATTAATAAGGCCACTTAAACGGTTTTAAGAGTTTAACAAAATTTACCCTTTGAAGGGATTGGATACACCAACTTTATAGTTTATTTTTGGCAACCTGATATCCGGCAAACCCGGATATTAGATTTTATATCCCGTTGCTACTGGCACTTATCTAAACTAAAAATGAACCAAATCAGAATAATAGCCATGTTGCTGTTTATTAGCATGGCTCAAAGGTCCATTGCACGCGATGGCTACCATATTCACCTGAAAATTCCCAACGTAAAGGATTCAACCGTGTACCTGGTAAATTATTACGGCAAGCCATTACCTACCATATACAAAAGAGATTCTGCACGTTTTGATAAGAACGGGGTTGCATCATTTAACAGCAATGACTCTGAATTCGTAGGTGGTATCTATATGATGCTATTGTCTGACCGCAATACCTACTTTGAATTTCTACTCAACAAGGGCGATGATATGACCATCACCGCCGATCTTAAAAATCTTCCGGAAGGAATCACCTTTAAAAACTCACCCGAAAACGAACGCTTCCAGCAATATGTAACCTTTTTAAAGGGCTACGGTACACAACAGCAGGATTTACAAAAAGAATTAAGCCAGGCAAAAACTAAAGATGACACTCTGGCCGTACATAAAAAAGCAGCCGCATCCTCAAAAGAGCTTACAAACTACCGCCACAGCTATTCTGAAAAATACCCTAAAACACTATTAACCACTATCTTCAACGCGCTCGAAGTGCCCCAGGTGCCTGAAGGCCCGCACTTGCTCGAAGACGGGGTAACCAGGGATTCAAACTTTGCATACAACTATTATAAAGCGCACTTTTGGGATGGTTTCAATTTCCAGGACGACCGCCTTATACATACCCCACTATACGATTCTAAATTAGAAGAGTATATGAATAAACTCGTATTCCCTTGGCCCGACAGCGTGGAAAAAGAAAGCGACCGCCTCCTGAAAAAAACCCGCGGCACAAAAGAACTTTTTAAATACACATTATTTTGGGTTACCCGCAATGTAGAAAACAGCAAAGTAATGGGTATGGACGAAGCCTTTGTCTACCTCGTAGAAAATTACTACATGAAGGGGGATGCCTATTGGCTCAGCAATGAGGAGCTAACAAAATATACTGACCGGGCCATGAAAATTGCCCCGAATGTAATAGGGAACCTCACCCCGGAAATTAAGCTGCCTAATGTGGTAACAAAAAATGAAGAAAGCCTGCAGAACTTAAAAGCAAAATACACCCTGCTCGTTTTCTATTCACCCAATTGCGGGCATTGCCAAAAAGAGTTGCCAGAACTTGATTCATTGTACCGCGCCGAATTAAAAAGCAAAGGGGTAAAAATGTTTACGGTGGCAACAGAAGGCGATCAAAAAGCTATAAACGATTTTATCACAAAAAACAAACTGGAAGAGTGGACAAATACGTGGGACCCGGAACACGCAGGCGACTGGAGAGGGAAATATGATGTTTATAGCACGCCTACCATATATTTGCTCAATGAAAAGAAAATAATAAAAGGCAAGCGGCTCGATCATAGTAATATTGCCGGGCTGCTCGACATGATAGAGAAAATAGCAAAAGATAAATCTGATAAAAAAACAAAATCCTAATAATAAAAACACACACAATGCGCAAGCTGGTATTAACTTTTATTGCTTCAGGTATCTGCATGATGTGCGGGTATGCACAGACTTTATTTACTTACGGCCCTAATTCTGTATCTAAAGAAGAATTTTTAAGGGTGTATAAAAAGAACAGTATCAATAAAAAACCAGACATGGCGGATACTGCATTAAAAAGCTACCTGGATCTTTATGCTCTTTTCCGAATGAAAGTAGCTGAAGCTGATAAGGAGAAGATAGATACGATTGGAACTATAGACCATGAGCTGGACAACTACCGTAAGCAACTGGCTAAAAATTACCTCACAGATGAGCAGGTAACCAACAAAATGATCCATGAAGCATATGACCGCATGAAGGAAAATGTGCATGTAGAGCATATCCTCATTGCCTGCACCCCGGGCAGCGATACTACAGCGGCATACCATAAAATTGATAGTATATACCACCTCATAGAAAATAAGAAAGCTGATTTCGAAACATTGGCAAGACAATTTTCTGATGATAAAGGTTCAAAAGATAATGGGGGCGATATAGGTTACTTCACAGCACTTCAAACCGTTTACCCGTTTGAAAATGCGGCTTTCAATACTCCCGTTGGGAAAATATCTGCACCTTTCCATACCCAATTTGGCTACCACATCATTAAAGTACTGGACAAACGCCAGGACCGAGGCCAGATAAAAGTAGCCCAGATACTTATCCAGGTAGCAAAATCAAAAGGAGAAGAAGGAGTTGAAGCAGGGCGCAAGAGAGCGGATAGTGTAGAAACTATGCTAAAAAACGGCGTACCATTTTCAGATCTTGTAAAAAAATATTCTGATGACAAGTATACGGTAAATGATGATGGCGTAATGAAACCATTTGGCGTAGGCCATATGGTGCCGGCATTTGAAAATGCAGCATTTGCGCTTAAAAATGCAGGAGATATTTCAGCACCCATAAAAACTGATTACGGTTTCCATATCATAAAACTGATAGCCAAATATCCACTCCCTCCTTACGACACATTATACCCTACCTTAAAACATAAGGTAGAGAATGACTCCCGCGCACAAACTGCAAGAGATCGTTTCTTTAGTAAGATCAAAGAGAAAAACGGCTTTAAGGAATATAATGAAAACATTGCAGAGGTGAGCAATAAGCTGATAGCTATTCCCGATACCGGAAAATCAGCAAAGAGCTTCAAAGCAGATGATTATAAGAGTATGACAAAACCGGTATTTACCCTTGCCGGTAAAAATTATCTGCAAGCCGATTTTGTCAGATTTGCAGAAAACCTTACTCATGGCAAGTTGAACGGACCCAAAAATGCGGTTGTAAAGGATGCCTACAATATGTATGTAAATAACGTTGTAAACGATTTTGAAGAACATAAATTAGTAGAGGAAAACCCGGAGTTCAAAAACCTGATGGAAGAATACAGGGATGGCATTATGTTGTTTGAGTTGATGGATCGTAATGTATGGAGCAAAGCGGCCAAAGATTCTGCCGGTTTGAAAGCATTCTACGAAAAACACAGTGATAAGTATACATGGGAGCCCGGCTTTGAAGGTGCCGTTTATAAATTTAAAAACAAGGCTGCCTTTGATACCGGCATGATCATACTTAAGGCCGGTAACATTACTGATGAGCAAATGGTAAAAGCTATAAACACACAATCAAGCCCGGACAGGGTAAGCATACAGCGCGGGCGCTATGAGTTTTCCCGTTTTAAGGATGCTACACAGGCAGAGCTCCAAAAAGACAAAATGAAAGTGATCCCATCTACCACAGGTGCATATACCGTAGTAGTAGCTAAAGAAATATTTACCTCTAATACTACAAAAACCCTTGACGAAGCTCGTGGCTATGTAGTTGCAGAGTACCAGGATTATTTGGAAAAACAATGGAATGAGAAAATGCGCCGTGAATACCCTGTAAAAGTAAATGAAAAGGTATTCAGCAGTATGGTTAGCAAGTAGTCATCTTCTCCCTCAAATAAAAAAGCCCCTGTTTAAAACAGGGGCTTTTTTATACACCATTTCCAGCCTGGAATAGGAAGCTAATGTTCGTCTGCTTGCGGTCAAATTTGCTTATCTTTATTTATCTAATACCCTTAAAATGAAATCGCTTCTTGTTGCTTTAACGCTATTACTCTCAACCATACCGGCATCGGCACAAGCTATAAAGGCAATCATTATCCAGATCAACTCGGAACAAAACAAGCTTCGTTATTTACAAAAATCAGGCAAGAATAAAGAAGCCGAAAACGTAGCTGGTGAAGCAATGGAGGCCCGAAAGAAAATGATCGCTGATTTCAATGACAACTTTTCATATTGCCCAGTTTATTATTATATAGATACCAATGCAGACCTTGTAAAAAATAAACAATTTAAAAACGTACTACTAAATCAGGATGGCATACCGGTAAAAGATCCTGTTATTAACTCATCAGACACTGATTATCTCATTGTTCGCTATGGGTATCCTGATGCAAATACAAGTGTAAGAAATGTCAAGGACCTTGTTATTTACACGGACAAATTCACCCCTTTATTTCGTGTTCACAGGCATGAGCCTGATAAAACAACAAGGAAGTACGTTTTTATATCAGGGAAATATGATATTGATTATTATCCCGCAGCCAAAGAATTGAATCATACGATGGGAAAAAGATATGAAGAGTAGCTTTGTATGCTGTATTTATAATACTCTTTTCCGGTATCATAATGTGCTATTGGCGTTAATTAATTCCCAAAAACGATTTCCAGATATGGTATGAATGGTGCCGGATTCTACCTTTATCCCTCATGTATAAATGTGTAGCCATAATAATTTCATTATTTGTTCATTACACGGCAGTAGCCCAGGCAATGGAAGGTATGGTGCTAGACATGGAACGTAAGAACGCTATCAATGGCGTAACAATCGTTAACAAGCAATCAGGCAATGTTGTATTCTCAGATAGTGATGGGCATTATACGATACCTGCGGTAGTTGGTGACACCTTGTTTTTCAGGCATACAGCATATCAACCTGTAACCGAAGTTATGGCCTATACGATGGGCACCAAGTATAAAACGATATTGATGCAACCAATAGAATATCTGCTAAAAGAAGCAACAATAACCGGCATGACAAAGTACCAACAAGATTCTACGGCCAGACATGTACTTTACGACCGTGAGCTGAATAAAATTTTAGTACCTAAGCCTAAATTTGTTGGGTTAGGATGTGCCGGGTGTTTTGGCTGGCTGGCAGATAAGATCACAAGGAATAGTAAAAAACCAAAACGTTTCCGCAAACAATTTGCGGCAGATGATCAAAACAGATTTATAGACAGCCGTTATTATCCGGAATTGGTTACTTCATTAACGGGCATAAATGACGTAGATAGTATAGCCATCTTCATAAACAAATATCCTATGGAATATGAATTTGCCCGGCTGGCAAGCGACCTGGAAATAAAAGCATGGATCAGGAGCAATTACAAGCTATATATACAAGCAAATTTTGTGAAGAAAGACTGAAATTAATAGCTGCTGAAATCATCAAGTTGTCAAAGTTCTGCACTTATGACCTGGCTTCTTTTAAGTATCTCTTCTATTTCTTTTTCTCTTCTACTTACCTGCAGGCGAATAGAGGAGAACGTCCAGCGGCTACGGAGTTTTGAAAGCCTATCCTGTGGTGGCCGGAAAATGATGCGAGCGACCCAGCCAAGCGGTGCAAAGTGCTTAAATGCTTTAGACAACTTTACAAAATACACTACAGTAGCCGCATCACAGCGATCCAGCACATTAGAAAGCTCCTGAGGATCTGTAAGCGATGATATACACAATACCGTGCCGCTTTTGGGATTAAAGTATTGTTGTAATGACATGTCTTTGTGCCATGAGCTGTTACTAATAATACGGGCGCATTTCTCATTCTCAGGCAATTGTTCGGGTATATTAAAAGAGAGGTCAGGGATATAGCGCATCTCCCACTCTTTGCGTGAAAGCGTATCGTATATAGTCCAGACATTATTTTTATAGTAGTTGAGCATTTCTTTCAGATAACCTTCGTTCATCCATCGGGCGTTTACAGATGCGTGAAAAGATGCATAAAAGTACAGGTGAGATGCATATGGCTCATACATTTCGGGAACACGCACTACCAGTTCCCTGCTACGCGCGTATACTTTCCATACGATACGGCGCACATCATCTCCGCTCTCAAAATCCTTATAATTCAGTGGTTCACCTTCTACACGGCGTAACTGTTCAATACGCACATCCATTGTCTCTGTCTTCTTAGGAAACACCTCTGCATCTTCTTCATTGGTGAGAACAGGTGGCTGATAAAAGTATCCCGCGATGGGCTGAGCTGATGCAAGGGTAAAAAGATGCAGCATATCCTGAAAATAAACAAAGCCCCCTTTAAGTTCATATTCTTTAATATCCGGGAGGCTCATCCGGCTACGACCGGTAATAGCGGCCCGCATGAGGCTTTTTTCCTTTTGCTTATTAGATAGCAGGCCAAACCGGTCAGTGAAAATATTATCGTCATAAAATAGCCGTCCTTTTACAAAACCCAATACAGGCCTGACAACACCTTCCAGACGGGCATTAAGAAACAGCTTATTCTTCTTTCCTTTTTTTGTATCGGTTGTAAATTCAACTTGTAACTTGTAGCCCTTTTTACTTTTCAACCAGAGATAATAAAAATAAGTAACAAAGGTGCTTAAAACAGACAGCATAATAAGGCCTGCAATAAACCACAAAGCCATCTTGCCCATAAGTACAATAAACGGCAGAAAGGGTGAAGGGTCTTCACCTTTTGCGGTGGGCTTATAGAGTACCTTATATGCGCTCCACCCTGCCAGACCGCATAATACCGTATTAAGTGTGAACGGGAAGTATTGCCAGTAATAGCGCACTTTCCATTTTATTTGCTTCCGGTTCATGAGGAAATAAATTTAATGTCTCGTCCAGATAACTACGAGTAAGCAAGGTATGAAAATAAAGAAACTGATCTGTATGAGTTGTTAATTTTCTATTCAACAGCTCATCTTTTGTCATAGCTACTATTATGTGCTTTACTTCTTTAGCGGGGATACTAATGGCGCTTCCCAACTATTATAGAATGAATTGTACTTTTTTAGTTCATTTTTCAGTTCCTCTGTCATGCTGTTGATAGCATCCATTTTTACCGGTCCGAATTTCGATATTTTCAGCTCGTATAAATAATCATGGCTGGCAGATGTGATTGAAGTGTCTGTTTTATATCCTTTGCTAACCACAAAGCCAACAAAAGTATTTCTGCCTGAATCTGTCTTAAAATAGAGATCAAAATTTATGTCTCTTTGCTTCGTGAGGTCATCACCATTGTTAAGCATTTTGGTAATCAGCTTGTCGTTATCCATCCAAATAAGTGTTTTTTCATCCGGGTATAAGAAAGTGAGATAAGTGCTCCATTCCTTATCGGCTTTCATATTAATGGCATAATTGTAATTTTTGTAATTTCTATTGTACAAACGCATTATCGCATTTCTTATTCCTGTTGTATCTTTTACATAATAGTAATTGAGCCGTTCACAGTTATAAGTAAGGGTACCTACGAGCGCTTTTGCTGTAACCCCTGTTATAAAGTTATTAGTGGCATCGAGTATCTCCTCCAGCCTGTCAATTTCTTCTTTATCAGGGAAGCCCTGGCTATTGCAATTAAGCGCTTTGGGGCCTGTGATTACCAGGAATGGGTATTTGTTATCCGGAGCAGCTTCTTTGTAACCCATATTAACAAGTACAGAGCCCGGCTTGTTGCCAAACTTTGCCATATAAGTATCCCATTGTTCTGTTTGTGCATTTGTAGTGAGCCCCAGAATGGAAAAAACAATAGTGAATAGGAAATAAATATATTTTGCCTGAAATGTCTGCTTCATTGAGTAAAGTTAGATTTCTGTTACGATGCACGTAGCACTTTAGGAAATATTTGGGAAATAGAGCTAAAAAATAAGGGTTCCGATTTTCAATCGGAACCCTTATTTACAATTTAATGATTATTAAAACTTAATTTTTCACGAATACTTTGGAGCCAATTTTGACACCGTTATTAAATATCAATACGGAATATAAACCGGAAGGCAATTCGGAAATTTGCATTGAACCTTTTCCGTTAACAAGTTTTCCTGCCTGGATATCTTTTCCATAAATATCGATCATCTTCAATTCAACAACATCAGAAACTTTCAAACCCTTTACTTCAATGTTGACCTTTTCGTCAGCAGGGTTAGGGAACAAATTAATATCAATTTTATTCTCGTTTACATTAGTTATTGAGCTTGTAAGGTTGAAGTGGTAATATGATTTTTGTAAACAACCATTTTTAGTTGTTATCACCCAGTAATTCTTGTTTAAAGTATCCGGATGGGGGTTGTAGTAAGTCTGGCTAGTTTCTCCGGTAATGGCACTGGAATCCATAGTAATGATATCATCATATCCCCACTGATAGGTATCTTCTGTATTATCGGTACATACAAACTGGCTAACATAATATTGCACACCGGGATTAGAAGAAACGCTAGAAGATACATTGTAAACAACACTATCAGCAATATAACAACCAGAACTTATTACTTCAGCAGATAATGTTACAACAGCCCTGCCTGAATTATTGAAATTAATAATTGCATATTGTCCATTAGCACCAACGGCAACTACACTATCTCCTGATGAGACACTCCAGTTGTAAACAATTCCAGACGGTTCAGGTAATAATGCTCCAAAGTTTTGGTTGAATGTTTGTGAGCACATTGGTGTATCAGGACCTGTAACTATATGAGCAAACCCAAATGTTGCATTTACCGTTACCAATGTGGTAGCAGTAGCTGATCCGCAAGAATTAGTGTAAGTATAACTGATTGTAGCGGTGCCGGAATTTGCACCATATACGACACCGGTAACGGCATTTACTGAAGCTATTGCAGTATCTGTGCTTTGCCATACACCACCAAATGAAGAGTCGATCAAGGTAGTGCTAGAATGGATACACAATTGCGGAGATCCCTGAATTGGGCCTGCATAAGGCAGTGGCCGTACTGAAACAACAGTTGTAGTTGAATCACTACCACATTGTTCCACTACTTTGTAAGATATGGTAGCGGTACCTACAGCAACCCCTGTTGCAATTCCGGAAGTACCAATTGTTGCAATAGCAGGGTCACCACTGCTCCATACGCCACCTGCAACCGAATCACTCAATGCAGTTGTTGTGGTCATACAGAATACTGTATTCCCTGTAATAGAACCTATGTAAGGCAACGGATTAACTGTAAAAACTAAAGTAGCGGCACAGCCATCTGCTATGGTGTAAGAAATGGTGGTTGTATTACCGGCAAGTATAGCCGAAACCGTAGCACTTGAACCACTTGGGCTAACTGTTGCAACTAAAGAATTTGTGCTACTCCATACACCTCCACCTGTTGAATCAAATAAGGTTGTTGTTGATCCGGGGCAAAGGTCCCCAATGCCATTAATGTGATCAGGTGTAGGATTGACGGTAATACTAAACTGAGTTCTACAACCTGCAAGCGTAGTATAAGTGATCAATACAATACCAGCAGAAACACCTGTAACATAACCCGTGCCACTTCCTACACTGGCAATTGTAACGTTGTGTGAACTCCACGCGCCACCCGGAGGTGTAGAAGTTAATGAATCCACAGACCCAACACAGACTATACTGTCTCCTACAATAGGTGAGGAAACTGCACTAACCGTAATAAAATGTGTTGCGAGACAGCCAGTAGCCAAGGTATAAACAATGGTATAGTTACCAGGCGCTATACCAGTTACATCGCCGGATACATCAACACTACCTATAGCTGTATTAGTACTGCTCCACACACCACCAGATGTTGAATCACCCATAAACATGGTTGCTCCTACACAAACAATTGATGATCCAATAATGGGAGCGGGTAATGGGTTTACAGTTATTTCCTGTGTGGTATAACAACCGGTACCCAACATATAGGTTATATTTGTTGTGCCGGGAACAATACCTGTAACATTACCCGTAAAAAGATCAATTACTGCGATAACCGAAGTGTCGCTACTGCTCCAGGTACCAAATGGTGTAGGATCTGACAACGAAGTAATTACCCCTGGGCATACACTGTTTGAACCCATGATGGCATTCGGAGTCTGATTCACCCTAATAAGATAAGTAGAGTAACAACCGCTTAAGAGTGTATAAGTAATAGTAGCGTAGCCAGAGTCAATACCACTAACAATACCTGTAAGAGCACCTACTGTTGCTACCGGCGTATTACTACTGCTCCATGAACCCAAGACGGTAGTAGTAGTGTCAGATAATGTTATTGTAGCATCGGTACATACATTTGGAAAACCTAATATCGGACCCGGTAAAGGGTTGACGGTAACGGTGCTGACAGTGATGCAACCAGAAGATAATAATTCATAAGTAATATTAGCAGTACCTGTTTGAATACCAGACACAACACCCGAAGTATCCCCTACTGGAGCAATAGCTGTATTGCTGCTTATCCATATACCACCGCTTGCAGCATCGGTCAAAGCAGAAGTTAAACCGGCACACATATTTAATGGCCCTGTAATAGTAGGAGGCGCGGGGTTTACATTTATAACTGAAGCAACTCCACAACCTGTGCCGACGATATAACTGATAACAGCAGAGCCTTCATTAACCCCGGTTACAACTCCGGATGCAATACCAACAACGGCAACAGAGGATGCGCTACTTGTCCATGTACCACCTGCTGTGCCATCACTTAAAGTAATGGTAAGGCCCGGGCAAACATTAGTTGCACCCATTATTACGGTTGGCGTGACATTAACAGTATCAGGAGTGAAAGTATAGCAACCGGTACCAAGTATGTAAGATATATTAACTATACCGCCAGAAATTCCGGTCACTGTCCCTGAACTTAACCCTACAGTAGCAATGGCGTTATTAGTACTTGTCCATGTACCGCCTGCAATATTATCAGATAATACATTGCTGTACCCAGTACAAACATCTGAAATACCCCTGATCCGTGATGGCGTTGGATTAACATTTATGACTTTGTAGGCACTACAATGCCCGCCTGTTGTGTATGAGATCGTATCTGGCCCTATTATAGAAGTATCCCCTACTATTATTCCGGTAGCATATCCGGCAGTAGCAACTGACGTATCACTGCTATACCATATTCCTCCGGGTGTAGCATCACTTAAAGTAATACTGAAGCCCTGGCAAACATTAACTGGCCCGGTAATAGACGCCGGTGTTGTATATACTGTTACGAGATTGGTAGTATAACAACCGGTACCCAGAGAATAAGTAATAGTAGCACTACCGGCAGCAATACCTGTAACTATGCCCGAAAGCGCCCCGGCAGCCGCAACAGAAGGATTACTGCTAGTCCATTGACCGCCAGAAACAGTATCGGTCAACATTGTTGTATCAACAGTACAAATATAAAGCCGTCCATTTATCGGGCCAGGATCGGAATTAACAGTCACGATAATAGTAGCTATACAACCTGTTGCAGGAATATATGAAATAATTGCAGTACCTGCATTAACACCTATAACAGCTCCCGGAGTACCTGTAGTAGCAATTGAAATATCACTGCTGCTCCATGTGCCACCCGGAGTAACGTCATGTAATACTGTTGTAGTGCCTCTACACAAATAAGTAGTACCTGTAATAGCCGCGGGTAAAGGATTAACTGAGAAAGAAAGTGAAGCTGTGCAACCTGTGCTTAATACATAATTAATAGTTACAGGCCCAGCTAATATACCTGTAACAACACCTGTAGTATCAACTACCGTAGCAATCGTAGAGTTACTGCTTACCCATGTACCTCCAAGTGTGGCATCAGACAAGGTTGTAGTGGAACCTACGCATACTGCTGCTGAACCGGAAATAACAGATGGATTGGGATTGACCGTAATAGTTGTAGTATTATAGCAACCGGTAGGTAGTGTATATGTAATAGTAGAAGTACCCGTAGATTGTGGATTTACAAGCCCTGATGTGTTAATTATAGCAACCCCGATATTGCTGCTGGACCATGTGCCTCCAGTAGTAAGGTCAGCTAATCCGGAAGGTGTGGAAACACACATGACTGTATTTCCGGTAATAGAGGGTGGCAACTGGTGGACAGTAACTGTAATAGTTTTATAACAACCGGTTGAATTAAGTGCGAAGGTAACAGTAGTAGTACCTGCTGCAACCCCAGTCAAAATACCGGAGGTCATATCTATTGTCCCTACTGTTGTATTACTACTACTCCAGGTACCAACAAATGCACCATCGCCTAATGTAATTGTTTGGCCCTGACAAACACTGGTTGGACCAGTGATATTTGCAGGTAGCGGATTAACGGTCATGGTAACAGTAGTATCACATCCAGTACTTAAAGAATAAGTAATTACTGCAGTACCTGCTGTTACCCCGGTAATCACACCTGAAGAAATAGCTGCGGTAGCAACAGAGGTTGTATTACTTGACCATGTACCGCCCGGTGTAGGATCACTTAATGCCGTAGTTGCACCGATACAAACACTTGAAGCACCGGTAATGCCCCCAGGCAATGGATTAACATTAACATTGACCGTACGTATACAACCTGTAGAAAGTGTGTAAGTCATCATACTAGTACCTGCTGATATCCCTGTAACGATACCAGTACCAGCACCTATAGTTGCGATTGTGATATCTGTACTCGCCCAGGTTCCACCTGATGTGACATCGCTCAAAGTAATTATTGAACCCATACATACATTTGTGGGACCAGATATTACTGCGGGTAATGGCATTACTGTTACTATCGTGATTTCTTTACAACCGGTGCTGAGCGTATATGTAATTTTAGATGTACCTGTTGCAATAGCCGTAACAAGGCCGGTATTAAAACCAATAGTTGCAACAGAGGTATTGCTACTGCTCCATATACCACCCGAAACGCCATCTGTTAATGTGGAGGTTAATCCTGCACAAACACTTTCTGTGCCGGTGATCACTGATGGCAATGAATTAACAGTAATCTGAGTAGTAGTTATACAACCTGTTCCAAGTGTGTAAATAATATTAACAACACCAGGTCCGGTTCCCGTAACAACACCTGTACCAGATACAGTAGCTATGGTTGGGTCACTTGTACTCCATGCACCTCCAAGCGTAGCATCACTTAAAGTAATTGTGGCACTATCACAAACTGTATTAAGCCCACTGATTGATGCAGGCAAAGCATTTATTGTTACGTTGGTTTTAGTTAAACATCCTGTAGATAATGCATAAGAAATTGTCGCCGTACCTGCGGCGATACCGGTAACGTTACCAGATCCGTCGACAGCAGCTTTTAATGTGTTGCTGCTACTCCATATGCCGCCAGATGTAGCATCCGTTAAAGAAGTAATTAAACCGATACACACAACCGGGCTACCTGATATCGTAGCTGGTATTGGATTGATAGTTATAGGTTGTATGGCGACACAACCTGTTGTAGTTATTGTGTAATTAATTGTGTCTGAACCTGGGATTAAACCAACTACTATACCACCTGCAGATACTGTAGCAAGCCCGGTATTAGTGCTGCTCCAGGTACCGCCTGCAGTAGCATCGCTCAATGTCATAGTTGACCCGGCACAAATATTGTTTGCACCTGAAATTGCCACAGGCAGTGGATTAATAGTTACCGGTGTAATAGCTAAACACCCCGTAGCAATGGTGTAACTGATCATAACAGTGCCCGCTACAACCCCTGTTACATTTCCAAATACATCTACAGATCCTATTGCAGGATTACTACTGGTCCACGTGCCACCTGTAGAAAGATCGCTCAACGCGGTTGTTGCCCCAAGGCATACGTGAGCAATACCGGAAATAGGAGATGGATTTGAATTTACTGTGACAACAAATTCTGTAGTACAACCTGAGCTTACTTTATAACTAATTGTAGTAGTACCAGCTGACAAACCCGAAACAACCCCTGACGGCGAAATAGTAGCTACTGAAGTAGTACTACTACTCCATACACCTCCTATAGTAACATCTGATAATGTTGTTGTTGTACCTACGCATACACTTGGTGATCCTGAAATGGTTGCAGGTGTAGCGTTTACAGTAAGTGTTATCGATTTTGCACAGCCAGTTGCAAGTGTATAGCTTATAATTGATGTACCGGACGATTCACCTCCCGTAATACCTGAATTTGACCCAATGAAAGCAACAAAAGTATTGCTGCTACTCCAAACACCTCCTGAAACAGCATCACTAAGCGTAATAATAGAGCCTACACAAACACTTGTGGGGCCAGATATTGCCGCAGGTAATGCATTTACTTTCATAGCTGTGTCAATATAACAACCGGTACTGAGTTTATAAGTTATAATAGTAACTCCGGATGCCACGCCTGTTACAACACCAGATGCATTTACGGTTGCAACTGAGATAATACTGCTGCTCCAAGTACCTCCAGCGGCAACGTCAGTAAGAGCTGTTGTTGATCCGGCACATACGCTATCAGTTCCGTTTATGTTAGCAGGCAATGGATTAATAGTCAGTATTCTTGAATTAGAACAACCTGTATTGAGGACATAGATTATAGTATCAAGTCCTGCTGTAACTCCGGACAATACAAAACCTGAACCGGTACCAGCTTCGGCAGATGAATTACTAGTGCTCCAAGTACCTCCAATTGTTGGGTCGCTCAATGAAGTAAGAGAATTAACACAAACACTCGCAATTCCTAATATCGCAGCAGGTTTTGGATTTACAGTAACTAAAACGGAAGAATAACAGCCTGAATTAAGAGTGTAACTAATCCGGGCAACACCTGAGGCACCAGTACCTGTTACAACCCCGGTAGAGAAATTAACACTTGCTACCGACGAATTACTACTCGTCCATACGGCTCCGGAACCCGAAACACTATCCATTAAAGTTATAGTTGACCCTGAGCAAACAGTTCCAGGCCCTGTGATAATGCTAGGTGATTCATTGACAGTAACATTAGTTACAGTCATACAACCTGAAGGCATAGTATAGCTTATTGTTGTAACACCAATGGCAACACCAGAATCAGGTAATGCGGTAAGACTACCTGTTGTAGATCCGATTGTAGCAACAGTGTCAACGCTACTAGTCCAAGTACCACCTGCAGTAGCATCATGTAAAGTAGTAAGAGTACCACTACTACCATTGCTACCACCGCATAAACTAAACAAGCCTGTAATAGCAGCGGGAGTTTGATTTACAGTAAATATTGAGGTCACATAACAACCAGAACCGAGTGTATAGCTGATATGAACCGTTCCGGCAGCAACACCTAAAACTGAACCCGTACTAAAATTAATACTTCCAATAGCTGTATTTGAGCTGCTCCATATACCACCGGTAACAGCATCACTCAAAGTGGTTGTATTTCCAGAACAAACGCTTGCAGCGCCTGATATAGCGACAGGAGATTCGTTAACTGTAATATTTGTAGGGGTACCTGCCGCTGAATCGAGGCCTGTACATGGCGATGGCGAACTGACCCAGCTAAGTGCACAATAAAGACCTTTGGCTCCCGTAAATGAGCCAAAGGTGCCAAAGATGATTTTACCTGCTGCCAAAGAAATGGTGCCAGTAGTGCCGGTAATATTATGCGGAGTAAGATCCAAGTAAACGGGTACTCCATTCAAATACCATTGCGCAGTTACCGACAAAGTACCACCAGCGGGTATACTAGTTCCGCAAACAGAATAAGTAACTACAGTAGCTGTATTTGTACCATTCTGGCAAATTGTCTGTCCCGATCCTGCGTATGGAGCAGAAATACTAATAGGATAATAAGTAGTTCCTACGGCAGATGCAGCCAAGCTAATAAAACAACAAACAAACAGCAGATAAATTTTATTCATAATGCAAATTTCAAAAAAGTAAATAAATGAACTAATAAACTTTCAAAATATCCTAACCTACACCTATCTATAATACCAGAGATAACAATAACACATGAGTAGCTAATTGACAATAGCTACTCTCCAATTTTTTGCCTGCTTAAACCATCAAAAAAACAAAATCAAGATGATCTTAAAAATATGCTAACGTAGCAAATTTAATCAAAATAAAATTATTAGCAAATCATTAATCGAAATAACAATAATATCATCATAGA
>CAIRZD010000416.1 GCA_903882965.1 uncultured Bacteroidota bacterium
AGGAAAAGTAAAGTTTTTTAACAACAGTAAAGGTTTCGGATTTATTACACCAGACGATGGTGGTAAAGATTTGTTTGTTCACGTTTCTGGTCTTAAGGACGAAATCCGTGATAACGACAAGGTTAGTTTTGACGTAGAAAACAGCCCTAAAGGTTTAAACGCAGTAAACGTAAGAGTAGTTTAATTATAACTGCCGGTATTACATTAGCTAAAGCCACCACTATGGTGGCTTTAGCTTGCTATTATAAGTATCACTGACTAATTCTGGCGATTATCAAACTAAGGGTACTATAATATTAGTGTTTATGCATTTTTGCATACCATTCTACCGCTTTTTTATCATCCTGCGGCACGCCCTCTCCATATTCATATAATTTACCTATGCTATCCATTGCTGCTTCATTGCCTTTTGCGGCAGCTTTTAAATACCACTCCATCGCTTTTTTATAATCCTGCTCAGCGCCTATGCCGTTTTCGTATGCGCGACCTAAATAATACATGGAGTTGGCATAATATAATTGCGCAGCTTTTGCAAACCATTCTGCACCTTTTTTAAAATCCATAGTTATGCCTGCTCCTGTCATGCAGGCAAGCCCTATGTTATTCATTGCCAGTGCATCGCCTTTTCCTGCTGCTTTCTTAAACCATTGTATGCCTTTCGCCTGGTCTTTTTTTACACCCAGGCCATAATAGTAAAGGATGGCAATGTGCGTCATACCTTCTGTATAGCCATTCTCAGCAGCTTTAAGAAACCATTTTGCGGCAAGTGTATTATCCAGCTTGCCGGGTGTATCTGCTTTTGAATAATTAATGATTCCCATATAGTACATGGCGCATACATTGCCTGCGTTTGCAGCTTTCAGCAGCCAGCTTTTTGCGGTTGGGGTATCTATGGCCGGCCCATTGCCATTGAGGTATGCTATATACAAGGCCATCATTGCGTACTTATCACCTTTCTCGGCGGCACTGATAAATGCCTGAAAAGTTCTTGCGGTATCTATTTTATGAAATTGGTTTAAGGTATCGGTTCTAATCAATGCAATTGCCTCAAGGGAAAGAAAATTCATGATAAGGTGGCCGCCATCTTCAGCTATGCCGCCACCTTTTGTATGCTCTTTGCCCAGCTCTGCTGTTTTCATATACCATACCAGGGCGGAATCATAATTGGCCGGCCGGCCCATACCGGCTTCATGCATAATACCGATATAAAAAAATGCTTCTGATACTCCTTTTTGTGCGGCCATTAAAAAGTATTTCTGCGCCGAGTCATAACTTACGGGTACACAATTTCCATACATATATTGCTTGCCAAGGTCCAGCATATAACCGGTATCAATTGTGATGGCCATGTTGTAATATTTCTGTGCTTTTGCGCAGTCGCGCGGCACGGCAGCCTCTCCTTTGGCATACATATTAGCGAGGTATCCCATTGCTGCAACATCACCATCGGCAGCAAGCAGCGTATAGTTTGCTATTTCTTCCGGGGCAGTATATTGTGCAAATACAATAATAGGAATGATCAATATGGCCAGCGTTACCAGGTACTTTTTCATTGATTATTATCTTCCCAACGATCTGTTTTACAAATGAATGAAAGACAGGTTTTTTGGTAAAAATACATAATCAATAGGAATAGGGCTAATTGTATACAATCAGGAAAAAGCAGGAATGAATGCCATTGCCTTATCAGGCAGATAACCTGCTATCCGGGCGTATAGTAAATATCATATTACTGCTATAGTCATAGTAGATCACCCTTACATGATAAATAGCGGTTTCTTCAAACGCATTTTTTCTCTTGTATATGAATGCCTTCCGGTTATCTTCATATGCCAGTGCTTCTATGAACGTACACCTGCTCTGCTCATCTATTGGTGCCACGGTATAAAATGTATCTTTCGTTTTGTTGGCAGCATTTAATTTTTTTACTCCTGATACCTGGTCTTCGTATTTCTTTACTTCGCTATTCATTATCATCTAATACTATAGTTCAAAGGTTGTGCCATGTTATCTTTTGCCGGTTATTTTTAACCTTTTAAACACAGTATGCTGGCTGGCCGGATATTCAATCCATATTCGATTTGCCTTTTATTGGCATGGTTATGCTGCCGTTTCAGTAAAATATATATTATGGACTTTAAAGATCATGAGCCAAGGACAGACCACGATGATGAAAAAGACGAAATAAGAGCTATAACACAGCCGTTTATTGAACTTGAAAAACACGCTAAAGATGTGAATGAAAAGCTCAGGGTGTATTTAATGGGCCTGTCGCAGGCAGATATGATAGCACGGATAAAACAATTAAAACTATCTGACAAGAGCCTCAATTTTTTATGCGAGGGCATTGCACTGGAGAAAGAAGACTACGAGATATGCATAGCAGTGGAAGCAATAAAAAAGCAGCGTTTGTCGGTTTTTAATAAAGACCAGGGAGATCATATAAACTATACTAACCTGTAACTGCCGGTAAATAATTTTAATGATCACTATTTGCTTAATGAGTTTATAACATTACACTGGCACGGTTATGTAGCAGGGGTTGTAAATCGTCAGCATAAAGTGGACTAAAAACAGCATAACTTTAGATAGTGTTTCCATTGTTAACCAACAAAAAATGTAAACATGGAATCAAACAAAAAGCAGTCCACAGAAAACTTCATCAAGGACATCCGCAGAAAG
>CAIRZD010000417.1 GCA_903882965.1 uncultured Bacteroidota bacterium
ATTGAGTGATAGCAGTGCTACCGGGGTATCATGGGCAAGCAGCAATACATTGGCGGCTACAGTAGCGGCTACCGGGCATGTAACGGGTGTAGCATCCGGCACGGCAATAATCACCTATAAGGCATTGCCGGGCAATTGTATCGCAACAGCAATAGTAACGGTGAATGCGGTGCCGATTGTAAATGCGATCGCTGGCCCTACAAGTATTGCAGAAGGCGCTCCGCAAACGCTTACGGAAACAACCCCCGGCGGTATCTGGAGCAGCAGCAATACGGCTAAGATATTATTAAGTGGCAGTACAGGATTAACAGTGACAGCCACAGCAGAATCTACGATCGGGTCGTCTGTGATCAGTTATGCAGTTACATCAGATGGCTGTACCACCACAAAAACACTGACCATTACATCTGCTAACCCACCACCTCATGGTGGCAGTACAACAGGAGTAGAAACAACTGCGGGTAAAACAAGTGAAGTGTTATTATACCCCAATCCTGCAAACAGCGCCATCAATATTAGAGCAGATGTAGCGGGTGTATTCTATCTGTATTCATTGGATGGTAAATCATTAGGACAATACAAGATAGCGGAAGGAATTAATAACATAACCTTACCGGCAGATATGGCTGCGGGGATATACATGGGCCGGTATATAGACACCGATGGGAATGCAACAATGTTTAAGATAATGAAGCAATAAGATAGTTGTAAATTAATTAACCCGCCCTTGTTTCTGTGAAGCAAGAGCGGGTTAATAATTTATGCCGGATTAAAGTTTGGCAGTAAACGATTTGCAGATTGTCGCTAGGTTGCAGGCCATAGTGCCCGATCGAAAATCGCTGTAATGAACTGTTTAAGATGTCTCTTGATATTTTTTCCTTCGATTGGTATATGCCCACCTGATTGTGACTGGTTACTTTCCTGAATCGAAATATTGCATAAAAAAAGAGCCGCATAAAATGCGACTCTTTAAGTGGGCCCACTAGGATTTGAACCTAGGACCACCTGATTATGAGGTGGCCTTTGAACCATTCTTTTTGATGCAAAATTGTCAATATTGACATTGTTCAAATGCTTGTCTGGCTTGCAATGTAGCTCATTTTTAAAGCAAAAACTATCTTTTTGATGCTTTAAAGCAAAGTTCTCACCGCGAGCACTTCGGTAACAACTTTAGTGCGAGTTTTAGTGCGAGAGATTAAACTACATTAATTCTCCTGACTTTATCCTCGTAATAATGCAAGTATTTCGCTTTGATTTCCGTAGACAATAAAGAGTTGCTTATCATGTTTATTACCTTGCCGCTTTGACTGGTCATTTCTATAATAATGCGCTTTGCTCTGGCCTCAATTATCGATATTCTTTTTGCCAGTTCCATGAAATCCGGATAGCCGTAATGACCATAAGTTTGATAATGCTTAGTATCTGTATCCCCATCAAATAAATCCAGTGCCGTGTCTGTTTCGCCAGGACTATGTATAAGTGTACACATCAGATCATAGGCAGGTGTTAATCTATAATCTCCGCTATCGGTCTGGATCAACGAAAAGTTCTTTAAGTGTGCATCGCCATTAGAGAATAAATAATTAAAGAAGACGTTTCTGAAAAAGACTTCCATTGCCGGATAAGATGCAGCAACATACTTTTGAATTAATAAGCCGATGTTTTCATAAGTCCCATTATACTTGTAGTTTTCACCATGCGTCTTTTTTTGTTTGCCGCTTAATTGTGCAAAATCTTCCTGTAGGTATTTTGATCCGTCTGCTTTTACATCAAATCTTTTTGTAAGATAAGCCGGTTGCCTGTCCTCAAAATATATCAGTGCATTTGCAGCAGTATCAATTTTATAAACCTGTTCTGCTATTTGCATCGTTAGGTGCTCATTCTCTGGTGCCTGGTCAGGATATGCTATTAACGAAGGGGGAATAGGTTTTAAAATATACTGGCCTCCTTTATCGGTCATGGCCAATGATTTATCATCTAATCTCAATGAATATTTTAGTTGTACACCGGAAATAGATAGCCGCTTTGTTTGTTCCTGGTATTCTTTCAGATTTTCATTTTGAGGAGCTTTGAAGGATAGTATATGCGGTACTCGTTTCCCGTCAAATAACTTCTTCCGGCAATTCAAACAATAGCCTTCAATATTTTCTTTATAACACCCTGAACAACGCATGTCTTTATTATTTTGTTTCTTCCCTTATTGTAATTGCACCTATTGTATCTGAACCTGCTGTTTTTAACAATCTCGTAAAATCATCTTCCTCATCTATCTTCAACAACCTGCATTGTATATCTTTATTTACACCCTCAGCCAGTAATCCGTAAAAGAAAGGGAAGAGTACACCTGATTCGTATTTCATTTGTGTTTTAGGTAATGTCAAACTTATAGACGGCATACTTTGGTTAATAAAATACGCATCGTCATATTGAAAAACATACGTCCCATCATCTGAGAGTTCAATAGTGCCGGCCTTGACATTATTTACAAATACAATTCCCCTTTGCATCAGTTAATCTGTTTTATGTTAATACTCATTTCGAGACCTAATATTTCGCATAATTTAGACAATGTCTTTAAAGAGGGGTTACCTTTCCCTTCTTCAATGTTGTATATTGTCCTGACAGTAACGCCACTCATTTCTGCTAAATCTTCCTGACGAAGATTTATATCCTTTCTTCTTTTTTCTAATTGCTTTCCTATTCCTATTAAGTCCATAGTAGAAATATATTTCTGATTTTTGTAAAATTACAAAATACTATTAAAATAAAATCGTTAAAATGGAATTATATTTCCTAAACTGATAAAAAAATAATGAAAATAAGTTGAGTCATCTAAAATCAGAAATATAATTCCGGTACTTTATAGCCGTCGATTAAAGACCCCATTTATTTTATAAATATATTGTCACCTTTTTACTAGACAGCTACTGCGTTAACTTTCATTCCATCGGCTAACATGGATTGAGTGAAGTTTTCTAAAAGTTTGTAATCAATGTTTTCAAACTTCAATCCGTTTTTACCAGTGTACTTGATTAGCTTGTTGGTTGCATCCCTGTATGCATTGGCATTACCTACCCTGCCCGTTTTAATCATGTTATCAATTTCGTTACTGGCAAATGATAAGAAAGTTGTTTTTGAGATAGTCCCATTATTAGCTAAATCTTCAACATTATACAGTCGTTCAGTAGTTTCAAACTTCAAGGCCTTTTCCTGTATTTCATTAAGTGTTTGGTTGATTTTTACATTAATGAGTTTGGCATTGGGATGGGAAGATTTAATCTTCTGTGTGGCTGCATTCCAATTACTAGTATGCAGGGTAATGTTTAACGGCACTTCTTTGTGCTTCCTGTTGTAAGTAATCCGAACTTTTAGCGGATAGATACCTGTTTCTTTAGTTCTTCTTTGATCTAGAAACAGTTTGTAAGTAATAGCCATGCTATGTGGATTTGTAGCAAGGCACTGTAAAAGTGTTCAAACAATGTTCAAACAAACAGGGGTAAATTAGCCAAGATATTATCTATTCCTACTATAGATAATAAAACTAAAAAATCCTCTAAAAAGCTTGATAGTATTGCTTCTTAAAGGATTTTTAAAAGTGGGCCCACTAGGATTTGAACCTAGGACCACCTGATTATGAGAAGGCTACGGAACTTCACTTTTTGATGCTTTAAATGCAATGTTACGTTTTTCCAAATGCTTTATTTGCAAGCGATGAAGTCTGTTTTGAACGCGAATATTGCGTTTTTGATACCTTAAAGTAAAGTTCTGCAGGGAGCAGTTCGGATACGACTTTACTGCAAGTTGCACTGCAAGTGATTTATTTAAGGTATCATTTGAGAACAGTATTAATTAACTTTCTTAGCTTTTCCATTGCCTGTCGAAATGAGGGAAGTGTGTTATCGGGTGCATAGGACATGCCTTTTACAAAACGATCATATTCATCTATATATTCTTTCTCTTCATCAAGAATATTTAATACAACAGCAAATTTTTCCTGGATGGATAAACCAGCAATTTTTATTGAGCGCAGATCATCACGGTTGATGGTTCTAATAGCCAGCTTTTTAAAGGCTTGGTGCTGCAGGGCTAAATCACCTAAAATTGCGAGATCATGGATATGTCGAACAATTGAGGGGTCGTCATCTTCTTCCCCACGGATTCTATCGGGAATTCTCCAGGTAATGGCACTTAATTTGTCACAAGTATTTTCTACCATATCGGTACACCTGATACTTTCTATTTCTGGTATTTTTTTAGATACTTCATTTATTAATGAAGATATAGGAAATTGCTTGGCCGGAAGAACTAAATCGGTCACAGTAAATTCAACTAAAATATGAGGTCTTAATGCAGTCTCAGGAGGATAATAAGAAGGGTAATTAATTTCAAAAGCAACAAACTGGTTCTCATTTCGTGCAAATATATTTGCCATATCTATCCCGGCGGTTTTCTGTAGAACATCAGTTACAGCCCTTTTAAATTCGGAAAGAATTTTTCGTTGTTTGCTTCTACTCTCATTTTTCAAATCAGGAACGATTACTCTGAAATCAATGTCCTCGGAAAAACGCTGTAATAACTTATAGGCTTTTGAAAGTGAAGTTCCCCCGGTAAAATTAATTTGAAAATTACCATGCGAAATTTCAGAGACTATTTTAATAACCTGAGTTACATACCAGTCTTTCTCTATGAATGACGGACTGATACCCTTAATCAGAGCAACTTCCTCAATGATGTTCTTATCAGGCCGTGGCACGTTCATAATAAATAGAGGCTCCTTTATAACCTATTTTACGGTTAATTCTGTTAGTAACGCCAATAAGTCTTCCTGTTGGAACTTGTGTTGATCGACCTGTTTGATAGTCTAATTCTGCTTTTGTAGGGCATACTTTTACACCCAGACGTTTCATCGCTTCTCTTGCGAGTAATGGTAAAGCCAGAGTCGGAAGCGTTTCACCGGTTAATGAGGATATTTTAGCTTTAGCATAAAGGCCATAACCAATTTTAACAATTTTTTCTTTCCGAATTAACTGTCGCAATGCTCTGCCCACCTGATCGTAACCGCCCAAATCAATAAAATCATCACGCAATAGCACATTAGATTTCCTCCGCAAAATACGAGTAAGAATCCTATCTTCTATTGTTTTTCTATTATTCATTTGTATCAATATTATCTTGCAAAAATACGACAATTATTCTTGCAAAAATACGACATATCTTTAAATATTAACTAAAAAAATTGTTTTTTACTCGCATCATGAATTGGAATAGAACTTTTCTCCCATCCGACATACTAAAGCCGTTTGTTAAATCATTTGAAATTAGTCAAAAAGAGGTCGCAAGTGATTACAGGGTATTGCCGGATACCAGCATAATAATGGGTTTCCAGTATTCAGGCAAACTTTCATATATGGATAAAGGCAAATCAATCTCATTGGGTTCTGCTTGAATTATTGGTTTAAACGATTCATTCAAAATATTTAAAAACTCAGAAAATACAAGTTCACTATTAGTCATGTTCACAGAAACAGGTGCCAGTGCCTTTTTCAAATATTCTATGCATCAACTATTTGGTCAATGCTATTCGTTAGATGATTTCATAATGCGCTGGCAAGTGGATATTATAATAGGACAGTTAGATAAAGCAATAGCTGATACCGACAGGCTAAAAGTGATTGAAACCTTTCTTATTTCCCGACTGAAGAAAAAGGCAAAAGATGAACTAATCATCATAGCTGTAGAACTTATAAAGCAATACGTTGGGAATATTAAAATAACTCTCCTTGCCGAAAAACTGAGGATAAGTCAAAGCCAGCTTGAGAGACGTTTTCGTAGAGTAGTAGGTGCATCACCTAAAAAATTCGCCTCAATAGTTAGGCTAAGAAATGTGATAAGTATCGCATCAAATGAAAATAATATGACCAAACTTGGTTTGGAGGTCGGCTATTTCGATCAGGCTCATTTCATTAAAGATTTTAAATCATTTACAGGCCTTACGCCTGAAAAATATTTTAAGAAAAAATAAAAAGCGCCGATTTTTTACAATTACAGGTTTAACTGTCTGCATACATTTGTGCCCCGACAGTAAATTGTTGCTAAGATTTATCAGCCATAAAACAGGAAGGATATGCTTAATATCAGACACGTATTACGTTTACACACGCAAAATCAAACTATGTCCGAAATAATCATTCAGACTGGTATTCATCGTCCTACTCTGAAAAAAATAATCAATGATTTTAAAGCAAGTAGGTTAAGTTTCATAGAAATAAATGAGTTTTCAGATAATGATTTGGAGGAATTATTTAAAAAACCACTTGATACAATACATAGTAAAAGATTACAAACACTTTACAATCTATTCCCGGAAATAGACAAAGAACTTAAGCGGAAAGGCGTTACCAAAGCTTTATTATGGGAAGAGTACAAAAGAAAATATCCTGATGGTGCTGGCAGTACTGCCTTTCATTTTCATTTCAAACAATGGAAGGCGCGAAAGATACCAATCATGCGCCAGAACCATAAAGCTGGCGATAAATTATTTATTGATTTTGCCGGGGAGAAATTAATAATAAACGATAAAGAAATAGGCGGAGAAAAAACCGTTGAGGTTTTTGTTGCCGTACTGGGAGCCAGTCAATTCACATACGTAGAAGCTGTATTGACCCAAAGAAAAGAAGATTTTATTTCAGCCTGCGAAAATGCTTTGCATTTTTTTGGAGGTGTACCTGCAGCAATTGTTCCGGATAATTTGAGATCGGCTGTTACTAAAAGTGATAAATATGAGCCAACTATAAACGAAACCTTTGCCGATTTTGCAGAACACTACAGCACAACAATTTTACCTGCACGTGTATACAGGCCGACTGATAAGGCAGTAGTTGAAAATACCATTAAGATTATTTATACCAGGATTTACGCCAGATTAAGAGATGAAGTATTTTATTCCATCGAAAGTTTAAACAACGCTATTTTAGTTACGTTAGAAGAGCACAATAATCAAATCCTTACCGGGAAAGATTACAGCAGGAGACAAAAATATGAAGAAGTTGAAAAAGCTGTTCTACTTCCATTGCCTGCAATGCGATATGAGTTTAAGAAACAGCTTTACGCAACAGTAGCGAAAAATGGACATGTTGCTCTCAGCCCGGATAAGCATCATTACAGCGTTCCTTTTAATTGTATTGGTAAAAGGGTAAAGGTGATGTACACCAGTTATAGTGTTGAGGTATATGATAATTACGACCGCATAGCAATTCACAAGCGATTGCAAAGCCCTTTCAAATACACAACAGATAAAGAGCATTTACCACCGACGCACCGATTTGTTGCCGAACTCGAACCTGATAAGTTTTTGACTATGGCAGATGAAATTCATAAAGATGTAAAACTCTATCTCACAAAAATACTTGCCATAAAACAACATGCCGAATCTTTGCTCAAAATGTGTATGGGTGTTTTAGACCTTTCAAAAAGATATGGCGATGAACGTTTAACTAAAGCCTGTCAGCTCAGCCTGGTTTTTGGTATTTATAACTACCGTATAGTAAAGAAAATACTCGAGAGTGGTTTGGATATATATGAAGATGAAGATTTTATAAAAAAATTTGAAATGCCCCAGCACGATAATATTAGAGGAAGTGATTATTACAGATAACTAAATCAAAACAAAAAGATGAACGAATCGACTTTAGAGAAAATGCGGAAGATGAATCTCTTCGGCATGTACAGAGCTTTTAAAACAAGTATTGAATCCGGTAAAACCGAAAATTATACATCAGATGAAATGATTTCCGGTCTTATTGACTCAGAATGGGATGACAGAAAAAACCGGGGTATCGAACGGTTACTCAAAAATGCCCGTTTTAGGTATAAGGCCTCGGTTGAAGAACTGCTATTCGATGCAGGACGTAATATTGATAAGAACCAAATGCTACGTTTTGCCGATTGCTCATTTATAAGTAAGTATGAAAACATTTTAATTACAGGCAGTACCGGTATTGGTAAGAGTTATATTGGGACTGCCATCGGTCATCAAGCCTGCTGCCTTGGGTATAAAGTAATTTACCACAGTACCCCAAAACTAATAAGCAAATTAAAAATTGCGAAAGCTGATGGCTCTTATATAAGAGAAATGGCTAAAATCGAAAAACAGGACTTACTTATACTTGACGACTTTGGCATTCAGCCCTTTGATGCTCCAGGCAGAGCCATGCTTATGGAGATTATTGAAGACCGACATGGAAAAGGTTCAGTAATTGTTACCTCTCAGTTACCAGTAAATAGTTGGTACGACATTATTGGTGACAAAACAATGGCCGATGCGATTCTTGATAGGATTATCCACCAAGCGCATCGTGTAGAACTTAAAGGAGAATCCATGAGAAAAAAGACGAAGCTAAAATGACAATAAAAAAGAATGTTACTACTCTACGCTGATCTCATTTTCGTGCTCCGGTAGAATTAATATTCTACTGGAGCTTCTTGCTGACTGAGATCTTCCCCTGAAAGTACCATTTGCCAAGGTACGACTATCGACTTAATTAGCCTTTGCTCGATATTAGTACTTACTCTTAGGTTTGTACTTGGTACGCAAAGTAACCCTTTAACTTGTTTAATAAATTCGCTGAAGATCACTTCGTTTTCGAGATGTCGTACACCCCTGTGATGTAGTAATTCAACGTTTTCATGCTTTATAGAAATCAATTTGTATCCTTTTTCTGGGGTATCATCCCACGACATAAATTCATATGCTTCCACAATTATCTCAATGGCTAAAACGTCCGGTGGAGTATTAGGCATGTAAAATATATGCTCCCTAAGCGGCAAGAGTAGTTCTCTTATTAAATTGAATGATTCTATATACCGCACATCAGTTTGTAGGGCATATATCTCATCAACAAACTCACTTTTAAAATAATTATTTCTGAAATGACCTTTTGAGTTAAAATACATTTCATACAATATGCCATTTAATACATGATTTTCATTTCCTTTGGAAAACCTTTTTAGCCACGTACCTAAGTTTCTCATTTTATCCTGTACTGAAAATTCACCACCTATTGCTGTCTGTAGAATATTTCGACCAAGGAGAAACATCGAACTATCATCAACCTCAGAAATATTAATTGAGCGCAGTTTTTCAACTGCTGGTTTTTGGGTGTAATAGTTATGAGATTTTAGGTCATTAATTATTTCATCGATTTGGGTTCCTGTGGATTTGAATAATTCATCCACAACACAGTCTTCCCTATAAGGTAACTGTATTGAATGGACCAACTGGCCGGAATTAAAATAAAAATTACCTATTAGTGATGTATGTTCCCAACTTGTTTGCCGGCCTTGTGAAAGAGTGTAAACAGAAGTTCGTACCCTTTTAAAAAAATCTTCAATTGGAATATTTGCATCATCAATATGATTGAGCAACGATCCTGTGTAAATACTATTTCTACCGGCTCCATAATCTAAGGCCCTTTCGCCAGGAGAGGTTGAAAACGCAATAATTGTGCCTTTAGGTGCATGAATTGGCGCAAGACCTGTTTGTTGCGTTCCGCGATATTGATTTGGCAACGGATTATCTCTACAAGCGTCAAGTATTAATATTTTTATTATTGGGTTGGCGGATTGCATGTAATCAATAATCTGATCAAGAGGATATGATGTATGCTTTGCAGAAATGGCATCGGCAAAACTTGTATCAATTGCTGTGAGATAATTTCTACCCTCAATTTGTAACCCATGCCCAGAAAAATAAAAAAGTCCCACGTTGTAATTTTTTAATTCCTCGCCAAATGAAGTAACAGCCCTTTCAAAAGTTTCCTGATCGCAATTAGTTACTTTGCGAATAGTGAACCCCAATGCCATAAGTTTTGTCGAAAAATCATTTGCATCATTGACTGCATTGATTAATTTATGCTTTTCTAAACGATAATCTACATTTCCGATTACTAAAGCCAGAGCATTCATCATTTTTAATTTTTCGCCAAAATTACGTTCATTAATATTGTTTCAAAGCATGTGTTCTAAATTGCAAAATGTCAACTTGTATACGGCTTATGTCTTGTATATGTGTGTAGACCACTTTACTGGAAATCACTGTAAAAAGAACAGGGTTTAAAAAACGTTTAAATCTTCCCATAAGCTTTGAGTAGCCTTAATGTGTCAAAGCCATCAATAATGCAGAAATTGCTAATTTTATTAAATCTACTCGAAAAGGCTACCATTGTCTTATAGATAGCAGGGGTAACACTATGACAGTGTTGAAGTATATATACTGAGGCTGGTTCATCATATAGTCTTGTTATCTGATCACCATTTTTACCTAAATCTTTGTGAGTCATCGGGTGGAATTTCGATGGCCCTTTTAATAAGAATGCTGCATTTAAACGTTGCCTGTTTATGTGGATATGATTTGTGAATAAATCAGAATTTTCTCCACCCCAGTCATTAGGAACGCTCTCTTCATTTAGAATCTCGGCTATCCAGAGTTTGGTTTGTTTTTCAGGAATATCTTTAAGTGCATCAAGTTTGAGAAAACGGCGAGATATATCCCTGGTTTTTTGAAATTCGTCAATATCTTCAACATGTATTTGCAGAGTTTCAGCCAGTCTACCAAATGGAGTTCCTGTATCAATCATTCTCCCACCGATAAATATTGGGCGTAATTCGAGTTCATTGCCTTTATGCTCCTTTATGTAGGCAAACATGAAAACATTTGCTTTACCAGAAAGTCTGCTTACGGAAGAGTCCCCAAAAAGATGTTCAGGGCTGAACACTCCTGAAACTTTTAAATCGTCAAAGTTTTTTAAGACCGTATGAAATTCAGCATAGCATTTCCCTCCTTTTTGATAATCTCTACTCGCTTGTATTGTTCCTTTAAAATAATATGGATGCTCGGTCCACACAAGATCTCCTACCTTTAAAGCTTTGTTCTGCAACAGTTTTTCGTCCAGTGACTCTACTTTATTACGTTTTAGAATCGCCAATACTTCATCAGTCAAAATACTATTAATAAACACGAATTTTAAATTACCTGTAGCTGTATTGTTAATATGCTCGATGTTAGCCTGCAATATTATCCTTTCGTGTTGTTTTAACAACTGAATTACAAGTGCTTGATGAAGGAAGGCACAATCTAATTTGAATTGATCCTTGTCCATTTTATCAAATGAGTTTATAGGATTCGTTATACTTATTTTATGTAAAAACCCTTCACAAGATACAAAATTACATAGTCACTTGACCTAAGTAGAGATCAATACAAAATTTCTGAATTAGGTGAAAAATAAAATCCTTTGACGGTTGCAATTGGCTTACATGCATTAGTAGCGCGCAGGTAGCACAACGTTGCGAGTGAAAGTGGAACATTTTAATCCTCTATCGGTTTTATGGCTGCAAGGTATTCTTTCTTAAGGGCTATAATAATGACCCCGACGTTATCATGATAAACCAGCAATGCTGCAACACCGTTTGCTTCATCGAGATTATCAGTTTTAATTACTCTATTATTTATTTCATCGTTTGCTATACCTCTTATGATATACTTAAATACATCTTCGTGACCGGACACTTCCCAAGGCTCGTCTTCCGATCTCAATAAATCATGAATAATTTGTGCCTGACGGGTGTACTCATCGTCTCCATCTGCTATTATTTCTATTCTATAATTTTCGGGCACTATTATTCTATACTTCTTGTAAAATAGGCCCTTGAAATTTTTTACATGAATTTCTTTCAGGTTATCGTAACTGAAGTCTATTGCATGAACATCACCTTTCTCGTCAATATAACTACGTTCTCTCCAGTTGCTTTTTCTCATTATTGAGCGCACTGCCTTCTGCGTAACTACATTTTCTTTTGTCATATCGTCGTTTGCAATCCCAATCACGTCTCTGATCTCTTGATCAATCTTCGAAAATAAGTTGTTGCAATCATTACAGCAAGGTACAGTCACTCTATTCTTTTTGTAATCTTCACTTAACCCATCAAATAAATTTTGGGCTGGTATATGTTCTTTAGTTGTGTTTTCTTTATTTAATTCTATCCCGCAATTATGGCATACGATCTTTTCATCCATACGATTATTATTTTTACTAAGTTAGGTTAATGGTAATTCCATAAGGATTAAATTTCCAAGAAACGATCTATTAGGTTCCATCTATTTTTATAGTTCTCAAAGTCTATCATTCTGGACTTAGGAATCTTACCCCAACCACCTTTTTCCGCTTCGATAGACTTCACATATTCTACAGGAAAAACGTAACAATCAGGAGATTTTATACCTGTATCACGATCCTTCTTAGGTTTCTTATAACCGCGATTCAATGCCACTAACACAACAAAATCACAATCGAAGTCCTTTATTAAAAACCCGTTCCATCCAGTCTGAAAACGGCTCTTTACTTGTATTTTCGCCATAGAATTCTTGCCCGGATTAACCGCAAAAATGTAAATCGTCAGCATAAAGTGGACTAAAAACAGCATAACTTTAGATAGTGTTTCCATTGTTAACCAACAAAAAATGTAAACATGGAATCAAACAAAAAGCAGTCCACAGAAAACTTCATCAAGGACATCCGCAGAAAGA
>CAIRZD010000418.1 GCA_903882965.1 uncultured Bacteroidota bacterium
AGTCGCCTTTCTTTGTTTCTTTCGTAGCCTGCACTGAGTTTGTCGAAGTGGCGAAGCAAAGAAAGAAAAGAGAAGAAGGTCTAGGTAAAATGCGCCCCCCCACTAACCAGGTACTTTGATCACACAGATCAAGTTCCGCACAATCAACTTCAGATCAATACTAGATTTTAGCACCTCATCCCAAAATCAAAAATAAAGGTGTATACACTATTCTCCATCTATCCTCACCCCTTCCGAAATTTACTTCCATTATGAACAACCACAAATATCCCTTTTCCCAAATGCCGCTCAGTAATAAAGTAAAAATCAAATACCCGATTCCCGGAAAATCCTCCACACCACAAGCCTGTGATATTTCCGCGACATTTTTCACCCTAAACCCATTGATTAACAAACAACAATCAAAAAAAATATTTTGTGATAAAAATGAGATATTTAGTATTTTATTATTTAAATTTGAAAAAGCAAATACCCCTGATTATGCAACTGAAAATTACACACCTCAAAAATAAATTAGCAGGCCTTATTGCACTTTCTTTTGCAGCGGTCATAGTGCTGAGCAATGCGGCAGGCACCGTCTCCGCCAGCCGCGGAGGCCGCACCGGCGCATCTTTCGATACCAGTTCCTGCTCCGGTTGCCATTCAGGTGCCACATTCGCCGGCGCATCCGTAACAGTGCAATTACTAAGCGGCAGCACCCCTGTCACAACATATATACCCGGCTCAAACTACACCGTGCAAGTAAAAGTTGTCAGAACAGGTATCAGCACGGCCGGATATTATTATGGATACCAGGTAGTAGGTGTAAAAGCCAGCGACAACAGCGATGTGGCTGGTTGGGGTACACCACCTGCCGGTTCTCACAGCGCAGTATGGAATGCCCGCACTTATGTAGAGCAAAGTGCAACAATACATGCATTAGCCGCTGCAAGTATAAATATCCCTTGGACTGCACCTGCCAGTGGCACCGGCAATGTTGTTTTCTATGCCGCCGGCTGCCTCGTAAATCATGACCTCCTGCCTACCGGCGATGAGGGCGTCACAACTAATTTAACGGTTTCAGAAAGTGCCGGTTGCGTTACCGCCACGCTGAATACAACAGATACAGCAGTTACCTGTTATGGCTATACTAACGGTTCAATAGGCCTTACCGCAACAGGCGGCACTGGCGCCATAGGATTTTCCTGGACTGGCCCCGCAGGCTATACTGCAACTACCGAAAATATTTCAGGCATCGCGGCTGGCACGTATACCGTTGTAGTTACATCTCTTGGTGGCTGCAAAGATACAACAACAGCTACCGTCAGCACACCTCCGCAATTGACAGGCACCGTAGCAGCAGATACTCCCATATGCCCTGGAGGAACTTTGACATTCACTACCATAGCTACCGGAGGCACAGGCGGCTCAGGCTCTTACACATATAGCTGGTCCGGTCCAAATACTTTCAGCTCAGCCATTGCAGATCCCTCCGTAACTGGCTTCAACGCGCTTGATAGTGGGGTTTACTCATTAACAATTATGGATGTGTTGAGTTGTACGTATACTACTACTATTGATATTGGCATGGCACCAGCCCCGGTATTTTCACTCGGCCCCGATACGGCATTATGCCCCCCCGGCACCATAGTATTAGGAGTCTCACTTACCGGCGATACCTATTTGTGGAATACCGCAGTTACAACACCTACCATAACAGTAACCGATTCAGGCTACTATTCTGTAACCATTACCAACAGCTACAACTGTAGCGCCAGTGATACCGTACATGTAGGATACAACTGCCCTACTTCAGTTGAAAATATTATTGCAGGTAATGACATATCAATATACCCTAATCCGGCAAGTGACTTTATCAGCATTCATAGCACAGGCAATCATAACCCACAGCATATCAGCATTTGCAATGCATATGGCCAAAAGGTCTACGACCGGCACTTTGACCTCCTCCTCAATCAGCACGAAATAGATATCAGGCATTGGGCTGCAGGCATATACTCAGTAACGATAGAAAACGATCTTGGACAGGAAATAAAAAAACTAGTGATAACCAGGTAAAACAATATTATACAGAAATATTGAATTCCCGCAAAGCATCGTTCAAACTGGTTTTCAGGTCAGTCGATGGCTTCCGTGTACCAATGATCAGCGCACAATTTACCTGGTACCCACCCGCCGGAAAGCTTTTAGTATAGCTACCCGGTATCACTACACTCCTTGCAGGCACTCGGCCCTTATATTCTACAGGCTCTGTACCCGTAACATCTATTATCTTGGTCGATTGTGTCAGCACCACATTTGCACCCAGCACAGCTTCTTTCTCCACAATAACCCCCTCCACCACTATGCACCTGGATCCTATAAAACACCCATCCTCAATGATCACTGGCGATGCCTGTAGCGGCTCCAGTACCCCTCCTATCCCTACCCCTCCGCTAAGATGCACCCCCTTCCCGATCTGCGCACATGACCCCACAGTAGCCCAGGTATCCACCATCGTCCCCTCATCTACATAAGCACCAATATTTACATAAGACGGCATCAGCACCACATTGCGGCCTATAAACGCACCATACCTTGCCACTGCATGCGGCACAGCTCGCACCCCTAATGCAGCATAACCTTTCTTAAGAAGCATCTTATCATAAAACTCAAAAGGTTCCACATCCCACGTTTGCATAGGTTGTATCCCGAAATATAGAAGAATGGCCTTCTTTACCCATTCCTGCACTTCCCATCCGGTATTTATGGGCTTTGCCACTCGAAGCCTGCCTTTATCGATTTCCTCAATAACTGCCCTTATAACATTACTGTAATTCTCATTCTTTAGCAATTCCCTGTTTGTATAAGCAGCCTCTACCTGCTGTTGCCATTGTTCGCTCATAAATTATTATCTAAAATTCTATATTATTGATTGATTTGGTAAAAATAGGAAATTGCGGCAGGAATCCTCCCATTAGAAAAAGCCAATTTTTTTCGCTTAATTCGCAGATAATTTATCCTCTTGGCTACCGGAAAGATAATAGTTATTACAGCACCATCTGGGTCTGGGAAAACAACATTGGTAAAACGCTTGTTGGATTCCTGCCCACACCTTGCATTTTCTATATCGGCCTGCACAAGAAAGCCGAGGCCGGGAGAAATAGATGGTAAGGATTATTATTTTTATGAAGAAAACGAATTTAAAGCTCAAATAGAAAAAGATGCATTTGTAGAATGGGAAATGGTATACACGGGCAAATATTATGGAACACTCAAATCTGAATTGCAGCGCATTTGGAATGCCGGAAAATCGCCACTAGTAGATATTGATGTACAAGGAGCTTTAGCCATACGTGAAAAATATCCGGATATATGCCTCACTATTTTTATTGAAGCCCCATCATTAGATATATTACGCGAACGGCTAAGAATCAGGGGAACAGAAACGGATCACAGCCTTGAAGAAAGAATAAACAAAGCGTCACATGAACTTACTTTCGCCCCAAAATTCGACCGGATTGTAATTAATGAACATCTCGATAAAGCTACAAGTGAATTAATTGAAATTGTAGAAAAATTCACACGATGTTAAGTTTCATCATGCAACTTTCCTATCTTTCAAAATCATAAATAATTATTTTTGGGTATCATATTATAGCAATGGCTAAAAAACAAAAACAACAACCAGAACAGATCGTTAAACAGGTACAACAACCTGTGGTTGAATCACAAATTCCAGCTGCACAACCAAAATCATGGTCAATAAATGATTTTAAAGTGCAGGCTGTGATAGTAGCGCTTTTAGCATTTGTATTTTACTTCAATAGCTTCTTCAATGAATTTGCGCATGATGATGGTATTGTGATCGTAAAGAACGAATATGTACTTGAAGGTTTTTCAGGGATATGGAGCATCCTTACAAAGGATGCATACGACAGCTATTACCGCCAGTTAAATACTACCAACCAATTATCCGGAGGCCGTTACCGTCCATTGTCCATCGTTACTTTTGCAATCGAACAGCAATTTTTAGGCGCGGTATCTGTTGACCGCGTAGACAGCGTTTTAAAACAAAATATCTCTTACGGTGTAACAGGGCCTGACCAACAAAAATTAGTAAACAATATGCATGTAAGGCATGTTGTGAATGTGCTCATTTTTATGCTATCAATGGTTGTGTTGCTGTACTTTTTCAGATATATCGTTTTTAAGGACAATCCGCTCATGGCTTTTATCGCAGCTATTCTTTTTACCATCCACCCTATCCATACAGAAGTAATTGCCAATGTAAAAAGCCGTGATGAGATCATGTCCCTTTTATTCATGTGCCTTACTTTTATATATACATTCAAGTACATGGAGCATAAAAAGAT
>CAIRZD010000419.1 GCA_903882965.1 uncultured Bacteroidota bacterium
ATCCTCCAGTTTGAAATACCGTTTCGGAAGGGAATCATATGGGATAGCGCCCCAAGTCGTAAGCAATTGTTTATTGTATTGGGCTGCATCATTGATTTGGTGCGCACTGTCATAGACTATCACAGAGGCCGTTCTTCCATTTTCTATAGTTGAGAGCATCCATATTTCATAGGGTGTTCCCCATGCCATTATTACAGTGTCAATGGGCGTTTTCGCAGTAGCGATCACTATTTTCTTGTCCCGGTATTCATTCACCAGGTTTCGTTCCCAGGTTAGGCGGTTGCTATATGGAGTATGAGCTAGGAATATACGTATACACCCCGTCAATAAGATAATTACCAATACCGGCAACGCTATTTTCTTACTTTCAAGTACCGGAATAATATCAAATACAAATGGCAGCGCAATGAATATCGCCACCGGCAGGTATAGGTTCTCCATATAAAAATCAGCAACCTGCTTGCCCGGATAGGAAACATTGATAAGCAGTAAATAGCCTCCTGTGAAACAGACAAATAAGGCCAGTTTTTTCCATTCTTTCACCTTCGCATATAGCCATACAATAGCTGCGGATAATATAGGTATCCAATAATAATGGTTAATACAATCCAGCAGGAACCGTTTATTAGAATATAAATTGAAATAATGAGGGAAGCGTTTCAGCACATTCCCTGAATTGCCCATGGCCACAATGTCGTAATAAACATTGAACACCATCTTTTTCACCTGTATAAGTGCATAAAAAAAGATAGCGGTTGCATAGATCATCCTGCGTTCTATAACCTGTTCTTCCCTGAATAAAAAGAACAACATTACATAGGTCACCGGGAAGAACATTAACGGGTGTGAGAATTGGATCATCATAAGCCCCAGGAATATGATGGCGATCATAAGGGCATTCAGCTCATTTATTTTCCTGTAGCTCATCACTGCCATGATCACTATCAGCAATACAATACTTTGCGGCAATTCAGATTGTATCCAATAAAAAGTATGCGATACAAAAAGAATATTGAACAAAAGGATCACCAGTGCGAACCGGTATTGCTTTAAAATAGTGCCGCAAATAAAATAACACCCGAAATAATAGAATATAAACCCCGATGAATAAAAAAAAGCAACCACATTGAGCGATAGCCCCATCCTGCTCGCTACCAATGGAAATACCTGCGTCAGGATAGCTACATACCTGAAATTCTGTATCGCAAAATAGTTTCTCTTAATAATGAAGAAAAGGCTGTAAGCCATGTCCAAAAACATGGTCCGCTCCTTATAAAAAAGAACGGAGAGAATAAACAACACTGCGTATGCTGCAATACCTGCTCTATATAGCCGCTTATACATGGGGCTAAATGTAAAATATTAAAAGCGAATATCAGTATCCTCATAAAACATCCCCCCCCTTTCATGGGCACATACCTGCATAACCCTTTTCTTATCCTCAGAGAATAAAAAAATGGGCTGATTAAATCTGCACACGTTATATGTGGTTTTTGCTAAATTATCCGCGATAGATCAATAGTAGATTCCTCAAATGCTAAAAATAACCATAATATAAAATTGCTTCTTTTTTCACTTTTCTCATTGCCAGTTTTTCACATTAAAACCATACCTTTGCACCTCGAATTCAAAAACCTGCCTGCCGAAGGTAGGTTTAAACAGCATAAAAAAACATAAAAAATGGGAGATTTACGCCTACAGCGCAACTTTGGTATTGCGGCCCACATTGATGCCGGCAAGACGACAATGACAGAACGTATCCTTTATTATACCGGTGTGAACCACAAGATCGGTGAGGTGCATGAAGGCGCCGCTACGATGGACTGGATGGCACAGGAGCAGGAGCGTGGTATCACGATCACTTCAGCAGCTACTACCTGCTTTTGGAATTATCCAACTATTCAGGGTAAAAAACTGCCTGAATCGAAAAACTACAAATTCAATATCATTGATACGCCCGGCCACGTTGACTTTACAATTGAGGTTGAGCGTTCACTACGTGTACTCGATGGTCTTGTAGCTTTGTTCAGCGCCGTTGACGGCGTTGAGCCACAGTCTGAAACTGTATGGCGCCAGGCTAACCGTTACAAAGTACCACGTATCGGTTTCGTAAACAAAATGGACCGTGTAGGTGCCGACTTCCTTATGGTGGTACAGCAGGTAAAAGACATGCTCGGTGCAAAAGCAGTACCGCTGCAATTGCCTATTGGTGCTGAAGATCATTTTAAAGGTATCGTGGATCTGATCACCATGAAGGGTATCATATGGGACGATACCACACAGGGTATGACGTATACCGAAGTGGCTATTCCTGATGATATGAAGGAAGATGCTGATTTCTGGCGCGCTCACCTGGTAGAAGCCGTAGCTGAATATGATGATCATCTGATGGAGAAATTCTTCGAAGATCCCAATAGCATCTCTGAAGACGAAATACATATAGCAGTACGTAAAGCTTGTCTGGATCTGAGCATTGTACCAATGCTTTGCGGTTCTGCATACAAGAATAAGGGCGTACAGGTAGCGCTTGATTGCGTGATCCGTTACTTGCCCGGGCCTCTGGATATCGAAGCCATCAAGGGTATCAATCCTGATACCGGCGAAGAAATAGAGCGCCACCCTGATGCTAAAGAACCTTTTGCTGCCCTTGCGTTCAAGATCATGACCGATCCGTTCGTAGGCCGCCTGGCGTTCTTCCGTTGCTATTCCGGCCATCTCGATGCGGGTAGTTATGTACTCAACGTGCGTAGCGGTAAGAACGAGCGTATAAGCCGTATCATGCAGATGCACGCCAACAAACAAAACCCCATCGATTTTATCGAAGCAGGTGATATTGGTGCAGCTGTAGGCTTTAAAGAAATAAAGACCGGTGATACTTTGTGCGATGAGAAGCACCCCATAATGCTGGAGAACATGTTTATCCCTGAGCCCGTTATCTCTATATCTGTAGAGCCAAAAACACAGGCTGATGTGGATAAGATGGGTATGGCGATCGCTAAGCTGGTAGAAGAAGATCC
>CAIRZD010000420.1 GCA_903882965.1 uncultured Bacteroidota bacterium
CCTGACCTGCAAAAAGATATTTTCTGGAAAAACTCAACCTTGTTCCAGTAAAATCAGGCTTTCCCAAAGATATTTTGCCCTTTTTGAAAAAGTTCCGTATGTTTATGATTCGGTATCTAATTGTAACCGAATATGCATGTCGCCATCTGCTTCAGAATATATAGTATTCACACGTCCGGTTACAGACATACAGGAGTCATGAACGATCAATCTATAATTATGATAAACATGATTCCATAGCGTCTGGTCGCATATTTGAGCGGTAAGAGAATTGCTGGAAAATGAAATAAAAATGGATAATACAAAAAAAGAAACGTACTTCATTACAGATTATTTTCTTCTGATTACAATTATGTTTGTTACAAAATTAAGTCTTAGTATAATGGCAAATATTGGCTGGCAAAAGATTAATCATAAAGTAATGATTTGGTAACATTATAAAACTCCGACGCCTTAATAGCATTTGAATAAATCTGTTCCTATCTGATAAGCGTAACATCTCCAACACGTTCGGTCGTGCCCCCTAGAATACAGTTGAATTCAATCTTGTAAAAATAAGTACCCACAGCGCAGGCAGCACCGTCAAAATTACCATCCCAACTACCATCTAACGCAGAAAAAACAACTTGCCCCCATCGGTTAAAAATGTATATCCCGATAACAGAATAACCATAATCCATAACCGGCTCGAATTTGTCATTTTTGCCATCGCCGTTGGGCGTAAAAGCATTAGGTATGAATATATTACCGTCACAACATCGTTTAACTGATACATCAATCAACGTTTTAGGGCTTTCGCAATTACCTATTGTTTCTGTTACATAATAATTATAATCGGCAACATTATCTGTTGGTGGCACAGGGGCGAAAATACTTGGTGTATCACTCTGGGGGAAATACCATAATAAATTCGTCCCCGTTGCCTTTAGTGAATCCGCAGGCTTATTCAAACAGAAGGTTTGTATAGGTTTTACAATTGGGGTATCAGGAGTATTTACATTAATAATTGTGGAACTGCCTGCCCTGCAATTATTCGTGTCAATGAGGACCAAAATCGTATAAGTGCCTGAATTTTGATTTGTCGCGTTGCTTATTTCCACGTCACGCAATGTAGAAGTAAACCCATTTGGCCCAATCCAATAGTAGCTGTAATATAAATTACTTTGTGCCAGGATTGGATTAAGTCGTATAGGTGTATTAAAACATACAGTTGTATCAGGGTTCATCTCAACTTGTGGGGTAAGCTTTACCGCTACAGTAATTTCTGCTGTTTTTGCAGGGCAAGTAGTACCGGGTAACGCTGCTACCACTACATATGTAGTGGTGCCGGTAGTATACAGACCCGGGTCCTGGATACTGGCATTACTCAACCCGTTGGCTGGCGACCAATTGTAAAACAATATACTATCACCTGCCACCTGTAGATGTATATTTTCATTACCACAAACGACTGTGTCCTGCGTCATCATACTGATATGTAAAGTGTCATAAATAAGCATCGATGAGCTGTCAATAATGTTATTGATCCCTGCACAAGTATACGGCGATTGGATATATAGTTTAATCGTTTTGGTTCCCAATGCCGGCGTTTGTAAGCCATTAATAATTACATCTGCTGATAATTGATTTGCGGGAATTACTATACTATCTGCAATCGGGCTATAGTCAACGCCACTTATTGCATTGCCCCCGGTGATAAACTTGATTGTTTTGGCAACTGGATATACTTGGGATGTATAAACACGAAAACGGCCAGGCAAACAACCTTTCACACAAAAAATAGAGGCTGTATCATAGGCAACAGGAGGGATCGCACTAATAGAAAAACTCCCGGTATGCAGGCTGCCTGCTTTCAAAAAAACTCCTGAATCATAAAGTGGATCTCCAGCATCAGCTATTACTATTTTCAAATGATAGGTATTACATGGAATTACTGCATGCACTGCCTGTAAAACATCGGTTAGCCCCCAATGAGTAAGTGTAGTGCCAGCAGAATTATCAATATAATACCCCTTAAAAGGAGCGCCGGGGCCCATCATTTCACAATTGCTGATATTCCCTATTCTTCCGGGGATGCTATCATTAATACTATTTATTGTAACAGGTATCGTTGTCCCGGGCACCAAAGCCATGTTATCATACCCGGAAATGCCGGGACCAGATATAAAAAAGGCAAAGGCATCGTTATATGGTCCACAAACAGAATTCTTATATTCCTCTGAGCTGAATACATAGTCAAATTTGATAGAGTCCCCATTAGGCACAACATCAAATTCAAGATCACAGGCATCATATGTAGTTTGCAAAGCCAATGGCAAAAGGGATGGGTCTCCCGGCAGCCCATTATCATTACTTGCCAGGTTTGAAGCAGACCCATTAATGCCATATTCATTCCCTTCAGTAGAAGCAAGGCCGGTTGTGAGTACTATACCGCTATCCAATCCAAGATTGCTACTTACAACGTTAAAATAACCATTGGCTCTTGCAGCACAATTAAGCGTAGCATTTGATACTGTGACTCCCTGCCCGGAAAGCTTCTGCACAAGAGAATCGGCTGTTTTATTTGGGCTTACTACAATTTGGGCATACGTAATATTTATCTGTACAAATAAGAAACAGAGCAATGATAATATTATCCTAATCTTCCTGCACGCATTCATTATTCTAATTGTAAATATTATTGCATAACTATTGCGATGAAAATAATTTACCGCCTCAATATATAGTCACGGGTGAAGTATGCTGTGCTTGATCGCTTACAATTTTTACAAAATAATATCCCTTATCTAACGAAAAAGACATCTGCTCATCTCTATTCAATTGTGGCAATGTCTTATGCAATACCTCAACTCCGGTAACATTGAAAACGGAAATTACCACATTAGTAAGGTCAACATCAGAAGTTAAATGCTGAATTCCTGGAGAAGGATTGGGGTAAGTATAGATCAAAGGTGAGTGGACCTTAATAGCGTTTACCGCGGTTGTAGAAGGAATACCGCCTGCAAGCCAAATAGTAATATTCATTAACAGCAATTGATGATTGCCTGCAGCGTCAGCATAATAGCCCGTATACAACGTGCATGATGGATTTCCTGTTCCATCATCCGTAGGCGAGCTATCGCCTATCGCGGCTATTTTCCCTGCTCCATATCTACCATATGCAACCATTACATTGGTATTACCCGGTGTTGTTCCGGTTTTAAATATCACACCTTTCAAAGAAGGATTGATAGCTGGGTCGAGCGTCATGGTAGTACCGCCAGACCATTGTACTTCTGCCACATTGCCCATAGGCCCATGAATAATGGAGTCGCTTGCTGCCGCAGATATATTTGAAGTTGCCTGAGAAAAATCAGCAAGATCAAAAGTAATTCCAAAAGGGTTTACTGAAACACTGTTGTTACTAAAAAAATCATTCCATATGTGTGGAGAATCCCATCCATCGCCATTCCTGTCACTTCCATTATGATCCGATATAATAAAAAGACTACCCCCATTTTGCACAAACTGAAGGATAGCTGTCTTTTCAGCTGCGGGGAAAACCAAATTGGGCTCATCAATAATATATACCCTATAGTTAGATAGATCCTGTGGGTTACTTGTATCTCCATAAGTGATTTGCGAATTCCATGGAAGTGTTTCTACAATATATCCCTTTTTGGCACAGTCAACTCCCCATGCAGATATACCTCCAGCCCAGTAAGTTTCAGGAGTAGTAGCCGTTATCCCACTTTGCGGCGGAGTGGGTATTCTTTGCGGATTACTTTTATTTCCGGAGGAAGTGAGGTATGCTCCGCTTGAACCAACGCCAAGAGTAGACTGATCGTAATCAATTACCCAATCCGCATTCCCTGCCATTTCACCTTTTGTTGCATCAAAAAGGATATGTACAGCCTGTGCATTGCTATGTGGAATTATTATTATTATTAAAAGAGCTGCAGAAATAATGTGCTTAGCGTAATAGGATAGTGATTTTAAATTGGTCATTATAAATTTTAAATGATGAAATAACCACAAAACTATGGCAGTAATATAAGTGGAGTGTTAAGAGAAAATTATTTTATCGTTATTTCCCCGCTAGTGCTCCCCAAAAAGCAATTGATGTCACTCATAACTCAATCATCTAATTAGCGTTACATCACCTTTTTCATCTATTGACTTTCCATTACAATCATATTTCATGAAATAAAAGTAAACTCCCATATCCTGTGGCACACCATTGAATATACCATTCCAACCTTCTTTTTCATCTGTCGTTTCAAACACAGTTTGCCCATACCTGTTTTTTATAAGAAATACATGAAGGGAGTGATGCCCAACAGTTATTGGCCTGAATATATCATTCTTACCGTCTCCATTAGGTGTAAAAGCATTAGGGAAAAGCACTTCACAGCAAGAATGCGCATTTATCATTAAGCTATCTTCTCCTTTACATCCAAATGGCGAAGTAACGTTAAGTTTCACGTAGCCGGCGCGCTCTATTATCCCATATATTTCAGAGCTGTTAGTGTTTTTAAAGAAATGCTCCGGAGACCATTCATATTGATTCTCCGGATCCTGTATTGTAGCAGACAATAAAGCACTGTCTCCTGTACAAATATTCCCTGACGTAAGATCGGAAAACTGTGCGCTCGGTAATGGATGTACGTCAATTGTATCAGTCATCTGAGCAGACATGCACTGACCAATTGCAGCTGACAGCTGTATATAATGTATTCCGGGAGTACTCCATGTAACTCCATACGGGCCGCCTAATACCTGCACAGTAGAAGCAATGACAGTGGCGTCTTCAAAATTCCATATACAATTAGTAACACCTGCAGTTGTAGATGATATACCAACAACGACAGTATCCCCCAAACACACATTGGGTTTTACATAGAAAGTAGATGAGGGAGCAGGAATAGCGACAATATCAATACTATCAGTGGCGGAACATTGTCCATTTTCACTAACTGTAAGGTAAATCATGTGGTTTCCTAAAGTATTAAATTGCATCACTAATTGCTGGCCGGTAGTATTGCCACTTATGATATTAGTACCCGGGGCATACCATAAATAGCTTCCGGATGGAACGGCGCCTGCAAACAATGAGGTAGTATCAAATTGGCAAAGGGTAGTTCTGATAGCATTAATAACAGCGGCAGGTGAAGGGTAAACTAGTACCTGTATAGTGTCCAAAGGCCCTGCACAGCCATCTACGATCTCACCAACATAATATTTAGTAATTCCTGCAACACCATCAGACGGAGTAATGGGTATAGTACTACTCGCACCACCTATCGCAGTATACCATACCAGACCTGTACCGGTTGCACTCAACTGAGTTACCTGCTGGTTCAGACAATAAGTAACCGGGCTAATAACACTAGGTGCCGGCGGCAAAGATTTAACAAAAAGATTGAGAATCACAGAGGAATCGCAGCCTGAAACACTTGTAGTAGTAAAAGTATAGGTTCCTGAAGTTGCGTAAACAGCCCCTCCAAAACTATATGAAATTCCATTACAAATACTATCATAAATAGTTGTACTAGATATTGAGTTAACAGTAAGATTCAGCGTAACAATTGAATCACAAGTTGAAGTAATAAAAGTATGTGTATAGTTGCCTGTATTAGTATACGTTGCACCTCCGAATATATAACTGCTTCCTTGGCATATATTAGCGTTGAGAGTACTTGAAGAAAATGTGCCTACAGTTACGGATAATGTTGCTTTGCAACCACCTGCTGTGGTATAAGTAATGATTGCAGTTCCAGCAGCAATTGCTGTTTCTAAACCAAAAACAGATACGGTTGCAACAGATGTATTACTACTGCTCCACGTACCTCCTGTTATAATATCACTAAGGGCAGTTGTAGCGCCAACACATATATTAGTGACCCCTGTTATTGCAGCAACTGAATTAACAGTTACAACAATAGATGTACTGCATCCTGATACTGTAACATAACTGATAGTGGTAGTACCAATGGCTAATCCATTTACAATACCGGACGATGAACCAATTGTAGCGATAGTGGTATTACTGCTGCTCCAGGCACCTCCGGTGACGGCATCCGTCAGTGTCGTACTGCCTCCTGCACATAATGAAGGTGTACCGCTGATACCGGCAAGGGCTGTTACAGTTACTATTGTAGTAACAGCACAGGTAGGACCAACCAGGTAACTGATTGTAGCAGTACCACCACCCACTCCAGTTACTATGCCAGTAGACGAGCCTATAGTTGCTACAGTAGTATTAGCGCTTGTCCATGTACCACCGGTAGTTGGAGGTGTAAGCGTAGTAGTACCACCAACACATATTGCAGGTGGAGTTGTTATTGTAGGAGGTGTTAAGCTAGCCGCTTCGAGGAACACCCCTGAATCGTATATTGAATTATCAGCATCAGCTATGGTCAATTTCAAGTGATATGTGTCACATGGGGTAACTGCGTGTATTGCCCTGAATTTTGTGGTATATCCGGTATATGATAATTGAGTACCGCCCCAATTGTTTATAAAATAAGCTGTGAACGGAGAACCTGCCCCCAGGCTGGTACAGTTGGAAATATTTACGCCAGGCCCGAGGCCACCTGGCCCACCCGGAGCGCCTGCGTTTACACTGTTTATTTCAACAGGTATATTAGTGCCGGGAACTAATGCTATGTTTGGCGCACCTACGATACCAGGACCCGATATAAAAAACGCAAAAATATCAGGGTATTGGCCACAAGTTGAATGATAATATTCCTGTGATCCGAATTGATAGTTAAACCCGATACTATCACCGGCTGCAACTATATTAAATTCAAGTATGCACGCATCATTAGTTGGAGTGCCGGCAGGCAGGAACGGCGCCAAAGCAGGATCACCGGGAGCACCATCATTATTAGAAGCCACGCCGGGAGGAGCTCCGTTTGGGCCTACACATGCCGCTGCTTTGCCGTTTGTAAGAACAATGCCATTACTCATAGCCAATAAGGTACCTACAGAAGTAAATTTACCATTTGCTACTGTTGGGCAGGTAAGTGTTGGAGATAAGATCGTAACACCTGGCCCTGCAAGTGTAGCGGCCAATACAACTGCTGTTTGATTTGGAGTAACCGTTAATTGAGCAGAGGCTGGGGGAAATGTGAAAAATATAAAACATAAAACAGTAAGTAGATTCCTGCTTAAATTATATTTCGAAGTGTTCATAAAAAACTCATTTAATGATCGCAGCGAAATTACTTTTGCAATATCATCACATTATTACCAGATTATTAAATATCCCTCGTTATTTACATTGTTTTAATTGGTAGTGGATATCCCGTGTTACCCTAACGTTATTAAATTATTAACCGGCTTAAAATGTTTTTAAGCCGGTTAATTTGAGAAAGCATATTCGCCCAATTATCGCCCCACTACAAAATGGATCACTTTACTTATCTCGCCATATCTCAGGCTCACCAGGTACATGCCATTAGCAATATTACCGCCCAGATCTATTTGCTTGTTGATCCTGGTGTTGCCCGCAGGTAGCTGCGTTTCATACACAACCCTGCCTACCATATCCGTGATCTGTATTGTTACCGGTTCATTATTATTATTGGGCAATGTGCCAATGATGCTAAACACACCGCTATTCGGGTTCGGCACCACTTGGATATTATTTGTACCTGCTCCGGCCTGCTGCAATCCCGTTGTGTATACATACGTGATCGTTAGCTCACCGGACCTGCTCGCTGTACCACAAAAACTCGCTGCCGTTACCTCGCAACTAACTATATCCCCGTTTGCAAAACTGCTGCTGATGTACATACCTGTTGTTGCTCCC
>CAIRZD010000421.1 GCA_903882965.1 uncultured Bacteroidota bacterium
AGTCATCAGCATGCTATACCTCCACAATCACCCCATCGGGGTGCAAGCTTTGTAGCAAATATGAATTTGTAATGATAACACGGCACCCCGTAGCGGGTGAAACTCCATATTGTAGATCCGATAAATCCGCAAAAAAATGCCCCACCGAAGCAGGGCATTTGTATATCACTTTGTCTTAAATTATTTCAGCTTAAACGCCTTCTTCACCTTGTCTACATAATCCAGTTTCTCCCATGTAAAGAGTTCCACTTTCATTTCCTTTGTTTTACCATCGGCGCTCTTGAAGGTTTTCTTTACGGTTACCGGTGTGCGGCCCATATGCCCATAAGCAGCAGCCTCACTATACATTGGCTGGCGCAGTTTCAGGCGCTCTTCGATAAAATAAGGACGCATATCAAATACCTCACTCACTATCTTGGCTATCTGGCCATCGGTCATTTTTACTTTTGCAGTACCATAAGTCTGTACATAAATACCCATTGGCTGGGCAACGCCTATAGCGTATGATACCTGCACCAGTATTTCATCACATACACCCGCAGCTACAAGATTCTTAGCTATATGGCGTGTAGCATAAGCAGCCGAACGGTCTACCTTGCTAGGATCCTTGCCGGAGAATGCACCACCACCATGAGCGCCCTTGCCACCATAAGTATCTACAATGATCTTACGGCCGGTAAGACCAGTATCGCCATGAGGCCCGCCAATAACAAATTTGCCGGTAGGGTTGATGTGGTATTTTATTTTATTGTTGAACAGGTGTTTGTGCTGCGGATAGCTTTTTAATACACGTGGTATCAGGATGTTTTTCACATCTTTCATGATCCGCTCCTGCATTTTCTTCTCCTCAGCAAAGTCATCATGCTGTGTGCTGATAACTATCGCGTCTATGCGTACGGGTTTGTTATCATCACTGTACTCAAGCGTTACCTGACTTTTTGCATCAGGGCGCAGGTATTTCATTTCTTTGCCTTCTTTACGAATTGCAGCAAGTGTAAGCAATAGGTTATGCGCAAGATCAAGCGCAAGAGGCATATAGTTATCTGTTTCGTTTGTAGCATAACCGAACATCATACCCTGGTCACCGGCTCCCTGGTCTTCTTTCTTCTTCTTTTCTACACCCTGGTTAATATCAGCCGATTGTTCGTGGATTGCAGAAAGTACACCACAGGAATGTGCTTCAAACATATACTCGCTCTTGGTATAGCCTATCTTAGCTATTACTTCACGCGCTATAGTTTGCACATCTATGTATGTGCTGCATTTTACTTCGCCGGCAAGTATAACCTGTCCGGTAGTAACCAGTGTTTCACACGCTATTTTTGCCTGGGGATCCCATGCAAGAAAATTATCAACGAGTGCGTCTGATATCTGGTCGGCGACCTTATCAGGATGTCCTTCTGATACTGATTCTGATGTAAATAGATACGACATTGTTAACTTTTAGTTTTTAAATTTTGAATTAAGTAATTGGAATTACCTTCGAATTGGGGTGCAATTTATGTATTGTTTACTTGCATTTCAAATTTGGCACATAAAGATTAC
>CAIRZD010000422.1 GCA_903882965.1 uncultured Bacteroidota bacterium
ATTCGACAAATAACAGTCAAAACCAGCAAACACTTAAAGGGTCTGTTACGCTGCATGGCGTAGGATTACATACCGGAACGAACGTAACAATGACCATGAAACCGGCGAGCCCGGGTTATGGTATACGTTTTCAGCGCATAGACCTGCCGGAAAAGCCGATCGTAAAGGCTGATGTGGATTTTGTAGTGGACACCTCCCGCGGGACTACTATAGACTATAATGGGGCCCGGGTTAGCACGATAGAGCATACGATGTCGGCACTGGTGGGTTTGGGCATAGATAATGCGCTGATAGAAATGGATGGCCCTGAAGTACCGATCATGGACGGGAGCGCCAAGCAGTTTATGGATGCGATAGAAAGCGCAGGTATAGAGGAGCAGGATGCAAGGCGTATTGTTTACTCTATTGACACTAACATTCATTACTACGACCCGGTGAAAAATGTGGATATGCTTGCAGTTCCGTCTACGGAATACCAGATAACCACACTGATAGATTTTAATTCTCCTGTACTTGGTACGCAGCATGCTACACTAAAACATATTTCGGAATTCAGAACACAGATAGGGCCTTGCCGCACATTCTGCTTCCTGCATGAGTTAGAGTACCTGCTGGATAATAACCTTATAAAGGGTGGTGACCTGAGCAATGCAATAGTGGTTGTGGATAAGGTAGTAAGCGATGAAGAGCTACAGCGGCTGGCAGGTATATTCAATAAGAAAAAAATAGAAGTAAAGCAGGAAGGTATTTTAAATAACATACAACTGCATTATACCAATGAGCCGGCACGCCACAAATTGCTGGATGTAATAGGCGACCTAGCACTTGTGGGGCACTCTATAAAAGCACATATCATAGCCAGCAGGCCAGGCCACGCATCGAACGTGGAATTTGCTAAAAAGATAAAACAGTATATCAAAAAGAATAAACACCTTTCAGATATACCGCATTACCACCCTTCGCAGCAGGCGATCTATGACATTGCCCAGATCTCGAATATTCTGCCGCATAAATTTCCATTTCTTTTTGTGGATAAGATCATAGAGTTGAGCGATAACCATGTGGTGGGTATTAAGAATGTAACTTTCAATGAGCATTTCTTTGTGGGTCATTTCCCCGGCAACCCGGTAATGCCGGGTGTATTGCAGATAGAAGCACTGGCACAAACAGGAGGCATACTGGCGCTTAACAATATAAGAGACAGAGAAAATTATGATACTTACTTTCTGAAAATAGACAAGGTACGCTTTAAGCAACTGGTGCGCCCGGGAGATACACTGATACTAAAATTAGAATTGCTAAGCCCGATACGCAGGGGCATCTGTGAAATGAGAGCTGCGGCATATGTTGGTAATAAACTTGCTACCGAAGCTGAGCTGGTAGCGCAAATCGTAAGAAAAGATAAAAAATGATCCACCCGCTTACATACGTCCACCCGGACTCAAAAATAGGGCCTAATGTAAAGATCGATCCATTCACGACGATCCACAGGAATGTGGAGATAGGCGAAGGCACCTGGATAGGATCAAATGTTACTATAATGGAAGGCGCGCGCATTGGTAAAAACTGCCGCATTTTTCCGAGTTCCGTAATATCGGCTATTCCCCAAGACCTGAAATTCAAAGGGGAAGATACCCTTTGTGTTATTGGAGACAACACAACTATCCGTGAGTGTGTAACCATAAATAGGGGCACGGCAGACCGTAATATGACCAAAATAGGCAACAACTGCCTTATTATGGCTTATACCCACATAGCACACGACTGCGAGGTAGGCAACCAATGTATATTCTCTAACAATACTACCCTGGCCGGCCACATTGTGGTGGGTGATTGCGTAGTACTTGCGGGACTCACAGCAGTACAGCAATTTGTGCGCATAGGTTCTTATGCCTTTGTAACCGGAGGATCGTTAGTAAGAAAAGATATTCCACCTTATGTAAAAGCAGCACGTGAGCCATTGTCATATGTTGGCGTTAATTCGGTAGGGCTGAAGCGCAGGGGATACTCGATAGAAAAGATCAACCAGATACTGGATATTTACCGTATACTTTTTGTGCGTGGATACAATGTTTCTAAGGCGCTAAGTATTATTGAAACCGATCTTCCGGTATCAGACGAGCGTGATGAGATCATTAGTTTTGTTCGTGAAACCGGAAGGGGTATCATGAAGGGATACATCAGGCGACATGGCGCTGAGGATATGCCATAATAAAATTAAAAAGTAAAAATTAAAAAGTAAAAACTACTCAATAGATAGTTTTACTTGCGCTCATTTTTGAATTTTTTAATTTTTACTTTTGAATTTCAAATGAAAATTACCCTTGAGCATATAAGTAAACGTTTTCAGCGATACTGGATATTTAAGGACATTAATTATTCATTTACTTCGCCTGAAGCGTATGCTTTGTTAGGTCCTAATGGTTGTGGTAAGTCTACCCTGCTGCGTATTATAGCCGGCATGCAATCTCCATCGCTTGGCAAAGTTGCTTATAATGATGATGCTCTAATTCCTGCAACTGACATTTTCAATAAGATAAGCTTCAGCGCTCCGGGTATTGAAATTGTGGAGGAGCTTACGCTACGGGAGTTTTTTGATTTTCACTTTTCATTCAAGCGACCGTTACCCGGCCTTACTATTGACAAAATAATAACGCTGTGCGACCTAAAAAATGCAGTAACTAAAACTATAGGCGATTATTCATCAGGTATGAAACAACGGGTGAAACTGGCACAGGCAATATTTGCTGATACACCTGTGCTGCTACTCGATGAGCCTTGTACCAACCTGGACCAGCAAGGCGTAGAGCAATACCGGGGCTGGATGGAAGAGTATGGGAAAAACCGATTGGTAATCGTAGCATCTAATGACCCAAGGGAATATTTTTTTTGCAAAGAACGGATAGTGATCGAAGACTATAAATAATTACCTTTGCAGCTCTGAAAAATACATGGCCTCGTAGTACAATGGATAGTATATGAGTTTCCGAAGCTCCGGATCCAGGTTCGATTCCTGGCGAGGCCACAGTTTTAAATCGCCCAAGAGGCGATTTTTGCTTTAGTGCCGATCAAGGCAAGTGTTTTTTGACTATTGCCAAAAATTGTGGCTGCACAATAGTATTTCCAGTATATCGTTTTATCTTCATGAAGATTATTATCTTATTCGGATCAGCATTGTCCACAACTAAAAAACTATAGTACCGCTATGGCATCTACCAACGAAAAAGCACTGAAGGCAATTGATGCAATAAGCGCATTACAAAATATCGATATGCTCGTAAAAAACATCCAAAACAAGTCGACTATATCGTCCAACTCAAATTTGCCGTTTGAACAAATCGTGACGGAAGAAGGAATAAAAAAGCGGCTTGATTTCCTCGTGAAAGAGACCGGTAAAGAAATGGATGTTCTTACAGGGGGGAAGATATTTTCAGAATTAACCCAACTACAAGGGAATATCGAAAATTATATCGGCATGTCTATGATCCCTACCGGTGTTATTGGCCCTTTACGTGTAATTGGGTCAGCGGCAAACGGCGAATTTTATGTACCATTGGCTACCACTGAAGGCGCACTTGTGGCCTCTTATCATCGGGGCACAAAAGCTTGCAACCTGGCAGGAGGGGCTACTTCTATTTGTCTTGTCGAAGGTGTGCAGAGAAGCCCTTTATTCAAATTTAATGATATAGCAGAACTAGGCCAGTTTCTGATATGGCTATTGCCACAAATGGATGAACTTAAGAAAATAACTGAAAATACCAGCCGCTTTGCAAAGCTCACAGAAATAAAATCCAATATAGAAGGCAACCATCTGATACTCACTTTTGAATATCATACAGGAGATGCATCCGGACAGAACATGGTTACACTTTGCACAGACGCTATATGTCAGTATATTATTGAATCTGCCCCAGTTAAGCCTTTATTTTGGTTTATAGAAAGCAATTATTCCGGCGACAAGAAAGCTACCGCTCTTTCTTTCAACTCGGTGCGTGGTAAAAAAGTAACAACAGAAATTACTTTATCCGAAAAAATCGTAAATGAAGTACTAAAAACAACGCCCGATGCTATTGCGGAATATTGGAAGTCCTCCACAATGGGAGCTATTCAAAGTGGGGCTATAGGCGCACAGGGGCATTATGCGAACGGACTTGCGGCCCTGTTTCTCGCTACCGGCCAGGATGTAGCTTGTGTGTCAGAAGCTGCCGTAGGCATTACAAGAATGGAAGTAATTGCTTCCGGCGACCTGTATGCAAGTGTAACATTGCCAAATCTTATAGTTGGCACTGTTGGTGGGGGAACAGGACTACCAACACAGCGTGAATGCCTGGAGCTCATGGATTGTTATGGTGAAGGGAATGCAAGAAAATATGCGGAGATATGCGGCGCACTTGTCCTTGCGGGAGAACTTTCCATTGCGGCAGCACTTTCGGCCGGTCATTTTTCTTCTGCACACAAAAAATTCGGAAGAAAAAAATGAATCGAGATCTTATAAATACCGGAATACTTGCCCTTTCGTTCCTCAGCCTTTTTGGATTGGCACAGATCCTATATTATAAGTTTAAGATCAAAGCCGAATTAACCCGCAAGCTCGTACATATTGCGACTGGCTTTCTTACAATGCTATTCCCAATAATGCTGAATAACCAATGGCTCGTACTTTTCCTTTGCGCCACCTTTGCCTTGATTATTCTCGCAAGTTTACGTTTCAATTTTCTAAGATCAGTGAATGGTATTGATCGCAAATCTCACGGCAGTATATCTTATCCGATTTCAGTTTATTTCTGTTATCTTGTTTATGATTATTACTCCCACAAAAATTCGGGCCAGCCAAACCCCTATATCTATTTTTACCTGCCTATATTGACGCTCGCAATTTGCGACCCGGCAGCAGCACTCATGGGCAAAAAATATCCATATGGAAAATTTACGATCGGGAAAGACACAAAAACGATCGTTGGTTCTGCGTCTTTTTTTGTATCATCCATTGTATTAACACTCTTAGTTTATTTTTATTTATCACACAGCACGTTCAGCCTTTCTGCGACAATCCCAATAGCATTGCTAATCGCAGGCATAGCAGCAATAAGCGAGGCTTTGAGTGGAAAAGGGATTGATAACATCACGATACCGGCATCGGTAATATTTCTATTGATTCTATTTGCTTAACTATTGATTGCAGATCAGATGGAAAAATTTAGCGTTCACATTTACACCTTTATTCTCCCGCTTTTTGTGGCCAATGTGATCCATATGCTCATCGTCAAAGGCAAGATTTTTTCTGTTGCTGCGAAGCCATTATCTATCGCATTATTCGGCGCAGGGAAGACTTACCGCGCATTCCTAGTGATGCCGTTAATTTGCGGCCTCAATACACTATTGTTTCGATCTTTGATACTACACAAACCAAATCACTACTGGTCATTTTCCATAGGAGTTGTTTTAGGTCTTGCCTACTTAATAGGGGAATTCCCCAATTCATTTGTGAAAAGAAAATTGGGAATACCGTCTGGCCAACATTCACTGAAGTATAAGTATCTGCAAAACATAATTGACAAGTCCGATTCACTGCTCGCCGCCTGTGGTGTTTATTTTTTTATTGCCCCCATTACGTTCCGAATGATTATTTGGCTGTTCGCAGTTTCTTTTATGATCCATGTTATATTTTCATGGTTGCTCGTGCAGATTAAGGTCAAAAAAAGCTTTTAACCTAGAGAAAATTATATTTAAGCAAAGTCAAATGGAAAAAGAAAACATTTTCAATATCCCAAATCTGCTAAGTTTTTACAGGATAGTGGCCTTTCCAGTTATCCTGTTTTTCGTGTTTACCGGAAACGAACGGTTATTCTCCATTTTTTTATGCATCAATTTAGTAACTGATATCCTAGATGGTCTTATAGCAAGGGCATTCAAGCTACAAACACGCTTCGGTGCACGCCTCGATTCACTGGCTGATATTGGCACATACATCCTTGCTTCTTGCGGTGTATTTAAATTCAAGTGGCCTGAGATCAGCCAATCAGTGATGTGGATCTACGTATTTTTAGGTACTTATGGCTTATCCCTTTTTGTATCCATTATCCGGTTTGGCAAGTTCCCCAGTCTTCATTTATATTCCTGCAAAACAGGTGGATACATACAGGGGATTTTCTTTTTTGTTTTATTTTTTTCACGATATTACTCATGGTTATTTAAGCTGGCAATAGGATGGGGTATATTTTCTTATCTTGAAGAAACAATAATTCTGCTTATTTTGCCTGAAATGAGATCAAATTGTAAAGGGCTTTATTG
>CAIRZD010000423.1 GCA_903882965.1 uncultured Bacteroidota bacterium
ATGAGTCAGCTGTCCAAAAGTCATTGATTGCAGTTACTCCAGAAATTAGAGAATTGTTGAAACAGAAGATTGCTAGTGCGAAGGCAAGCCAACTTGGACAACAGTATCTTACCTCATTACAATCTGCTAAGTTAAAGTTAAATTTCACTAATCCGCAAGATTTAACCTTGCTTGGACAAAGCAAAGATATAGATCCTGGTGCAGTGCGGCAAATCTTTGCTGCTCCACTAGATAAGCTACCCGCATATACTGGAGCAGTTAATCAAGCAGGCGCCTTTGTAGTCTACCAGATACACTCTCAAGATATGAATAAGAGCTTTGATGAGCAAAATCAAAAAGTAGTTACGCAATTAGAAGCTCAGTATGCAATGATGAATCTTAATGCTTATGTTGCCTCGCATATAATTTCCGTAGCCCCGGTAAACGGTGCCAGAAAAGCCGCATGCGGTATGCCTATCTTTATAAACCGCCCAACGCCATCAGCATCAGGGAATAAAAATTTCTGCACCCCCTCCGATAAAAATACCAGCCCCACCATCAGGCGGATGAGCAGGTTACCTCCGAAATCGTAGAATGGTAGTTTTTTCATAGCCGGTGATATTTTATACGTATTCAAAAAGCGCCATAAACCCAAAGTCCATATGCAGCTGCATATGGCAATGCATCAACGTGAGTCCCGGGTTATTAGCAATGAAGTCTATATCCATTTCCTGGTAGCCACCCAGCATCACTACATCTTTAATAATGCCCGCGGTCTGTTTGCCGCCCACCTTAGTGATCTCAAAACTATGCCGGTGCAGGTGTATAGGGTGCAGGTCGTCCGATGCGTTGCGCATATGCAACCGGTATCGCTTACCTTTTTTCAATTGCCACATCGGCTTCATATCCATCATATCAAAAGCCTTCCCGTTTATCGTCCATTTATTAAACCCATTCAACGCCCCGTTTTGTTTCTCAAACAGCATTTCGATCACCGCATCCGGTTCTGGTACATGAGTGTCCTGCTTGCCAAAAATGCAGTAGTCCCATTTATACGGTTTCGGTGCGGTCCATTCCGGTTTTCCTTGCGCTCCCTCATAGACTACCACAATGCCCATACCATTACCTCGGTCATCATCAGCCAGGTCGCCCATCACCCACACTCCCGGATGTTTCATTTCCACTATTGCCGATATTCGTTCTGCTGTGCCTATCCACAGCACCGGCACTTCTGCTGGCGATGGCACCGGGTTGCCATCAAGCGCCATCACTTTAAAGCTATGTCCTGGCAGCGCCAGGCTGCGTATCTCCGTAGCGCTTCCGTTCACTATATGAAAGAGCACACGCTCACCTTGCTTCACATTGATAGGCGCGCCATGCCCCAGCTGGTGGCCATTTATCGTAAATATTTTGTAGCCTACCTCATAACCTTTTGGTTTATCGCCCGCTGCTTTTTCGTTCTTTTCACCTGTCACCTTTAGTTCAGGTATCGCATCACCACTCAAAAAATCCTGTGGCATATCGCCGCCCCGCATAAAGTAAGGGTCAAACTCTTTGAGCATTATAAACTCTTCGCGGTCATAATCGCCCAGTTTTTTCTCAGGCTCTATATACACTGTTCCTACCTGCCCCGAATATTGCCCTGCGCTAAGGTTAGCGCCTGCTACCACGTGGCTATGATAAAACCGCAACCCTGCAGGTCCCGGCACTATCACTTCGCGGCTCATACCATGCGCAGGTATATAGTGCGTGCCCTCTTCTGCCGAGCCATCCACACTCACCGGCATGAACTGCCCGTGCCAATGAAATTGCTCCGGCATATCTGTGTCGTTATAAATGTCTACTACCGTCCGTTGCCCTTCTTTGAGCCGCAGCAATGGTCCCGGAAATAGGCCATTGTAAAGAGTGGTCGAAATAATATGCTGTGGCCCTACCTCTACCAGCCCTGTACTTATACGTATCGTAAAGTCAGCCTTTCCAGTCGTTTCCAGTTCCGGCCCCATCTCCTTTGCCGCTTCCGGCTTACTCTTGCACATCAGGTTCAAAGTGCCTGCAGACAATACTCCTGCCACAGGTATTATTGCACCCGTCCACTTAATAAATTTTCTGCGATCCATGAGAATAGAAGTTGGTCTCCCTAAAGTTAATTTTTATATCCGCAACATAAATACTGTGCCAAAAAACTATTTTTGTATAATAGCCAATACTTGAAACTGATTCAAATTAACAGCGATGGAAAAAAAACACTTCGTACTATATCTCATCCCCTCCCGGCACGACTTTGCACAAACCATGACCGACGATGAGCGTGCTATCATGCAGCAGCACGTTGCATACTGGGCCGCCTATTTGGATCAGGGCGTCGTCTCGGTATTCGGGCCTGTATTCGATCCCGCCGGCACTTACGGCATCGGCATTGTTTCGGTCGATGATGAAAGCCAGTTGCTGTCGCTGATGCAGCATGATCCTGCCGCTAAAATCAATAAGTACGAATATTATCCTATGCGCGCAGTGATGCCAAAAAAGTAAAAAAAACAATAGGGGAGGGGGTAGCCGGGGGTTATATATCTTTCGATTTCTCACTGATATCGCGTATCACCGCATCCAGTTCATTAGCCGTATTGAAGAAATGTTCGTTCCACTCAGCATACTCCGACGAGTCTCTGTCCACAAACTTAAATACCTCTATCAGCCCCATCATTCTTGCCAGTGGCGCCCGCACCACATGCGATTGTATCCACGCTATTTCCAGCAGCTTTTCGTTTTGCCCCTCTATTTTCTTCAGGTGTTTCACCCGCTCGGTAATGTTGTTAAATATCCCCTCTATATACGCCGGGCTGTCATCCGTAGCCGGAAACAATTTTGCGCGCACCGAGGCATATACTGCACCACCGGTTTTCGATCTGAATTTTATTTCCTCATCATTTATCTCCCCCTTTTCCTGTATCAGTTTTATTACCTTTTCCCGGTCGTCATGGTCATAGTAGATATCTATTATTTTTGAGCCTATCAGTTCTTCCCTCGTGTATCCCGTATGGTCTTTTATCGATGGGCTTACTTCAAGGATCATACCATCAACACTCGTCTGAAACACCACGTCCAGCAAGTTTTCAAATATCTTGCGGTATCTCGTTTCGCTTTCACGTAGCTTCTTTTCTGTTAGCTTGCGCTCCGTAATGTCGCGCGCTATGGCCAGGTGCCCTTCTCCGTCCAGTACCACCCGCAGGTTCATTTCCACATCCCTGCCATCTTTAGTTCTCCATTTTCTTTCAAGCAGTAGTGTTTTGTTTGTCAGGAGTTGCTCCAGTTGCAGCGGCTTCCTTTCCAGTTCACCCGGCGAGAAGATATCCGTAATTTTCATCCGCATAAACTCCTCTTTCGTGTAGCCCAGCAGTTTCATCGCGGAGTTGTTGATGTCGTTGAATGTGGTGTCGGCATTCATCAGCAATATGGGGTCACTCGCATGGTTCAGCAGCGAGGCGTATCGCTCTTCCTGTCGCTTTATTTTTTCAAATGCCAGGTTACTTTGGTGGTTAGATATGTATTGCATCACACTGGTCAATATCGCCGTAGTTGCAAATCCGTAAAAAAAAGATAAAGGGTTATTAAACAGGTGCGTTGTTGGCAGCAGGCCATGCTTTGCCAGCACCACTTCGGCAAGTGCTATTGAGATGCTAACTATGGCCGCCACAATGCTTGCTCTTTTCCCAAGCAGTATACCTGCCAGGAATATCATAGGCAGAAACCCCGTTACCGCCGGAGCATCCAGCCCGCCCGAACTAAACACCAGCACAGTCAATACGATAGCGCATACACTCAAAAAAATATAGGAAGCGGTTTTTGAATGCCCTTTATAGTTCACCCACAGACAAGTCCCCAGCACCACGTCAGTAGTAATGATAACAAGCGAGTCATGCAGCAAAAAATCCGTTAAAAAGAACATCCTCAACCCCAGCACCACATTTATTACTATTGCCCAGGTCCAGCAAAGAAAATAAACCAGGTATGATCTCCTGTTATCTCCGGTTATACTGCGTTCCTCAGGGGCAAAAGGAAGACGTATTTTCATATTGAAATATTTGTGTAGCCTATTGGATATCCAAATGAGCTATTTACACTTAAATGTAAATAAACTTTCCTTACGCACGCTTATTTTTTGTTCCCGCCGCCATCACTACTATTTAAACTCACACAGCCTGCCCTGAGCGATAGCCGAAGGGTTGGCACCATTCAACAGCGGATTTCTATTGAGCATGCCACTGCGAAGCGCGACTACCTCCCACCGGTCCGCGTTTGCAATGCGGATCACACGGCAGGCGTTTGCAATGTATGAATCAATAAAAGCGCTACCACACTGCGCTCATTCCACCTCACCTCTCCTTCAGCCTGCCCTGAGCTTGCCGAAGGGGAGAGGCCGGGAGAGGTCTCTTAACCTTGTGGCGGAAAATATTTATATACCTCCCCGCGGGCTAGTATTCGCAGCACTATGATTTTAGGATGGATGTATTCAATACCAATGCGCCATGTTCCTAACCGGATGAGATAATAGTTTTCGCCTTTTTTCTGACCTTCCATTTTTTTAAAGTCAACGCCGGATTTTTCAAGGCTTGTGGACGCTTCAAGTTGTGCAATCAGTTTTTCTACTGCATGTAGCACAGTTTTGGGCTTCAACTTCAGGTCTTTCATAAACGACCGAGATATCACTACTTCCATTTCTTAACCTCTTTTCTGAATTCGGTGGTAGAAATGGTTTCCTCATTTTTTGCATCCCTCATCAGTTGCAGCATCAGGTAGTCTTCCACATCCTCATTTTCTATTATCGACATAAGCTTTATCACCTCATCCGTCGACCAGTTGCCGCGCTGTTTTTTTGCCGAAAAAGTAGCCGGACTAAGCTCCATCTTTTTACTTAAATAATCATTCCTGTAACCGCTCACATCTATCAGTTCCGGTAAAATTTGTACCATTGTTTTATAATTGCCTGCAATTTCTAATAGCATTTTTGTTGATTTTAATCAAAATTAATGAAATTTTAATAAACGAGAAAATGATTTTCCTATACCTGATCTGTTGCCTGTAAAATGTGTTATGGCTGCCATCTTTTTTTATATAATCGCCAGGTAACTGCCGATTTATTGCGGATTTTAGAATATGCATTTATTGTTATGCAATTGCGCTGCATAGCGCTATTGAGCAGTTGCGTTTTCCAAATTTTCAAAGAGCTTTTTCTGTAAGGGTTTTATGACAAAAAGCTATTTGAAAACAAATTTCGGGGATGAATTTGGATCGTGCTGAAAAGTGTATACACTTTTTGAGGTCACTGAAAAGCCTGATCTACATTTACTTTTTAAAATGGAAAATCATGGCAATAAATCCGAACAGTTTAAAAAATCTTGAAAAGGGAACAAAATTTTATCCCGGAGACCCGCGTATAAAAAGAGATGGAAGAACTCCGGGTAAACGTAATCTGAAAAACATTTTTGCAGCATGGCTTGAAACAGAAACCGACTGCAAAGACCCGGCAGGTAATGATGTGCAACTGCCGCTGGTAGATAAAGTAATACTTGCACTCATTAACAAGGCAAGCAGAGGCGATGTGAGCGCGGCCAATTTAGTGTTAGGTAAGGCTTACGACAAGCAAGATGAAGTAAAAGAAAGAGAATCCGCAAACCAGCCTATTGATTGGGATGCATACACCGAAGAAGAAGTACAACAACTCATAGCGCTCCTTAAAAAAGGAAGCCCCGAAAGTATAATTGAACTACCATATGAAGCAGAATAACGTGCCTTTTGTCACCAACCTCGAAAAATTTACAAAAGAAGCAGGCGTACAACCCGCCCGTTTCCACATGATAGATTTCGCAGCCTGCCTGCAACCCACATACACCTGGAACTGGCATCATGAAATACTCGCCACCGCCCTCGATGATTTCAGGGCAGGAAAGATAAAACGCCTCATGGTATTCATGCCGCCGCAGCATGGTAAGAGCGAATTTACATCACGCCTCTTTCCGGCATTTTGTTTCGGCCACAACCCGGACCAGAAAATAATCCTCGGCTCCTATACCGCATCTCTTGCCGAAAGTATGAACCGTGATGTGCAGAAATACATGGATACAGACGAATACAAAACGCTGTTTCCCCGCACAGAATTACCCGCAAAAGGTAGCACCGGCATGTATATACGTAAAGCAGAGCGCTTTGATATTGCAGGCCGCAAAGGGTATTTCAAATCTGTAGGTGTAGGTGGCAGCATGACCGGCACACCCGCAGATATGCTCATCATTGACGATCCGCATAAAGACCGTGAAACCGCTAAAAACCCACTGCTCAGCCAGAAGGTTTATGACTGGTATATGGATGTTGCCAAAACCCGCACCCACAATGATAGCGGCATACTGCTCATACAAACCCGCTGGGATACAGATGACCTTGCCGGGCGTTTATTAAAGCGCATGGAACAGGCCATAAAAGACGGCGATACAGATGCCGATGTGTGGACAGTAATCTGCTTCCCGGCGATAAAAGAAAGCAATGATAACCTGCAAGATACCCGCGAAATAGGTGAAGCGCTATGGCCGGAAAGGCATAGCCTCAGCAGGCTGCGTGCCATACGCAATGAATCGCTGCGCACATTCCAATCGTTATACCAGCAAAACCCAATGCCTGTGCAGGTGGGCGGCGAGTGCTACAAATCATTCAATTACAACACCAACACCGGTGACTATACCTACAACCCTGATCTGCCGCTACACTTCTCTTTCGACTTCAATATGAACCCCTATATGAGTTGCGGTATCTGGCAAATTGTAAGAGAAACTATTGGTGATAAAATTACAGAAAAGGCATTCCTCATTGAGGAAGTGTGCCTCCGCAGCCCCGATAATACTACGCGTGGCATATGCACTTATATACGTGATAAATACAGACAGCACACCACTACCTCCTACATCTATGGCGACCCTAACGGCATGAAACAAGATACCCGTACCGAAAAAGGCTACAACGATTACTTTATCATTAAGCAGGAGCTTGCCGCACTCAAGCCAACATTCAGGATAGCTACCAAGGCGCCATCGGTACATGTGCGCATATCATTTATGAATGCGCTATTTGCAAAAACAATAAACGGCCTGGAACTTGGTATGGACAAAAAATGCACCAACACCATCGCCGACTTCCTGTATATAAAAGAACAAAGCGACGGTACCAAACAAAAACTAAAAGCCACCGACCCCATAACCGGCATCACCTCCGAAAAATACGGCCATATCAGTGATAGCGCCGAATACTTTATCTGCATAGCCTTTGCCACCCAATATGCCAAATACCAGCATGGCGGCAAGACAGCAGGGCTAATGGTAGGAAAACGGAAAACGATGTATGATTATTGATGCTGGAGGGTAGTATAGCGTGTTTTGAAAACACTCACCGATTTGATAAGGAAAATTTATTTCATATAGATGTTATTAAAAATTAAAAATTATTTTTACTTTCATTCTTCATTCTTCTAAAAATTGAATTTAAATGAAATACTTAGCGTCAATAATATTGGTTTTTTGGGGAGTATTGAGTTTGTATTTTGGAATAGGAGGATCATTAAAGACAGAAAATTATAATGAAATTAACAAGAATTATGATTTTGATGATACCGTTCAAGTGAGGCATTTACCTGATAATACGGTATATAAAAACTATGCTGAATTACAACTATATAAAGAAGATCAGAAGGCATTAAAAATTTTCCCGTGGATAACGTTTATTCCAAGTTTTGTAGGGACAATAATTACAGCTTGCTTTTTTGGAATGTTGGGTGCGGTTATTTCATTATTAAAAGATGTGGCTTTGAGAAATGAAAAAGTAGAAGATGTTAGTTACATATCTATCCCGCTTTTGGGTTTTCTTACCGGAATTGTAGTGTTAGGCTTAAATTATATTATACCAATAGTTTTAGTCGCTGGCGAGAATGATATAAGGCCAATAACTTTATTATTCTTCAGTTTATTTGCAGGATTATTCTCCCCTCAATTTTATAATTATCTTTCAAATTCAACTTCTAAAATTTTTAAAGATGAAAAATAATTTGCTCATTTTTCTTTTATTCCCCCCCTTGTTATCTTTTAGCCAGGGTTTTAGCGGAGTTTGGGAAATAAACCCTAAATCAGTACCGTCAGGTATGAGTAGTTTCCCTGTCTTACCGCCTTCGATGCATATAGAATCATATAATGAATCATTAATGA
>CAIRZD010000424.1 GCA_903882965.1 uncultured Bacteroidota bacterium
CTCTTCATAGAATAGTTTTCAATAAAATTAGTACTTTTTTAAAAAATTACAGATATACAAATACTTTTATGTATTATAATTATTCACATTAATTATTAGTCATAATGAATATTACACCATAGATCCACAGTACATCAACAGTAAATTATTAAGGCAGTACACAAATGACTATAAAATATGTGCATAATATCACTGTAATACTGGTGGATGCAGTAGGCACAAAAAAATCCCGGGTGTAGATACACCCGGGCTGTATGAGACTTATTTACAATGCAAAACAAACTAGTTACTACATAAAAAAGGCAAGTGATATTCAAAGGTCCCCACGACTTTTAATAATCACTTTGCCTCTTTTATCAAACTTCCAGTACGCGTATAAAAACGCCACTGCAAAAACATACTCCTGACAAACATACTGCTGCTGTATTTCCGGTCCAATGCAGTGCACTGCCAACCAGAAAATAAAGACCTGAAATAGCACCTAATAAAAACAGAACGTTAAAAGCTCTTCTCATAAAATATTTTTTTTAAGTTTTGGAAAAAATTCCCGGCTGTAGAAACACCCAGGTTGATTGTAACTATTTTCTATGAAGACACAAGGTTATGCAATTCCCGGTTAATAAATAAAAAATGCAGTACTCAACTTTTTAAAATTGAGTAGTTCTACTCAATTGCGTTTTTGCGGTAAATAATGCCCAAAAAAATGCCCGGATGTTTTTACATCCGGGCCTCGTAAAACAAGTTATCCAATATACATGTTTTAAGTAAGTGTTTATTCCATCAACCCCAGTTGTATAGCCGCTTTCACCAGCCCCACAGTATTCTTTACATCCAGTTTCTGAAACAAGCTAAAACGGTGATTCTCAATAGTTCGCAGGCTCAGAAAAAGTTTATCTGCAATTTCCTGGTTGGTGTTTTCTTCAATGATCAGATGCAGTATTTCTGTTTCCCTTCGCGTAAGCGATGGCTTCTTAATGCTTGTCTGCTTCTTGAAGTGCAGCATGTTTTGCAGCATCTGCTCCTTGATAGAGGGCTCTATATATTCATTGCCCCTGTGCACTTCTTCTATGGCGTGTATAAGGGTTTGCACATCAGTGTTTTTCAGCAGGTAGCCCTTGCAGCCATTGCGCAGCATGGCTTTTACATGCACCGGAGCGTCAAGGCTGGTGATGGCAAGTATATTTATTTTAGGATACTTGCTGTGTATCACGGCTGCTAGTTCCGGCCCCTTGGTATCAGGCAGCAGCACATCCAGCAGCAACACGTCTGGCTGTTCTGCCTCCAGTCCCTGCAATAGTTCTGCACCATTGCTATAAGTGTTCAGCACCTTGATATGGCTGCACGACGATAGCATATTCTGAAGGCCTGCTACCGCCAGCGGGTGATCATCTGTTATGGCTACTGTTATAGGCATGGCTATAATTTTTTCTGCAAGTTATGTATATCTAGTTCAATATAGATCGTTGACCCTACTCCTTGTTCACTGTTTATTTCCATCGTACCCTTTAATGATGCCACCCGCGACTGGATATTCTTAATACCTATCCCTCCCGCCTGCGGAGGCCCGGGTTTAAATCCTATTCCGTTATCTTCTACCGTAAGGCTCAGTATATTTTCAGTACAGTTCAGCTGCACAATTATCTGTGTGGCTTTCGAGTGCTTTATTGCGTTTTGTGCCAGTTCCTGCACTATACGGTACAGCATCAGTTCATATTCTGTGGACATCATTGGCAGCTCGCCATAATGCTGGTAGTCTATCTCTATTCCCAGCCCTTGTTTCAGCTCGCTGAGAAAGTAATATACCGCCTCCGATAGCCCTTCTTCCAGCAGCATATCCGGCATCAGGTTGTGTGCCGATTTTCTTAACTCCCGCGTTGCATTATCCAGTTGCGTTACTATTTTATTGATAGCCGTTTTTTCCTCAGGGTCTATTGCCCGGTCCACAACACAACTCAGGTTCATTTTCACAGACGAGAATTGTACCATTATACCATCATGCAGTTCCTGGGCTATTCTTATCCGTTCTTCTTCTTCTCCGTTCAGCTTGGCTTTTAATTGGTCTATTTCCTGCTCCTTCATTAAGTCGGCCATCATGATCAGTTGCAATCTGCGCTTTCTTTTTTCTCCCCTGTATATCGTAAATCCCAGCGCACTAAGCAGCAGCACACCGCCCAGCAGGCTCTCCAGCAATATATTTTTTTGTTGCAGCCGCGATCTCTGTTGTGTTAGCTGTAGCTGGTTTTGCGCCAGTTCCCTGTCTTTTTCAGATGTCCGGTATTTTACTTCCATCTGTGTGGTAGCATGTATCTTTTCCGCGTTCAGTGTGCTGTCTTTGAGCATCGAAGCAAGCTCTTTATATTTCAGCGCATATTTATAATTGCGGGTATCCGAATAAAGCGAGTCCAGGTCATTATAGGTTTCTATCAGTATCGAGCTGTAGTTGGTCGATTGGCTTATGTTCAGCACATTAAAATAATACTGCTCTGCATTATCATACTTTTTCAGCCGGTAATATGCCTCGCCCATACTCATATTGGCATTCAGTTCCAGGTAGGCCGGGATGTTGGTTCCCGGCTTCAGTGCCTCTTCATAATATCGGATGGCTGTAGCAGGTTGGTTTTTATAGTAATAAGAATTCCCAATTTCAAAAGATGCAAACGCGCCCATATAGCTATTACCTACATCCTGGTTAAATGCAAGCGCCTGCTTGCCATAATAAATAGCCGTATCATAGAGTTGCTTACCTATATACACCGCGCACAAATTGGTATAGATCTCTACCAGTTTTTTATCGTTCTTTGTTGCGATACCCAGTTCATTTGCTTTCTTGAGGTAGTAATAAGCCAGTTCATATTGCCCGTCATCTACCCACATTGCCCCCAGGTTGCTGTATATAGAAAGCAGCAATGAGGTATCAGTCGACTTTTTTATTTCAAACTGTTTTAAAGCTTCAAAGTAATAATTAGCCGCAGTATCCATTACGTTTTTTTGCAAATACACTGCAGCAAAGTCAATGTTTAAATTTATAAGATAATACCCATTCTTATACAAAGACGATTCGCAATAAGGCTTCGCGATCTTTAGAATATCCAGGCTCTGCGACAGGTCGCCACGATCTATGAACAGGGTGGCGATACCAATTAATGAGCTCGCCATCCCATCAGCATAATTTGTAACCCTGCTTTTATTTAATGCTATCTGGTACAACGACAAGCTGCTATCCGGCACTTTAAATCTTAATCTGTCAGCAAGCCGTGTCACCTGCCATATAATAGCCGTGTCTGCATCAATGATGTTTACTTTACCCGTACTTAATGTTTTTTGCGGCTCCTGTGCATCCGAAATAATAGTATACAGGCTTATCGATAAGAATAACAGCCATGAAATACAATGCTTCATGGTGTGGGGCATTTTGCGATATGTAAACTGTGCGGGCAACAAAATAAAATTAAGTAGTTCCATTCAATATAACTAAGTAGTTCTACTTATTTTTTCCAAAATGAGTATTTACGGGTTATGTAATACCCACGCGTAACCTAATTTTAGGATGCCAATGACCGTGATCATAGGCATGAATATAGTTGAATTTTATTTTTGCTTATTGGGGTAATCTATAATATGGTTGTCCCTGTTTTTAAAATAAGTTGAAAAACGCATTACCCCGGAAAAGAATAATTGCATAGAAGAGCATAGATATTTTGACCAAATGAATTTCATTAATGTTTAAGAAAAGAATCCCGGTATTTTACCTGTTACTATCCGTACTCGTTACCAGCGCTATCACTTTTTTAGCGTTCACTACCATTGGTAAAATAAAAAGCACAAATGCCAAAGAAACAGCCACAATTACACCCGAGCATATTGATAGCGGCAACTTGTGCAACTATAATTTAATGCGGCTAAAAGGCTACCAGTTCATAAAGCCAATTTTTCTTACTGAGCGGGAATGCCCGTCTGTTAAGTTTACACAACTGGAATCAAGTATCAATGAATACATAGCCTATGAAAAAATGCACGATTCACTCCAATCTGCAGCAATATACTTGCTCGACTTTTCACAAAATGATTGGATGGTGTTTAATGATGCAGAAAAATTTCATCCCGGGTCTCTTGCCAAAATAGCAATACTTATTACCTATTTGCGCATGGCCGAAACAACACCCGGCCTGCTTGATCGCGAACTGTTATTTGATAATAAAGTAATACACATCGCTCCGGTGCAAACCTATAATTCCAAAACGATCAAGCCCGGTAATACATACAAGATAAGGGACCTCCTGCATAGCATGATCGCCTATTCTGATAACTATGCGCTCGTGATACTAAACCTGCACCTGGATATGTCTGTGTTTAATAAAATGTTTACAGATCTCGGCATGGCCGTGCCGGATATTAAAGATATCAGCTCATCGCTTACCGTAAAAGAATATTCCAAGTTTATGCGCGTATTGTATGATGCAGGCTACCTTACCATACCAGCATCTGAATATGCTATGTCATTACTTGCTGAGTGCGACTTCAACCAGGGTATGAAAAAAGAGTTGCCAACCAATTTAAAGGTCGCTCATAAATTCGGGCAATGGGGTGATGATAATTTTCTTGAGTTGCATGAATCAGGGATTATATACCTTAATAACCGGCCTTACCTCCTCACAATAATGACACGGGGTAAAAACCTCGATCAGCAGGCAGCGCTCATAAGCCACATCTCTAAAATGACCTACGACTACATGGTCGCAAACCCCATTTGATACCACTATCATTATCTTCCCGATATCTATAAATTAAAAGGGTTTCAATTTTCTGAATTGAAACCCTTTTGCTGGCATTATTTTTTTGAATTACCTTTCATCGGCTATTGTTATGGCACAGATACAATTGCAGTGGCATTAGTGCTGTTTTGTATTTTAGGTACCAATACCCAGCTACTGCCCGTATAACCCGCGCCCACACCCATTGCCAGTATCGTTGTGCCCGGCAATGCTTTGTAATAACCAATCACATATGGCTGGCCATTATTAGGCAGCAGTATGCTGTCTGCTACCTGGTCAGGAGAGTTATAATTTACTTTCAGCGCCACTACAGAATCATAGTAATCACCGTTTGCAATTTTAAGATAGAAGTAATCAGAACTCACATCCAGTAAGTGCGAAGCTCTGTTGCCATCACTCGGAAACTGATCTGTGATTTGCCACGTTACCACTTCGCCCAGCCTTTTACCATCGCTATCTGTATATGAGGTAGTTGCAGTGCCATTAGCTGAGCTGCCTGCAGAGCCATAGTAGGTATAATTACCACCTACAGGTATTAAGTGAGTAGAATTATTTACCGTTATCGTTATAGGCGTATATGACCCGTTGTAGTATACGATCACCGACTCTTCGCAATATTGGCCCGTATATCCCGTGGGGCATATGCAGGTACCGCTCTGGCATATACTTGAGTTTTGGCATATCATACTTTTGCAACTATTGTCCTTAGTGCAGGATGAAAAAATTGTTACTGTGAAAACGCTAAGCGTAATCAAAATTGTACCGAGAAAAGAGGATAACTGTTTCATTTTGTCTATTTTTCATTGTGAGCAATTGTTACTTAAATTACTGATTATTAACATTATATCTTACCGTCACGTTAATGATTAGCTATTGATTTGTTAACGTTATACCAAAGTTAAATCAACTTTAATCACATTAGCGGGTTTTTAACAAATTTATTTATGCACATGTTTAATAACATAGTGGTTATCAATAATGCATTTGACCTATATTGCACAAAAAACCTAACAAAAAACAATGGCACAGATAAATCCATACCTCACGTTCAATGGCAATTGCGAAGAAGCTTTTACACTTTACAAATCAGTTTTCGGTGGTGAATACAGAGTATTTAGCCGCTTTAAAGACATGCCCGGAAACGAAATTCCGGATAGTGGAAAAGAAAAGATCCTGCACGTATCATTACCCATAAGTGAAGAAACAATTTTAATGGGCAGCGATAATAACCCCGCAATGGGCGATGTACCTATGGGCGAAAACATTTCATTATCAGTTAATGCGCAAAGCAAGGATGAAGCAGACCGCATATTTCAAAAGCTATCGGAAGGGGGGCATGTAACTATGCCTATTGCCAATACTTTTTGGGGTGCATATTTTGGTATGATGGTTGATAAATTCGGCATTCAATGGATGGTGAATTATGATATGCCGAAGTAGGTCACCTTATCAGCGTTACATCGCCTTTTAGGGTGCCGTTTGTACCATAGCGGTCTACGAAACTTATCTCCCAGTAGTAGGTGCCAATATCGGCACGGGCATTGTTGAAGGTGCCATCCCAGCCGGCATCGAGGGAGTTAGAGCTGTATACACGCTGGCCCCAGCGGTTGAACACCCTGAAGTAATTGAGGCTGCTGTAGCCCACTGCCAGTGGCCTGAAATAATCGTTGCGGCCATCGCCATTTGGTGTAAAGGCTGTAGGCACTACAAACTCTGCATTGCCCACTACAGTTACCTTTATACTGTCATCGCCGGAGCAGCCGTAGGAGCTGATCACATGCACGGTATAAGTATAGTGCCCTGTATCTGCATAATAACCAAGGGGGTTGTAGATGCCTGTATCACTGAGATGTGTGGATGGCGACCAGGTATATTTGACGCCACCAATGGCATCAAAGAGTATGCTGGAGCCCTTTACAATAATTGTATCATTGCCCGCAAACGGCTTGAAGCTTTCTATGACCACTTGGTTGAATGCTGTATCAATGCAATGCTTTACATTTTCTGATACAAGTATCACATTATAAGTGCCGCCTGATGAATAGTTGTGCGCAGGGTTCTGGGCTATGGAGGTGGTGCCATCGCCAAAATTCCAGAGCCAGCTGTTGATGGGTTTTATAGTGGCTGTAGAAAGATCCTGGAAGTAGATAGCAGAGCCGGGGCACTGATCACCACTATCAGAAAATGCAGCGGTGAATGTGGGGTATACCTTTACCAGCCGCATAGTACTATCTGAGCAGGTAGTACCGGGATTCACCCATAATTTCATGGTGTATGTGCCGGTATCGGGGTAGGTGAATGTGGGTTCAAATTCATTGGAAGTATCGCCGGTGGCGCCGGGCACGCCGAAATCCCACTTGTAGGCAAAGCCGCCGATGCTGTTGTTTACAAAGTTGACCGTATAGTTTTTACAGTTAATGATGTAGGTATTATAATCGGTGGAGAACTGCGGTACGCTTGCTATTACAGACCTTGTGCACGGCTGCACCACAAATTGGAACTCCCTGTGTATCCTGTTTATACGGATGCCATGGCGCCACTCATCGCAGAAAACCGTAACCAGAAAACGGCCCTGGGTATTGGGTGTGCCGGTGATGCGGCCTGTAGCGGGATTGATGGTGATAGGCGGGAAACCGGTAAATGGCACCTGTGGCGAAAAAGGAGCGATATAGGTGACACTGTCGCCCCATATGGGATAAGTAGGTGGCCATGGCTTGGCAATAGCGCCTGTAGCGCCATTGAGGGCGGAACAGAAGCCATAACTCAACGAATCGCCATCAGCATCGGTGGCGGAATTATCGTAAATAAGCGGTGTATTAAGACAAATGATCTGTGGAGGAAAGTGTGTAAATACGGCACTGTTATTAGATTCGTTGCCGGGAGGTATGATGCAGTAGAATGTAGATCCGTTCTGGTCGGGGTTTATGATGTTCATCACACTTGCATTGCGGCAGCAGCGTTCATAAGAGATCACGTAACCATTGCTGTTGGCGCGCAGCGCATAGGTCTTTACAAATGTTTTTTTGATCAGGCAGGTGGCCTGTACATTTTTTGCGCAGCTGTTTTGAAAGTCGGTAGGGAGTTGTATGGCAGCTATAAAATTGACCGTATCTGTATCAATTATGGCGCCCGTAATGGCATCGAAGACGCCTATAAAAGCTGGGTTATCCTGGGCTATGGCATCGGGGCTGCCGGTAAGACAATCTTCATAAATGCTGAGGCTTACGGTATATATTTTAAAATTAAGGCCACCGGAGGAACTATCGCCAACATGTATATAAGTAAACTCACCACCCACAATATGCGACGCACGGGCCGCTGAAAATGACAGCAACACAAGAACAACCAAAATCGTGAGTGCACGATTGTTCATGATGTTTGAGGATGTATAAGTTAGTAAAATTAAAGAAATTTTTTGAATATATCCAAATTGATTAGGACAGGAAAGGGTAGTGTACACACTTTTTCTCCAGCCGATCTATGACGATTTTATCGGAGTTTTTGAGTTTGTGCCTTGAAAATATGTGTGTATACTTTTGGGGTGTTTTGGTGGGAATAGGGTATAGTGGGTATTTTATTCGCGTTGCAAACGCGATTCCGTTACGTCCTCGTTGCAAACGAGGACGAGTATTGGTATTTTACTCGCGTTGCAAACGAGGACGAGTGGAGATTTATTCGCGTTGCAAACGCGATTCCATTACGTCCTCGTTACAAACGAGGACTAGTATTGGTATTTTACTCGCGTTGCAAACGAGGACGAGTGGAGCAACAATACCAGTTGGGACTAAAATAATAAATAGCATCTAAATTTAGTTCAAAATATTTGTATTTTCACGGTATGGCAATCGTTAGCTTTTATAATGTTATTTGCGAATGTGGACACAAAGGGCAAGTAAAACTACGCGAAAATGATACCCCATATTCTAATAGAAATTGGGAGGAATATTCGCTTATTGACTTAGATGGGAGTATTGGGGATGATAGTGGCGGTTGGGATGAGTTTTTTTCTGCTAATCTAATAAGTTGCCCACAATGTAAATCAAGATTGACACGACAGAATTTAAAATAAAAAAGGCTGCAGACATGGTGGCATTATCCCTAAAGGGAGCGGACGAGGTCGTAAAGAAGCGGGAAACAGCTAACAAAAAGGCTTAATTTTTTTTATGCATATTGACAACATGAATGAGGTTGATGTACGTGCCGCTTTACGTGGACAATGGCAATTCGATAACGATGCGAATACCAAATTTTCAATCAGTGGAAATGATATTATTATAAGTGGTAAAAAACATTCCGAAATCAATATTAAAAAATCAAATTTTGTTAGAGATATTCGCAAAGGAGTTTATTGGCAAATTTCCCTTCGTCAATTTGATATTCACATAGGCTTAATAGACTATATTGAGAATAATATGGTTCATATAAAGAAATTGGAAGCCGAAGATTCAACATATTCAGATAGTCTAAATTGCCCTGTTCTGATTTTCAAAAGGGTTTCCTACATACCATAAATTTAATTGTATTTACCATCCGTTATTATAGTTTACACTTCTTGTCCAAACTGGTATTTAGTTACCCTCAAGAAGGAAATGTATCGAGACCTCTTACCTCAGCCCTTTAAATTCATCAGGGGGAGGGAAATTATCCATGGTGCATTTTTGTGTTTCGGGTAGGCTGCAACGGTCTATCAGTGCGTTATAGAGCCATAGCGGGTCTTTGATGAATTGTGCATAATGGGTATTGAGCTGGGCCTCCAGGTGCTCTACTTTTTTGCGGTAAGCAGCATCAAGTTTGTTGTTGTAATAGTCGGTATCGCGCTTCATGCGGGCTATATACTCGAGCAGGTTGTAACAGGTGGTAAACTGGCCGCAGGCTATTATAGATGCTTCTGTGCAGCCTTTCTGGTCGGCGGTATCAAACCACAGGGTGGTGGTCATCTCAAATGCATGCTGGGCTACGGCCTGCATTGAAGCACCGGGTGCGGGGGCTATATCATTTTGCTTACGGTTGCGGTCGTTAGAGAAAGAGAGGTCGTAAATATGGTTTGTTTTGAGGCGGAAGATATTGCGGCCCTGGTCCATAAACTGCTGGTATAACAGCTGGCGCACGCGCTTAAGAAACACATCGTAATTGAGTGTGAGCACAGAGGTGAAGCGGTCTGTGAGCATCTGGATAATGACACCTACAGGGGTCTTGTCAAAATGCCGGAACATACGCTGCACTATATCTTCAGAGAAATTCTTTGTAAGGTTTAATCCTTTGCCGTTTTTGAGCTTGCCGCTGATGTAGTGCTTTATGTATAGTATAACCATAATGAGCAATGCCGGAACAATAACAAAACCAGAGAGGAAGATGGTAATAAGCTTAGAACGTATGCGGGGCGAATGATGCACGAAATTGTGCCACAAGCCATAGCCGGCAGCGCATATCAAAACGCCACAGATGATCATGATGGTGATGACACTTAGCGCCTTGATGCCCTTGTATTTTGTATTTACAGATGGTGCGTAAGGATCCATATAATGACTGGCTACATCGTTGACCATCATGAGGTCGAAGGGCTTAAAGCCTGTTTCGTGTTTTTCGCGGCGCTCGTTGGCACGCATGATGCTCTCAAGGCCCTGGTTGTCGGTAATGCCGCCATCCATAAATGCGGTCTCAAATGTTTTTTCGATGGGCAGCGTTTGTAACGCTTTTGCCAGCGCTTCTATATCCTTTGGTGGTGGGAAGGAGCCTACTATCTTTTGCACATTCACATTATCATGCCCGTAGAGATTATCTAATTCGGACCACTTGACCTCCTGCAACTGTATGCGCACATCCTGAAGTACGGTATTCAGCTCAAGGCCTTTGTATAAAAAATCGCCGGGAAATACAATGGGCTCAAAACCTGCAGGGAAGCAGGATGAGGCGGCAAGAATATCTGCGAGTTTGAGCTTGTTTTTGGAGCCATCTTCGAGGTGCAGGGTGTAATTGCCATAAAGAAAACCTTTATCGGGTAGGATATCATGTTGCATTTTAAATGCCTGCCTGAAGAGCAGGCCTTTATAAAAATCGGTGGTATTAAAGCATACCTCCTGCAGGTGGGTGATGCTATCGGTAGGATTGAGGCTGGCAGCGGTTTTGCCGGCAAACAGCAGATCGTCGTAGGCGAGTGCAAAGGCATTGATGAAATTCCTTTTTTTATCGGGGCGCGCCTTCCATACGGCATCATTATTAAGTTTTTTAAACACATCCTCCAGCAGCGATACGCCCACAAGATTGGTAACAAGGCTTTTGTAATAGGCATTAAAATCCTTGCTCACGGTGCTGTGCAGCGCATAGGTAGTGGTGGCAATAGTGCCGCCCGAGGCCGATGACATATAGGTAACATTGCGCAGCAGCGGGGTTTTAGCAACATCGTCCTGTTGCAACTCATTGAGGTAGGCCAGGGTGCCGAGGCTGAAAGCCGCAGCCCTGTAGCCACCGCCCGAAAATGCGAGGCCAATATTATCGAATGGTGTAGTGGTGATCCTGAGTACTGCGGGATCGATCTCTGATACTGACATAGCGATATATTTTGAATAGTGATAAAAAATAAAATTAATAAATAATTGAAACTATTTATAATAAAATGTTTGGCGAGGTGAACCGGGGTTGTGTAGGATGAAAGATTAGAACTTTTGAAAAGTTGCCAAATCGGGGGGAATCGTGGGTGCATGCCGGGAATAAATAAGCATTACCTTCATTATATATTTTTCTGCATTACTAACGTTTAGGGGAAGTATTGCGTCTATCTATTAACCAAAGGTGATCTTTATGAAAAAACTGTTACTTGCGCTTCTTTTACTGCCGGTATTTGCAAAGGGGCAGTTTATATATCTTGATGGATCTGTTATTGGTACTTCCACTTTCACATTTTCAACAGGGGATTCATTAGAGCATTTTATACCATATGGCTATTTTTACGACTCAGCAATAATAACAATTGATACCTCCGGTACGGCTTTATGGCAATTAGGTAAAACGCTTAAACCTGCCTTTTCAAATGGCACTATCCCTGTTCGTGGTTTAATGACCGATACGCTTAATTCATATCCGGCTAACGCAAATAAATATTTCTTACTAAAAGTATATTACTCTACAAACTACATTATTGATTTTTGGCACAGATACCAAACAGATAGCCTGCACGCAGGTGGTATGGTAGAGTTTTCAACCGATAGCGGCGCAACATGGATAAATGTGATGAATTGTTCCGGAGTTGGGACACAAAATATGTATGCACAAACAGATACGCTTAACTCCGGCCAGCCTGCCTTTACCGGTACAAGCAGTGGTGAACAATTATCACGTTTTCAATTTATGAATTGTGTCACTGAAAGAACTACAGTTACCAGTTGCTTTCCTGATTATACTTTTAGCTTTTATCGTCCAATTTTTATAAGGTTTCGTTTTGTGAGTGATTCAGCGATCAGTTCACTTTCCGGATGGATGATAGACTCTATTGAAATTGAAAATACCGGTTGCGGAACAGGTATTCCAAATGTCGCTGATGGCAAAGCCCTCACGATCTACCCCAACCCCGCCACCACACAACTCACCATCACTGCACCCAATGCAATAAATGATATAACCATCACTAACCTGCTGGGGCAAATAGTAAGGACCTCTGCCGACCTCTCCATCCTTCGACAAAGCTCAGGACAAGGAGCGGAGGTGATATCTATAGATGTTTCGGGATTGCCGGTGGGATTGTATTTTGTGAAGGTAAATGGGAGTGAGGTGCGGAAGTTTTTGAAAGAATGAGTTGATTAAAAAATGGGGTTATGAAGAAGTTGTTATTACTGTTTTTTATGGTGCCGTTTATTGCGCAGGCGCAGTCGTGGCAGTGGGGGAGGCAGTCGCGCGATAATTTTGCTGGTGATTATTCTTATGCTGCTGATATAGATGTGCATGGCAATGTTTTCATCACCGGTTTTTTTGAGAATACATTTATAGTTTTTGGTACAGATACGCTTCAGAACGCCGCAGGTAATGACGATGTGTACCTGGTAAAGTATGATGCCATGGGTAATATGCTGTGGGCAAGGAGCCCGCTGAGCAATGGTAATGCAGGAGCCAACGGGGAAAGCACCGATACTGCAGGCAATGTATATATAGCGGGTTCTTTCTCCAGTAACGGGGTGCCGGGTAGACTGATATTTGGTGCAGATACATTAACAGCGGGTACGGGTACAAATTATGAGACAGACCTGTTTGTAGCTAAGTATGACGGGGCAGGCAATGTGCTATGGGCAAAGACGGCACTTACCACAGATACCAGCTATGTGACGGCCTCAGGCGCCAAGACCGACAGGGCAGGCAATGTATATGTGACCGGTTTTTTTCAGAGCAAAATGCTGGTATTTGGCAATGATACGCTACTGAACGCAAGCGATACCGGCTATGACGCCTACCTGGTGAAGTATGATGCCACAGGTAATGTAGTATGGGCCAAACAAAGCAGTAACGGTAACCTTAATAATTATGGCGGGCTGGTAACCACTGATGCGGCAGGCAATGTATACTGGGCGGGCAATAACCCGGGGCCGGGGCTGGTGATCGGTACTCATTCGTTTTTGGATACGGGCATATATATAGTTAAGTATAGCCCGGCAGGCAATATGCTTAGGGCTATAGGTATTGCCAATACTAATGCATCGGTATCGGGTATAGCGATCGATGCATCAGGTAATTTAATACTCTGCGGTTCTTTTACCGATACTTTTATCATACATACTGATACGCTTATAGATATTACACCGGTGGCGCCTCCGGGCTATACTAATTCGTTTGTGGTAAAGACCGATTCTACGGGAGCTGCGTTGTGGGCAAAGAAGATGTTGGGGTATAATAGCGCCAGGACTGTAACGGTTGATGCCGCGGGCAGTGTATATGTGTTGGGTTATTTTGATGAGTGCTGGCTGGGTAATTATATGGTTGCCGGTAATGATACGCTGCATACTGCAGGTGGCTATGATACCTACCTGGTAAAGTATAACAACTCAGGAAATGCGCTATGGGCGGCAAGCGCTGGTGGCACCGGTGACGACTGGCCGGGCGGACTGGCGGTAGACAGCACGGGCAGCGATATTTATGTAAGCGGGTATTTTAATAGCCCAACCATGATGATAAGTGGTGATGCCCTGTATGCCAATGGGCAGAGAGATGTATATATAGCAAGGTTCAATCCGCTAATGACGGTGGGTGTGGGTTCTTTGAATGGGGCGGGTAAAAATATCAGTGTATATCCAAACCCTGCTACTACAATGCTGCACGTTGCTTCGCCCAATGCAATAAATGAGGTAAGCATCACAAACCTGCTGGGGCAAAGAATAGAAACCTCTCCCGACCTCTCCCTTGGAGCGGAGGTGATATCTATAGATGTTTCCGGATTACCGGCCGGTATTTATTTTGTGAAAGTAAATGGTAGTGAGGTGCGGAAATTTTTGAAAGACTAGCACCTGCTTACCACTTACTCAGCACCCGATAACGGAAAATGGATATCTGTACCTTTTACAAACTCTGCACTTTCGTGGCCCAGGTAACTCATGCTTCTAGAAAAATGCTCACTTGATTCGCCACCTGATAGCGGAAATTCCACATCAAGATTGTAAATAAATGCCAGTAATCTTGATGGTAATGAACTTTTCAATTTTTCTGCCCTTTCTGTAGCCCCGAGGCTGCTGCCTTTTGCGTACGTATTAGCTTCAATTGTGGTCATTGTAATAATATATTAAGGATGATGATCACCATATATATGGTATAGTATCACAAAATTACTACAACTGCCAGCCATTAACCTGATGACGGTTAGAAAGGTGGGTGATAGTGGTCAGGTTTTTGGGGGGAATGGTGGGAGGGTATATCCTACAATCTGGTAGTGTATCAGTTTGAATTTAAGGCTCAATATTTACCATAACCAATTATCTTAGTCTGTCCTGTTTTCGGGTTGAAACCTATAATATCATATTTACCAACACCTCCATTTAATACACCTATCACATCAAACCCATTATAGGAGGTAGTTTGTGCATTAACGGTATTCCCTTTAACAGAATATATTAATAGAGCGAATGAGCATGTAATTACGCTAATAGCGATTGAAATGTTAAGTATTTTCTTTGTGAGTACCATAAAAATTGTTTTGAAGTGGAATACTAAGGTAATAAAAAAGGCTGCGATTTGCAGCCCGTTTCTATTTGTAAACTTCTAAGAGGTTTACAATGTCCTCTACCTCACACCTAGGTAAGTACACAAATCTTACTTCAAATTCTGATCAAAATAATCGGTGATCTTTTGCATGAGGTGTACACGGTCTTTGCCGCGCACATTATGCTCGTAGCCGGGGTATACAAAATAATCGACCTGCACATTTTCGTCTACGCATTTTTTTATGAAGTCTATGCTGTGCTGCCACACCACTACATTGTCCTGTGTGCCGTGTATGAGCATCAGTTTGCCTTTCAGGTTTTTGGTTTTATCGAGCAGGTTGGCTTCTGCATAGCCATCGGGGTTATTGTCGGGGCGGTTCATGTAGCGCTCTGTATACATTACCTCATACATTTTCCAGTCCATCACGGGGCCACCGGCTACGGCGCACTTAAACACATCGGGGTGCTTGAGCATGAGCGATGTGGTCATAAACCCGCCAAAGCTCCAGCCATGAATGCCCATTCTTTTGGCATCTACATAGGGCAGGGATTTGAGGTAATCCACACCACGCAGCTGGTCGTCCATTTCCACATCGCCGAGGTGGCGGAAGGTGGCCTGCTCAAAAGCAAGTCCGCGGTTCCAACTGCCACGGCCATCCATTGTAAACACGATGTAGCCATGCTGCGCCATATACTCATACCACAGGTTGCCGCTCTCCGGAAACGAATTGTGCACGACCTGCACATTAGGGCCATTATACAAATACACGATGACCGGATATTTCTTAGTGCTGTCGAAATCAGGTGGCAGTATTATTTTGCCATATAGCGGTAAGGCACCATTGGCCGAATTGAGATTGATGGTCACATCCCTAACCTGCGCGCGTGCATAGTTTGCCAACGGATCGGGCGCTCGTAAAAGGGTTTTGTCGAAAGCCTTTTCGGTAGAGCGAATCACTATACGGCGGGGAATGGCAGGGCCATTATAGCTATCCATTACAAACATACCGTCATCGCTGCAGGCGGCGGTATGCATGCCGGGATCTTTATCTATACGATCCATATGGCCGTTGTCGAGGTCCACTTTGTAAATATGTTTTTCAAGTGGTGATTCTTTGGCGGTGGTGATGATGGCTTGCTTTTTCTTTTCGTTAAAACCTACCAGTTCGTTCACCACCCAATTGCCCTTGGTAAGCTGGCGTATGAGCTTGCCATCTGTGTTGTAGCGATACAGGTGTTCGTAACCATCGCGCTCGCTCCACCAGATGAATTCATCATTTTTGCCGGGGATAAAAGTGAGTGGGTGCGTGGGGTGCACGTACTTTGGGCTCGTCTCTTCAAACAGTGTTTTTACCATGTCGCCGGTTTTGGCATCATACTTATTGAGCCACAGATGGTTTTGGTCGCGGTTGAGGATGGCGATGTATATGAATGCTTCATCAGGGCTCCAGGTAACGCAGGTAAGATAGTGGTCTTTCTCGGTATCGCCGGTTTTCAATGTTACTGTTTTCTTTGTAGCGGGGTCGTAAACGCAAAGGGTTACCTGGTGCGATGTGCCGCCGGCCATGGGGTATTTAATAAGAGCGGCCATAGCGGGTACGGTATCCCAGCGAATGATGGGGTAGTCTTTTACCATGGTCTGGTCCATGCGGTAGTATGCGAGGTAGTTGCCGGCCGGTGAGAAGAAAATGCCGTGGTCTATACCAAACTCATCGCGGTGCACAGACTGGCCCAGTACGATAGCTTTGTTAGCCTCATCGGTAACTTGCACGGTTGTTCCATCGGCCATGAGAAAGAGGTTGTTATCTATGGTCCAGGCGATCTTACCGCTTTTATCCACGGTAATGTTCTCTGCTTTTTCGTTGGGCCTGGACCATTTAGACCAGTTCCATTTATCATCAGCCAGTGAGCCGGTGACGATGTCTTTGCCGTTTATAAAGTATGCATGGTCTTTATCAATCCATTTGAGTGAGGGTAAGGCGGTAACTTTTACCGGGTAGGTGCCTTGTGTAACCGTAACGGGTGTGGCATCGTCCATCTTGGCAAAGTTGGTATAGGTCCATACGGCCTGGCCATTTGCAGAGTCGGCTTGCCAGAAGTTATCTGTGCCGGGCTGCCATGATGTTCCTTTGATGTTTTTAGGGGCGAGGGTAGTGGTGATGCCATTAGTGGCCTCGGCCATGGTAAACTGTTTTTTCTGGGCGGGAGATTGTACAAACCCCATTACCGCCACTGCTAACAGGCAAACTTTTTTACTGCAATTCATAAGTATTGATTGGAAGGACAAACATAATCGAAATTATTGGGTAGTGGGATGATGGTGGGGGGTGGGGAGGGGAAATACTTTTAATCGTTAGTAATGTAGTAACCCATATAAATAATCAATAAAAATTATATTTTTACAGCTTATATAATCAATAATATGAAAAACTTCATTTTATGCTTAGGCCTATGCATTTTGCTTTGCGCACCTTTATATGGACAAGGTTACATGGCAGAATATTCTGAATACGTAGGTAAAGCAGAAGCTTTGTACACTAAAAAAGAATATCTGGAATCTGCAAGAACCTATTCACAAGCATTTGATAAACTAGGATCGAAGGGTTTATCAAAAGATCGTTATAATGCGGCGAAGTCATGGTCTATGGCTAAAATTCCGGATACTGCATTTTTTAATCTTCAAAGAATAGCAGAAAAACAGTATTACGATGATATTGACAAAATATCAAAAGAAGAGGATTTTAATTCATTGCATACAGACAAACGGTGGCAGCCATTGCTTGCTCTTATATCTAAAAACAATGAGAATAAATTACCTGATAGTTTTTTTAGGGCAGGGGCTCAGCCTAACAGTTATTTTATGGGGGTAGATAAAGGTGCGGGTACAGACGGAAATAATGTCATAACAATTAAATCTATTGACAAATCAATCCAAGGATTTGGAACTGTAATGAAGAATATTCATCCGGAAAAATATCTTGGGAAAAGGATTAAAATGACAGGATATCTGAAAACGAAGGATGTTGAAAATTGGGCAGGCTTTTGGTTACGAATAGATGGAGAAAAGGAATCAGCTTCATTGGCATTTGATAACATGAAAAACGGCAAAACGGATAGATCGGTAAAAGGTACTACTGACTGGAAGCAATATAAAATTGTTCTTGATGTTTCGGAAGAAGCAACTAATATAGCATTTGGGACTCTGTTGGCCGGGACAGGACAGATATGGTTTGACAAAATAGAATTTGAAATTGTTGATGACAATACAGACAGAACAGGGCCAGATAAGGAAACAACAGGACTGGATAAATAATTCAAATCAGCCTAACCGGAAAAGAAAATGAATGATAAGGGGCATGCCTTTGAGATGAAACATTCGGAGTACCATTTTCAGTAAGGGGCACTATTATAAAAAAACGTAACTTTGGGTAATGAGCATTGAGCCGCAATATACATTTGATAATCTTGGAAACCCTGTTGGTGTTTTTCTGCCTATAGAAGAATGGAACCGGCTTTCTGAGCAAATGCATCTTGATATCCCTGCCTGGCAAAAAGACCTCATTGATCTTCGCCTCGAAGAATTTAAGAAAAACCCACAGAATACGCTTGATTGGGATGATGTATCTAAAAAGATAGCTAAAGAGGATGAAGCGTTATAAAGTACGCATTTTGCCTTCGGCCTACAACGATCTGACGCATGCACGTGATTGGTACAGGCAACATAATCCCATATTACCCAAACGGCTTTCAGAACAAGTGAACTTATCTGTGGAAAGAATAAGAGAAAACCCTTTTGCACATACGATTCGTTATAAAGAAGTGAGAATCGCTAACCTGAATATTTTTCCCTATGCAATTCATTACCTGCTGGATGAAAGTACTGTTACTATTATCGCCATTCACCATACTGCCATCAGCCCGGAGAAATGGAGATAGAATGTGATTTGTAAGCAGGTATATTTATTTCTCATTATTTTTTACTTTTGACAAAAGCAAGATCATGAGCGTCTTTAAGTTGTTATCAATATTTATCGTCTCTGCCACTTTGTTGTCTTCCTGTAAGAAAACGAGCAGCACGCCTGTGGCTGTACCCCCTACGGTGCAATATGTATCTGCATCTACTACCGGTGCATTTGCGGGTACGTTGTATGCCACCAGCGGTTACCTCTCTGCCTCATGGGATAACAGTGGCATGCACCCAATACTGCATATTGCCGCAGACAATATAGCCGGCAGCCTGAAGGGCAGCAGCATTAATTTTGTTATAAATCAGTACCCGTTTACAACAGGTACCTTCCCAATTAACGACACTACTGTTACCGCCCAATACACTCACTTTCCTACTGGTGGCGGCTATGCCACGCAGGGGTCTCTGACCATCACTTCTATCACACCATACATTACCGGCACTTTCAGTTTCAGATGCACAGACCTTACGATAGTTACCGGGTCATTAAATGTGCTGGCGCCATAATGTGATACTACTTTAAGAAGGGAGTAACTGAGGGATTCTGCTTATATCTTATCAATAAGATTGCCTTGTACCCAGCCGCTGCGGGAGAACCATAAGAAATCATTTTATTGTCAAGAAAACACGATTTCTTTAATCCTGTTGAAATGTTTGGTATTTGTAGTTTTCAGAGGTAGGTTATAAACAATGCAGGTAGCACCAATGAAAATATCTCGAAACTCAATCAGCTGATTTGTTTTTCTCAAATCATGGAATATAATTGACGCTTGTATTGCTACATTATCATTGAATGGAAGGATAGCGAGGTCTTCCGTGAGCAGTTGTATATCTTTCTTTTTCTCTTCAGTAGTTGCACCCATATACAATTCATAAAGGGTAACTGCGGAAATGAAAATATTTGTCTGATCAGGTATTGAGTATAGTACTGTTTTACGCTTATCCTTTGCCCGCAAATATTCGATGAAAACACCAGTATCAATTACCATGCTGTGGGAGGCCATTGATCAAATAGTTTTTTGTTTTCGTCAAATAATTTGAGGTCATCATCGTTCCATGTAGAAACAGAAAGTATCTTGTTTTTATAGTCAGATGATTGAGGAGTAGGGGCATCTTTCTTCCTGTTGAATAAAAAATCAATGAAGTCTTTTACCTCTTTCTTTTCAAAAGCGTTAAGAAGGTTGTATTTTAAAATGCTGCTATCCATTTGTTAATATCAATATTTCAAAGGTATGAAAAAATACTATTATTATGCAATCGAGGTAGTTTATCCTATTTCTATAATAGCCATTTTAGCTTATATCTTATCAATAAGATTGCCTTGCACCCAGCCGCTGCGGCCATCGGGGAGGGATACTTCTATCCAGTTGGGTTTTTCATCGAGGATCTTCACGGTGGTGCCTTCGGGGATGAGGGAAAGTGGTTTGCCTTTTTGCTCATTGTTCATCAGGGGCACATCGTTTTCCATAACTACGGCTTCGTTTGATTGCTGCGCTTTTTTGGCAGCGGCAAAGGCAAGCACGAGAAAGCAGATACAGAAGAAACCAAGTATGCCGGGAAGCTGCACCGGTATCTTATGGCCCGATTTCTGGTAACGCCTTACAAACAGCACCACTATAATTAGTATAAAAGTGATGAGCGCTGCTACAGACCATGCGCCGGTTTTATTGGGATGGGTAATGGTATGCCACCAATCAAGAAAGAAGACATCGCTGGTGGTTTGTATGTGGTTGCTGATGCGGCTTTCGGTGAGGGCCAGGTTGTCTTTGGCTTCTTTGTAATCGGGGTTGATCTGTAATGCGCGCTGGTAATTGAGTACGGCTGGCGCTATTTTATTGAGGCGGTAATAGGTATTGCCAAGGTTGTAATAAACATCTGCGTTTTGTGGCTTGAGCGCGGCGATCTGCTCGAAGTAATATGCGGCGCTATCGTATTGTGCCTGCTGGTAAAAGGTGGTTCCTTTTTGCCACTGGGCATTGTAATTGCCCACAGCCATGCTATGGTAGCAGCTGAATAAAATGAGAGCTGATATCAGATAGGTTTTTCTCATGCTTTAAATACGTCTTCAAGATCGCTGATCACTTTTATAGCCTCCTCATAAGTATGCTCCATTTGCTTAGAGCCGCCGGATGCATAAAGTGCGGTCTCACATTCCCATATCACATTTTCAAGGCTTTTTTGCAGGGTTACCGGTACTTTGCGCGTGTTCATAGCATCTGTGGCGGTTTCTTTAGAAAGCGCCGAGAGCGGTATGCTTAATTTATCGCTGAGGTATAGCCATATAGCTTTAGATACTTCTTCGTAGAAAGGTACTTTGTTTTGCTGGTCGAGCAGTTTTTTGGCGGTGTTAAGGCGCTGCAGGGCGATCTTGTTGGCGCGTTTTCTTTTTAGTAAAGTAGTATCTTTTGATAGTTCTTCATCGCGGCGTTTCCATACTACCATGCCTATGAATGCCAGCAACGGGAACGCATACATAGACCAGTAAACAGGGGTGAAGGGTAGTGGTTTGCTTTTGAGTTCGATGCTATTGAGCGGGTGTTTTACGATGTCGTGAATATCTTTCAAAGCAACACCACTGCCAGCCTGATCAGGGGTGAAATGCTTGCCGGCTTTTATGTGGAGCTTTATGGGTTGTGTATGCTCGGTAACATAAGCGCCGGTTTGCGGATTGAAATAAGTAAATGCAGTAGCCGGGATATCATAGTCGCCGGGAGTGTGGGGCGAAATAACATAGCTGATGATCTTAGAACCGGAGATAGTGGTGGTGCGGCCGGTGATAGTATCAGTGATCTGCGGATCGAAAGAAGTAAGTCCGTTTGGCAGGTTGAGCTTTGGGGCTTCTATAAGTTTGAGGTTGCCGCTGCCGGTGATATTGAGTGTGAGCGTGGCAATATCATCAGTAGTGAGCTCCTGCTTATCAATTTTGCTGGTGATAGAAAAGTTACCTACTGCGCCGCCATAATCGGCCGGTTTGTTTTTATCGGGTAGGGCGGTAACGGTAATTTTTACGGGAGTGCTTTGCAGGTCTACCTTCACATCCTTATACCCCATGGTATTGTAATAGGAGTTGTTGAAGACCGGATCGTTCATCATTAAAGTGCCGCCAAACATATCAGACATTTTGCGGCGCACCTGCTGCACTATACGGGCTACACCTTTTGCTTCGGCAGGATCCAGCTCCAGGGTGCCGGTCGTTTGTGGGAACAGGGCAGATTTTTTGAGGAGGAAAACCTGGTATTTTTTACCATCCAGTACTTCTTCGGTAGGTTTTGCCTGTTTTGGGATATCAAAATCCTGCGTCCAGAAACCATTGAGGGAAGGCAATTTTGAGATGCCAACCTGCATGGGCATACGGGAGTATAATTTATAACTGGTGGTTATCTGCTCACCCACATGCACCTTACTTTTATCAACCGAAACTTTTATAAAAAGGTCTTTTTTGATCTGTTCGTCATTAACTTCCGCCTCAGGTTGAGGTTGTTGTTGCGGCTGCTGTGCCTGTGGTGGCGGATTGCCGCGCATACGCTGCATCTGCTGTTGCTGCATTTGCTGCATGCGCTGCATCATAGCCATAATATCATCGTCCTGGCCGCCACCAAACGGGTCGCTGCGGCTGGGCTGCCTTTGCTGCATGAGTGTGCCGGCAACAACGGTGATGGTAAGCGCATTAGACTGATAGGTATGTCCGGCTGCGTCTTTTGCAAGTACGGGTGGTATGGTAAAAATACCTTCATGTTTTGGCTGTAAAACATAGGTAAGAGAAATGCTTTGTGATGTAATGGCCCTGTTGCCCGATATCTGGGTACTGGAGCTCTGTGACTGGAATGGGCCCTGCACGATATTGAAGTCGGGGCTGTTTGGTGGGGTGATGCTCTGGAGGTTTTGGGCATCCCTGATGGTATACTGTACCTGCACATTATCCCTGACGCCTATTTTGCTGGCGCCGGCCTGTGCGGTGAAGACTACATTTTGTGCCCATACATGGCAACCTACCCCTATTACTAAAAGGAATACTATGCTTGTGCGCCACATGATTTTAATGCGTTTCATTTGGTATGCACAAAAATAGAAAAGTGAGGGTTAAAGCTACGTTAAAAAGTACCCCTAAATATCACCTTTAACAGGACGCATAATGATGGTTTCTACATTGGCTTGCGGAGACAGATTCCATGCGCCCCATAGCATTGCGGCAATGTCTGAAGCCTCCATGATGCGCGCCGGTGGCACATCGCTGCCCTCCCATGAGGGAGTGTAGGTGGCACCGGGGCAAATAGCAGTGACCTTAATGCCCGATTCTTTTAATTCTTCGCGCAGGTTTTCGGAGAAACCGAGGAGGGCGTATTTAGAAATACTATATGCGCCGCCATTGGGATATGCCTTGAGGCTGGCAATGGAACACATGTTAAAAATATGGCCACTGCCTGCATGCTTCATGACGGGCAAGATTTTGCGGGTAAGATGGTAAGCGCTATAGAGGTTAATGCCTATCATTGATTCCAGAAGGCCATCGGGCTCATCGGCTATGTTGCCGGGGAGGTAGTTGCCGGCGTTGTTTACGAGTATATCTATCTTAGGGAAATAGGCCAGTACGGTATCTGCAAAATCGGTGAGTTCTTCTTTGTTGGTCATATCCGCATTATAAGTGATGACCTTTGCAGCGGGGTATTTTTCATTCCATTCCTTTTTGAGCGCAGCCAGCTTTTCCTGGTTGCGGGCGCAAACGGCTATAGAAAATCCTTCGGACAAAAGCTTTTCAGCAATAACTTTACCCATTCCCTGTGATGCTCCTGTAATGATCGCGTATTGCATAGACTATTGTTTGCTAAAAATGTTTTGACCTTATGAATGATGTAAAGGTAGTAATGAATTGGAGTTCCGGCAAGGATGCTGCGCTGGCATACCATATGTTGCTGGCGGATGAGCGTTACCGGGTATCGCACCTGCTTACTACGCTGAGCAGTGAGCATGAGCGTGTATTCATGCATGGCGTGCGGGAGAAGCTGCTGGATATGCAGGCCGAAAGGATGGCCCTGCCACTGCTGAAAGTGAAACTACCCGCCAGCCCTGATGATACGATATACAAAAACGCGATGCTGCAAACCATGACCGATCTGAAAGCGCAGGGTGTGAGCGCAGCAGCCTATGGTGATATTTTCCTTGAAGACCTGAAGGTATACCGGGAGCAGCAACTGGCGCAGGTGGGGATGGCAGGCATCTTTCCGCTATGGAAAAAAGACACGCGGGAACTGGTGCGGATGGTTGAAAATGCAGGGATTGATGCTATTATAGTGTGTGTAAATGAGAAATACCTCGGCAAAGAATTCCTGGGCCGAAAGATCAATGCTGATCTCTTAAACAGCCTGCCTGATAATGTAGACCCGTGTGGAGAGAACGGCGAGTTTCATACGTTTGTGAGCAGCGCGCCTTTTTTCAGTGCGCCCATACCGGTGGTGATGGGGGAGATAGTGCACAGGACCTACGCATCAACAGAGGATAGTAAGTGGGATACGGGGTTTTATTTTTTGGA
>CAIRZD010000425.1 GCA_903882965.1 uncultured Bacteroidota bacterium
CTTCGAATTCTGCAATCAAACGGGGACATTCCAAGTTTTCGTAAGTGGTTTTGATCTCTTCAAGATCTGCTGTTACAAAGTAATGGTGGTCTTTGTAAGAGAGCGTATGCACGTCAGCCGCACTGCTTTTCAGGTAGGCTATAAGTGGCTCGGGGCGAGCTATCCCGCACACCAGTATGATGTTCTTATAAGCAAAGTTCACAGCCTCATTGGTAATAAGATCATACGGTTTGTCGTAATGAATGCCGGTAAAGAACACCTGCTGGTAGGGCTGTGGTTTTATAAGCGCTTCTATCTCCCTTGCTTGCGTCTCATCCATATCCAGCGGGCATTTCGACAGGATGATTACATTGGCGCGCTTATATGCCCCCCTGCTTTCCCGCAGGCTCCCGAAGGGCAGTATATGGTCTTTGTAGAAAGGGCGCGAGTAGTCGGTAATAAGTATGGTCAGGCCCGCCTTTACAGAGCGGTGCTGGTATGCGTCATCAAGGATTACCACATCCACATCCGGCCGGCGTTGCAGCAATGCGGGTATACCTATCATCCGCTCTTCAGCTACGCTCACTACCAGCTCAGGGTATTTCATGTGGTATTGCATCGGTTCGTCACCTATACGCAGCGCATTACTCTGCTCGTCAGCCAGCAGGAAACCCTGTGTGTGGCGTTTATACCCTCTGCTCATTGTAGCCACCCGAAACCTGTATTGCAGCAGCCGGATGAGGTATTCCACATGGGGAGTTTTACCCGTCCCCCCTGTAGAAAGGTTTCCAACGGTTATCACGGGTATACTAAAGGTTATAGAAGTGAAAAACTTTGCATCATACAGCCGGTTACGCACCCACACCAGCGCGCCATATATAAGCGCGAAAGGATAGAGGAATATGCGTACTACTGAGAATATATAATAGAGGATGTTTTTTGAGCCCATTTGAGTGCAAAGAACGGTAAAATATTAAATCATGATTTTAAATTTCATACAGTTCTGTAAATTGCGGCTATGAATTGGATACAACACCCGGTAATATTGAAGGGCGAAAAAGTAACACTTGTGCCGTTGGATAATGCTCATTTTGCTGAGCTTTTGGAAGTAGGTAAGCAAGAACAGATATGGGAGCATATTTCCATCAATGGTGCCGACAGGGAGCGGCTGATGCAGCACCTCAAAAGTGCTGTGTTGAAACGCGGCACAGGAGAACAATATCCGTTCACGGTAATAGATAATAAAACGAACAGGATCATTGGCAGTACCTTGTTTCATAACATATTCCCCGAGCACAGAAAATTAGAAATAGGCTGGACATGGTACGACCCTGCTTATTGGCGCACAGGCTACAATCGCGAATGCAAATTGTTATTGCTAACTTACTGTTTTGAATCTCTTAAAACCGTGCGTGTTCAGTTACAGACAGACGAAAATAATCTCCGTAGCAGAACCGCCATACTTGGTATAGGCGCTACTTTCGAAGGTGTGCTGCGCAAGGAAAGGATCAGGGCAAATGGAGCATTTCGCAACACCGTTATGTACAGCATTATAGATGAGGAGTGGCCTCGCGTGAAAGAAAAACTGAGTGTAAAAAGATAGGGTAGCAGCAGTTATCTGGCAACTGCTACTTTGTATTTTTTTCCTTTCATTTTCTCATTTTGTACTTTGTGCAGGAGTTCCTTTACTTTATTTTTTTTGACTGCGGCAAATGAAATATGGTCTTTCACTTCTATCATTCCCAGCTCTGTTTTTTCTATGCCTCCGGCTTTTAAGAAAAAACCTACAATGTCTGTTTTGTTGATCTTATCTTTTTTGCCTCCGCTGATGTAAATAGTAGCCCATAATGTTGCGGGTGGTATAGGCTTATCTTGTGGCAGGTCTAAAACAGGAGGTGCTTCAGGCAACCATGCCGGCAGTTGCTCTTCTTTGTGCATGAGCAGGTACGCAGTGCCAGTAGCATTCATACGAGCCGTACGGCCATTGCGGTGTATAAACTCTTCGGATGTGCCGGGAAGGTGATAATGCACAATATGCTTTACAGACGGGATATCGAGCCCGCGGGCAGCCAGGTCAGTAGCTACGAGAAAGTATACACTGCCATTTCTGAAGCGGATAAGCGTTTGCTCACGCTCCATTTGTTCCAGCCCGCCATGGAAAAAGGCATTGTCAATACTGCGCTCGGCAAGATGCTTGCTTATGCGCTCCACCGCTTCTCGGTGGTTGCAAAATATAAGTGTTGACTCAGCACCAATGTAGCATAATAGCTGAGATAATGTATTAAGTTTATCCTTTTCATCTGAAATGACCATTCTCATATCTAAGCCACTGGCGCCATTTTCAGATATAAAGTCGATCACCGCCGGATTTTGTACACCGGTAAACGATGGGATAGTTATGGCCGGAGTAGCAGAAACCAATATGCGTTTTTGGATACGTGGCAGTTTGCTGATGATAAATGACATTTCCTCTTCAAACCCTAACGAAAGCGATTTGTCAAATTCATCTAAAACAAGCGTAGTCAGTGCATCAACCGAAAATGTATAGCGTGTGATGTGATCCATAATTCGTCCTGGGGTGCCAATAAGCAACGCCGGAGGTTCTGCGAGGCTATTGATCTCTGTTTCTATGTCGTGGCCACCATAAAAAGCATTTGCCTTAAAGCCGGTCGACATTGTTTTCCAGACTTGTTCTGTTTGCAAAGCCAGTTCGCGGGAAGGTACAAGGATAAGACATTGTACACCATTTGAGGTCTTCTTCAGGTTATGCAAAATAGGCAATAAAAAACCCAGTGTTTTTCCTGAGCCTGTGGGCGATAGTAAAAGTATTTCTTTCTCTTTTGATATGCCGGTATAAGCACTTTCCTGCATTTGATTGAGTGAATTGATAGCAAGGCGCGCAAGTATGTCTTTTATTGGAGGGATTTGCATTTGGTAAAGATAGACCAACTACTTGAAGGTATGTGGATGATAGTTCCTGAATTAAGTAGTATGTATTGCAAGATATTTTATTCTATTTAATTCTTTCCATTAGATATTAATTGAAAGTTAATTCTATGGCACTTTTTCAATAATAATTTATGGTTTTTTTGCGAAATAGTGGTAAATTTGGGATATAAGTGGTATCGTTTAATAATGTTTTAAAAATAAAAGAGTTACATGAGTAATATTTATTTACTATTTAAAAGTGATATTAAATCATTTAGGATAGCGTTAATTGGATTTTTGCTTAGTATAAGCTATGCAGGTTTTGCACAGGTAACAATTGGACCAGGTATAGGTGGCACAAATATATGTGTGAATAAATGGACAGGAGGAAGCGCACCGGCATTTACCACACTAGGTAATATCACAATAAGAGAGGCAAACACTAATGATATTCCACATCCATGTGGCGGTACTTGCAACGTTCTTTTGTATCTGAATGCACCCACCGGATGGGAGTTTTCAGGAACTTTACCAACTGTGACCCATTTTAACTGGGCTACAGGCGGCGCAAACGATATTACATCTGTAGTGGCTTCTTACGTAAGTTCCACGCAGCTTCTTCTTACGATAAAGGTGCATGGAACAGCACATCATGATGAGATCAGAATAGCAAATTTACAAGTGGAGGCAACAACTTCTACGGTAACTTCAGCCGGGTTTATTTATGCGTCAGGCGGGTCTGGCATCAATGGTATCACTGCCGGTACAACAGGAGTATCCGGTACCGGTGGGACAAATTTTGGTAATGTTTCCCAGGTTGGAGGTACAACGCCAACAGTAAGTATTACCCCTACCCCTACTTATACGATGTGTCCAGGAGCAAGTGTCACGTTTTCGGCAACAGCAACAGGTACTATAACCACTTACCAATGGTTTGTGAATGGCGTTGCTACGGCCACGGGAAACCCTTTTACAACTACCACCCTTGCAAGCGGTAACACTGTGTATTGTGAGGTATTTGCAAGCGGTTGCGGGGCTACTACCTTAACCGCAACATCACCAACCACCACTGTAACCGTGACAGGCCCGGGTTTAATTTCGGGGAATCCATCATTGTGCATAGGCGCATCTAATACATTAAGTGATGCTACTTCGGGCGGTACATGGAGCAGTACGGCCAGTGGTATAGCCAGTGTAGGGTCTACCGGTATAGCTACAGGAGTATCGGCAGGTACGGCTACAATATCTTATTATCCCGGCTCAGGATGCGCAGCAATACTTGTTGTTACTGTTACGGCACTCCCACCTGCGCCTACCATTAGTCCGGCAACGGCGTCGATATGTAATGGCGGTAGCGTAACACTTACTGCTGCAGGTACTTATTATTTTGATACCATTCTGTCACAAAATTTTAATAGCGGCCTTGGTACATGGACCGTAGATACCATTGGTAGCAGTAACCTTATTTGGGGTTCGCAATGGAAAGTGGATGGAGATGGGTATACAAATGAGCTTGGCGCATACCATAGCCCGGATAACAGTGCATTCATTTTAGCTAATGCAGATACATCGGGCCCTACTTCTACGACATCAACACATTTATATTCGCCCGTTTTTTCTCTCGTAGGGTATACTACCGCCACTCTTTCTTTTGAGCAATTTTATAATTTCAATATTGATGATGTTATTGCCGAAGTGGATATTTCTACAGATGGTGGGGTAACTTGGGGGCTTTTGAACGACTATTGGGGAGCAACGGCCGGATCATTCACCGCATTTGCTACAGAAACCGTTGATCTTACTCCCTATTTAGGAATGTCTAATTTGATGATCGAATATAACTACACCAGCAGCTATGGATCATCGTGGGCAGTTGATAATATTAATATCACGGGTACTAATCCAATTACCGGGCCTATATGGGCGCCTTCCACTTATTTATTTTCAAATTCTTCTTTGACCACTGCATATTCAGGTTTATCTGCGGACCCTGTTTATGTACATCCTACAACTGTAACTGTACCTACTGTGGTCACTTACACGGCAACTGTGACCAGTTCGATAACAGGATGTTCGGCCTATTCGACCAGCACTGTGACCATTAACCCTGTACCTGCTGCTATTTCAGGAACGCCGGATGTTTGTATAGGCTCTATTACTGCATTGACAGATGTTACAGTCGGTGGTACATGGAGCAGCACTGTAACAACTATTGGTTCAGTAGATGGATCAGGTAATGTTACCGGAGTTGGTTCCGGAACTACCACTATTTCTTATACGTCGGGTTTGGGTTGTGCGGCAACGAGCATTGTAACAGTTGCTGCTGTGCCGGGTGGTATAACCGGGACCCTGTCCATGTGTAATGGCTCGTCATCAACGTTAAGTGATGCAGTGCCGGGCGGTACCTGGAGCAGTAGTTCTCCGGGGACTGCGAGCGTTGGCTCTGCTACCGGCATTGTAACCGGTGCAAGTATAGGTACGGCAATTATTACATATGCTACAAGTCCTGTTTGTTATGTGACGACAACTGTTACAGTTACAGCTCCCCCTAATAATATCATTGGCTCGGCTACTGCATGCCAGGGAACATCAATTATAACCCACGAGACTACAACCGGTGGTGCATGGAGTAGTAGCAATACAGCAGTTGGTAGTATTGTTGCTACTGTTGTTACGCCACCGAGTGCTACGGTACTTGGTGAAAGTGCCGGTACGACAACGATGACGTATGCATTGAGCGCTACCTGTTATGTAACAAAAACATTGACGTTCGTTGGCAGCCCCGCTCCAATAACAGGGCCTTCAATTGTATGTTCCGGATTTTCAATTAATCTCACAGATGTTACAACTGGTGGTACCTGGAGCTCCGGTTCTCCCACTATAGCCGGAGTTGGCTCCACAGGTATTGTTACGGGCGGTTCTGTTGGCACTGCAACAATCTCTTATCAAACGGCTGCCGGCGCTACTGTCTGCGGCACTGCGACCACGAATGTTACTGTAACTGTTGCACCTACAGCCATATTTGGCGCTACTTCGTTATGTACAGGTACTACGATCACATTGACCGATGGTACATCAGGGGGAACGTGGAGTAGTACTGCTCCGGGTATTGGCAGTATTGATCCTACGTCAGGTGTAGTTGCCGGCATAGCGGCCGGTACAACAACAATAAGCTATACAACAATATGTGGCAGTGTGACACAAATCATAACCGTCAATTCTACTCCTGTTGCCGGTGCGATATCCGGTGCTACATCGGTATGCACAGGACTAACCATTACCTTAAGTAATTCCACTGCATCCGGTGGCGCAGGCACATGGAGTAGCAGCAATACGGCTGCGGGTACCGTTGATCCAATTTCCGGGATCGTCTATGGAGTAGCTGCAGGAACGACAATGATCACATTCACGGAAACCAATGCTTATTGCGGATCAGTAATAACGACAATGGATGTTACTGTAAATGTTTCTCCATTTGCCGGCGCCATAGCCGGTTTTAGTTCAGTATGTGAGGGCTCAACTATTACTTTAAGTGATGCAACCGCATCCGGTGGCACCGGTGCCTGGAGCAGCAGCAACCCGGGCGTTGGCACAATTGGGTCTGCTACAGGTGTTGTTGGTGGTATGACTGTGGGTACAACAACGATCAGCTATACAGTGACCAGTGCTTTTTGTGGGTCGGCAACTACAACAATGAATGTAACAGTAAACGTTATTCCTGTTGCGGGAGCAATATCAGGAGCTGCATCAGTGTGTACAGGATTGTGTATTACATTAAGTAATGCCACCGCATCCGGTGGTGCCGGCACATGGAGCAGCAGCAATACTGCGGTTGGTACGGTTAATGCTTCGACCGGTGTTGCCTGCGGCGTTAGTTCCGGCACAACCACTATCACTTATACAGAAACAAGTGCTTCATGTGGAACTGCAATCACAACAATGAACGTAACCGTCAACATATCCCCATCAGCCGGAGCTATAAGTGGCCTTAATGCAGTGTGTGTAGGATCAACGATCACTTTAAATGACCTTACTGCATCAGGTGGCGCAGGTGCCTGGAGCAGCAGCAATCCGGGCGTAGGTACGATCGGGTCTGCTACAGGTATTGTAGGTGGCATAGCAGTTGGTACAACCACTATCACTTTTACAGAGACCAGCGTTTTTTGTGGAACAGCTACAACGACAACAAATATTACAGTAAATGTATCACCCATCGCCGGAACGATAACCGGCGCTGCATCAGTCTGTACGGGATCGTGCATTACCCTAAGTAATACCACTGCATCGGGTGGTACAGGCACCTGGAGCAGCAGCGATGTTACAGTTGGTACAGTAGGGGCTACAACAGGTGTTGTATGTGGCGTTAGTCCCGGCACAACCACTATTACTTATACAGAAACGAGTGCTTCATGCGGAACCGCGATCACAACAATGAATGTAACTGTAAACATATCTCCATCAGCCGGAGTTATAAGTGGCCTTAATGCAGTATGCGTAGGATCAACGATTACTTTAAATGACCCTGCAGCATCGGGTGGCACAGGTACCTGGAGCAGCAGTAATCCGGGCGTAGGTACAATTGGGTCTGCTACAGGTATTGTAGGTGGTATAGCAGTAGGTACAACAACAATTACTTTTACAGAGACCAGCGTTTTTTGCGGATCAGTCATAACCACAACTAATATCACAGTAAATGTATCGCCTATAGCCGGAACGATAAACGGCGCTTCATCAGTATGTGCCGGATCATGTATTACACTAAGTAATACCACTGCATCTGGCGGCACGGGTACATGGAGTAGCAGCAATACGGCTGTAGGCACAGTAAATGCTTCAACAGGTGTTGTATGTGGCGTTAGTCCCGGCACAACGATGATCACTTATACAGAAACGAGTGCTTCATGCGGAACTGCAATTACCACAATGAATGTAACCGTAAACATATCACCGGCAGCCGGAGTTATAAGTGGCCTTAATGCAGTATGTGTAGGTTCTACTATAACGCTAAATGATTTTACTGCATCAGGTGGCACCGGTACATGGAGCAGCAGCAATCCGGGCGTAGGCACAATTGGGTCTGCTACAGGTATTGTAGGTGGCATAGCAGTTGGTACAACAACAATTACTTTTACAGAGACCAGTGTTTTTTGCGGATCAGTCATAACCACAACTAATATCACAGTAAATGTATCGCCTATAGCCGGAACGATAAACGGCGCTTCATCAGTATGTGCCGGATCA
>CAIRZD010000426.1 GCA_903882965.1 uncultured Bacteroidota bacterium
CATATTTTTGTGTTTTGGTCGTTCTTAACCAAAGGTATGGCCGCTATTCAGGCAAAAAAGTTTCGGATAGTTGTGTAATTCTACTGGAATTATTTTGAGTAAAGATAGTTTTTAGATTGTAATTGGACTATAATTATTTAGCGAGCAATAAGTTAATAAACAAACAATTAATCAATAATTATTTAGTATATGTATTTTTACTTTCAAAGAATAACAAACTACATAAAATCTGTTTTGAAAATGCAGATTATAAAAAGTTTATAAAACGATTCCAAAACGTTTGCCAACTATAATCAATTCATCAGTTACACTTTCAACTATTGGAATGCCATCTGCTATCCTGATTGCCTCCATTTCCCGCTCAGGGTCGCCGGGTATAAGTACCTTGTCGTGGCCATTTGCCAGTGTTGCATTTCGAAATCGGGTGATCCAGTTATCCATATGTTGCTTAAATTCCTCCGCGGGGCGAAATGCATCTATCCTCATTGCTCCGAAAAAATGCCCCAATCCTACGCCTGGCATGTTCATTGGCATAGGTACGTATGCGGGAAACGGTGGTGCCCAAGGTCCATAACTAGCACCACTTAATACGGCCGAGAAAATATCTACAATACTGCCCAAAGCATATCCTTTATGGCTGCCGTGCTCACGGTCGCTGCCAAGTGGCAACAGTGCCCCCCCTTTTTTCAATTCGTTGGCATCGGTGGATCTGTTGCCCTCATTATCCTGCACCCACCCCATGGGAGCAGCTTCATGCTTACGCTGTAATATTTCCAGTTTACCGTTTGCAGCGGTAGTAGTAGCAAAATCAGCTACAAACGGCGGTTGCTCACCGGCAGGTATAGCTACAGCAATAGGATTTGTACCCAGCATTCTTTCTATTGAAAATGTAGGGGCAACAAGTGCACTGGCATTGGTCATAGCAATACCGATCATATCATGCGGGAGGGCCATCATGGCATGGTAGCCGGCAATACCGAAGTGATTACTATTGCGCACACTAACCCACCCTGTACCAACATTCTTAGCCTTTTCTATAGCCACCTGCATAGCCATTGGTGCCACTACCAGCCCTAAGCCTGCATCTCCGTCTACTACAGCCGTAGATGGAGTTTCATGTACTATTTTTATTAACGGATTCGCGTTCACCCTTTTTGCTTCCCATAAACGCACATAACCTGCAAGCCTCGCAACTCCATGACTATCAATGCCCCGGAGGTCGGCAGACAGTAATACCCGGGTTGCAGTTGCAGCGTCTGAATCGCTGCAACCGATACTTATAAAAACATCATGAACAAAACCAAATAACTTGTTGTAAGAAAATATTTGCTGCATGGGTGCAATATAAAACATCAATAGAATTTGTGTTTAATTTGAGTTTTGTTAATAACTCTGTGAAAAAGATATGAGCATGATGTGCCCTTAATAGTTATTATACCTACTTTTGCGTCTACTTCAAAAACACTCAAACTATATAACATGAAAATTATCGCTACACTTATTTTATCTACCGCTTTTGGATTAAGCGCAGTGGGACAAACCACAATCACAAATGGTGGTTTTGAGAATTGGGGAAATACTGTTCCTGCAGGCGATACTTATACAGAGCCTACAAATTGGTATTCTAACCAATCAGGATCAACTACTGCAGCATTAGGGCCTGAGACTTGTTTTCAAGATGGAACGGCTCCTCATTCAGGAACTTATTGTGTAAAAGTTGAAACAGAAAGCTACTTTGCTATTGAGACTGTTAACGGCAATGTAACTACTGGTGTTGTAAATGCACCTACTACAAATAAATCAACTGGTTATATCGGGACTATAAACTACAGCAATGCAAATGACATAAGACGTATGAGTTTTACCGGGCGCCCTGATAGCTTGATTGGTTGGTATCAATATACACCAGCCGCTGGTACTGAACGCGGAAAAGTACGCGCTATACTACACATAGGTAATTATTTTGATCCGGAAACCCCTACTACTTACCATCCTGACCCAACTGACAGTCAAATTGCCAGTGCTTTGTTTTTAACAGATACCCCAGGAACTACCGTTTCAACATGGACCCGTTTCAGTGTTCCTTTTGTTTACACTACCGGGCTTTATGCCAGCGACAGTATTCCTGATTATATCATGATCAATGTCACTTCATCTGCAAACCAGCTAACAACTGTAAATAACAGTATTCTATTACTTGATGATCTAGGTGTGATCTATAACCCAACATCAGTTAATAATACTGTAATGAAAGAAGAAGACGTGAATGTTTATGCGTATGAAAAAACAGTGTTTGTGAATTTTATAAATGCAAGCGTAGGCCAGTCTGTTATCACTATAATGGACATTACTGGTAAGAAAGTTTTTTCTCAGTCGATAACGAACGGGAAACTCAGTTCTTTAAATTTATCTGATTTGAATACGGGTGTCTATATATACCAGTTAAGTAATAATAACTATTGCAAAACAGGAAAACTTTTACTTCAATAAGCAAAACCCTTTTATTTTTACTGATGCTTTTACGAATACTGGTTGCATATACAGCCCTAGCAGTATTATTTATTAATACTTCGTGTGCACAGCAAACCGGTATTTTAAAAGGCAAAGTAACTTCCAGTGGAAATAAAGAAACGCTAAGCAGCGTAACTGTCAAGTTAGTCAATAATCCCGGAAAGGGTACTGTGACCGACCTGGACGGTATTTATTCCTTAGTACTTGATACCGGTTATCACAAATTGATGTGCGAATATATCGGGTTGATACCTGATACATTTATAGTGCATATATCTGCCGATGCAATTACTGAAAAAAATATCAGCCTTGAATCTTCTTCCGAACTTTTGAATACAGTAGTTGTTTCATCGGGGAAATTCAACCAGAAACTGAATGAGCTTACAGTTTCAATGGAAGTGCTTAAGCCGGCAATGATCAATAATAAGAACACCACAAGCATAGAAACAGCTCTTGAGCAAGTGCCTGGACTTACTATTATTGACAATGACCCACAAATAAGAGGCGGCAGTGGCTTCACATTCGGTGTGGGCAGCAGGGTTGCTATATTACTGGATGGCCTTCCTATGTTAAGTGCGGATGCGGGCAGGCCTGAATGGAATTACATTCCCGTAGAAAACATTTCTCAAGTAGAAATAATCAAGGGTACTTCTTCTGTACTTTACGGATCATCGGCTATCAATGGGGTAATAAACATCCGTACTGCCTACCCTACCAGCGAACCCAAAACGGTTATCAATTATTCGGTTGGGGGCTATAGCTCACCGACGCAGCCCGCACAAAACTGGTATGACGGCGCTCTACCCGGATTTATGAACCTTAATTTTCTGCATTCACAGATCATCAATAACAATATTGACTTTGTAATTGGTGGTAATTTCAATATAGACCAGGGTTATATAGGGCCTTCGCCTGCACAGGGCTATCTGCCACAACTCCTTAAAACGAACTTTTTGCTCCCCGATACTACATCTGGTCTATCCAATAAAAATATGCTTAAGGAAAGAGCAAGGATAAACTTCAATCTCCGGTACCGCTCTAAAAAAGTAACAGGCCTCAGCTATGGCATAAACGGCAATGGCATGTTCAACAAAACCAATATGCCGCTGGCATGGCTCAATGATTCATCAGGTTTATACAGAGCATACCCCGGCGCGGTATTGCTGGAAAACCAAACGTTCTTCAACCTCGACCCATTTATCAAATACGATGCAGGTAATGGCGTTACCCATAGCCTTGAAACAAGAGTTTTTCATACAGATGATGAGATCACCGGTAATCGCTTAACCGGCGATACGGTGACAGGCAGTAACCGTTCAACCGGCGACACGGTGTCTAACCAATCAACGCATGGCACTATATATTATGCCGAGTATCAATTGCAAAAGAAATATCCTGCTCTCGATGCTACTTTTACAGGTGGCGTGGTATTTAACATGGCAACCTCAAGATCCCAAATATATGACTCCAGTGGAACTCCCAACAACAAAGTGACCAACCTGGCAGGCTATATTCAACTAGACAAAAAAGCGTGGGATGTGCTAAACTTATCAGGAGGAGTAAGATATGAATACTACCAGGCAAATAACCAACAGAGTGCCGCCACACCTATATATAGGGCAGGCGCCAGCCTGCAGATACTCAAAGGCACCTGGATACGGACTTCAATAGGTGATGGATTTCGCTACCCCACTATTACCGAAAGGTATATCACCGATAAAGCAGGCTTGTTTGGCATCTTCCCTAACCCTTACCTGCAACCTGAAACAAGTAAGAATTTTGAATTAGGCATCAAACAAGGTTTCAAGATAGGCGATTGCCTGGGATACCTCGATGTTGCAGGTTTCCAGCAAAATTATCACAATACGATCGAATACCTGTTTAATATATGGGACCCTAAAATATCCTTATTTGGTTTTAAATTTATAAATACCGGTGATTCAAGAGTGAGCGGTATTGATATTTCTATGGCCTGCTCCACACCAGAGAGCAATAAAAAATTTGGTATCACTGCACTAGCAGGCTATACCTATATTGACCCTGTATGCCTTAATCCCAACTATAATTACGCTCCCCGCAACTCTTTATCAGGCCCTACAGGCGACTCATTGAATTTTAAAAATACTAGCCTTAATCCCGATGGTAATGTACTTAAGTATAGATTCAAGAATATGGCGAAATTGGATGTTGAAACACGAATACATAACTTCGGACTTGGAATAAGTTATAGGTACTACAGTAAAATGCAAAACATTGATACTGCTTTCACAATTATAGAAGGTCTGACCAAAAGTCTCCATAACGATTTCCCTCAATTCCAGACTGTTAACATTGTAAACTATTGGGAAACCCACAAAAGCTTTAGTGTATTTGATGCAAGGGCAAGCTACAAGCTCACCAAAAAACATAAATTATCTATTATCTGCAGTAATATATTTAATGTAGCGTACTTCCTACGCCCTTTGAAAATAGAACCGCCACGCACTACATCTATCCAGTACGTTTACACATTTTGACGATCAAGGATAACCGACAATACCCGTAAACTGACCGTTTGTAACTTTTGTGCCATCGGCACATGTAAATGTGAAATTCCCTTGCAGCCTGCCTGAAGTGGTACTTAATACCACAATCTGCCCCGATGTGGCAGCAGTGCCACCACTACCTGTTGCCGAAGTAACCACTGTGGCCTTGGCTTGGGATGGTATGGAATAGCTACCGGCAACATTTGGTATTATTAGCTTTATACTGGGCTGAGTGGTAGTTCCGGGCGTATATATAGTGGTTTGCCCGCTTACATCTACCATCGTTGGATTATGCGTTGACGTATCTGCGTAAAAACTAACTTGGGTGGTACCTGAAGCGGTAAAGCCTATAGAATCAATTGTTGCCCCAATACTGTTAATATACTGTGTTTGTTTATAGCATCCGTTAAACGCTGCGCAACTCAATATTGCAATAGCAGCAAATGTTAGTGTTCTTTTCATTTTTACATTGATAATTGGGACGAAAGTAATAAAAATTTATTTTCTCAATAATTTTATATAATCCTCTGAAGACAACTCAATTTGTTTTAGAATTTTAAGTATTAACGCTCTGCCCAAATCTGCATTACTGTGATGTGGGATAGTGGTATATCTACCATCCGGATGACGATAAAATTTATGGCTTCCCTTTTGTCTGATATATGAAAATCCAAGCATTAAAAGAATTCGTTCCAAAGATTTGGCATCGGTAAGCGGGAAACGGCTCATCTGTCTATCATTATTTGCTGCATGCCTACAAATTCGGGTAAATTTGCTAACTCATCTTCCGTTAATTCTTCTAAACAAAGTTCTATTACTTCTTTAAGATTTACATTCAATTCATCTAGGCTTTTTGCTTGCGTATGCGCACCAGGCAAAGACGGCACATAAGCAATATATACGCCCGCTTCATTATCACGCTCAATCTGTGCCGTAAAAGTATAATGTTGCATGAGCCAAAGTTACATCAAAAAATAATATGTTTCTTATTAACCATTTGCAAATTATCCTTTCAACTAATCAACTTACCTTTGCACCCGCTTATGCATTACGTTTCAGCAGACAGGATCAGCAAATCATACGGAATAAAACCGCTTTTTACTAATATCACTTTTCACATCAGCGAAGGAGATAAAATAGCCCTCATTGCCCGCAATGGCAGCGGGAAGTCTACACTCCTCAAGATACTTGCAGGCAAAGATACTGTTGATGATGGTTCCATTTGGATACATAAGGATGTAACAGTTGCCTTGTTTGAGCAAGAGCCTAAATTTGCCGAAGACCTATCTGTGCTGGATAATATCTTTCATTACAGGCACCCGGTAGCTGAGGCTATGCGCAACTATGAAAAAATACTCGCCGAAGGTTCCAAAGATCATGAAGCACTATCTGCAGCACTTGCCAAGATAGATGAACTGGGCGCATGGGATTTTGAAGCCAAGGTACACCAGATATTAAGCAAACTAAATATAAATAGCCTTGACCAAAAAGTAAAAACCCTTTCGGGTGGCCAGCGCAAACGCGTGGCATTGGCCCAGGTACTTATAGACATTGGTTTTGAGCATAAACATGTGTTGCTTATAATGGATGAGCCCACCAACCATCTTGACGTAACAATGGTAGAGTGGCTGGAAAATTATCTTAACCAGCAAAAGGTAACCTTGCTCATGGTTACCCACGACCGTTATTTTCTTGAAGACGTTTGTGACGAAATATGGGAACTGGATAATGAAATACTCTACACCTACGAAGGCGATTACCAGGCATACCTGGAGAAAAAAGCGGCAAGAATTGAGAATACGATTGCCAATATAGATAAAGCCCGCAACCAATTTCGTAAAGAACTGGAGTGGATGCGCAAGCAGCCTAAAGCCCGTACAACAAAATCTAAAAGCAGGCAGGATAATTTTTATGAAATAGAAACGAAAGCCAAACAAAAAGTGGAGGATATACAGGTAGAGCTGCAAATGAAGATGAGCCGCCTGGGTGGAAAGATAGCAGAGTTTAAAAAAGTCTATAAAAGCTTTGGCGAAAAATCAATATTAAAGGGGTTTGACTATACTTTTAAAAAGGGTGAGCGTATTGGTGTGATAGGGCAAAATGGTGCAGGTAAAAGTACCTTCCTTCAAATGCTGCAGGGCCTTGAACCGCAGGATAGCGGCAAAATAAATATTGGTGAGACCGTTATATTCGGCAATTTCTCCCAGCAGGGGCTGGAAATAAAAGAGGATATGCGCCTTATAGAATTTGTAAAGAATATTGCCGAGAATTTCCCACTGGCAGATGGCAGCACTCTAAGCGCATCACAATTCCTTACACTATTCCTTTTCCCGCCGGAGCAGCAATATACTTATGTATCAAAACTGAGCGGGGGCGAGAAAAAACGCCTGCAATTACTTTGTGTGCTTTTCCGCAATCCTAATTTCCTTATCCTCGATGAGCCCACAAACGACCTTGATCTCCCTACCCTTTCTGTACTTGAAAATTTCCTGAGTGATTTCCGGGGGTGTCTGCTCATTGTTTCGCACGACAGATATTTTATGGATAGGCTGGTAGACCACTTATTTGTATTTGAAGGTGACGGTGTGGTACGTGATTTCCCGGGCAACTATTCCACATACCGTATTGAAGAAAGGGCAAAAGAAAAAACAAAGGATGCTCCTAAAAAGCCGGAAGTTATTGCCCCCCCGACCCCAGTAAAAACTATTGCTCCAGTTGTAGAAAAAAAGAAATTTTCATTCAAAGACAAACGCGAATACGACCTGCTGGAAAAAGAAATAGCTACCCTCGAAACTGAAAAAACCACCATTACAGAAAAAATGATGGATCCTAACCTCAACTACGATCAGGTGCAGCAGATCAGCAACCGCATAGTGGTCATAACACAACTACTGGAGCAAAAAGAACTCAGGTGGCTGGAATTGAGCGAATATATATCATAAAAACACCTTACTTAGTATAAGGTTAAAATAAGAGGTAATTTTTAAGCAACAGTATATATAACAAATCATTTACTTTACCTTTGCACTCTAAAATTTTAAAAACTACAAAAAATGAAAGCAATAAAATTATCTATACTGGCTGCTATGATGCTTACAGCGGGTATTAGTACTGTAAAAGCACAAACAGCAGATGAGATCATCCAGAAACATATTGATGCCATAGGTGGCACTGAAAACTGGAATAAGATCAAATCCATGAAAAAAGTAGGCAGCATGAGCATGCAGGGGATGGAAATCGGTTTTACACAAACTGTTGTGAATGATAAGGGCCAGAGGATGGATATAAGCGTGATGGGGCAAAATGGCTACGTGATAGTTACCAAAAAAGAAGGCTGGATGTATATGCCGTTCCAACCCGGAATGGACAAAGTGACGCCAATGCCTGCTGAACAGGTAAAATCGGCTCAAAGCCAGATGAATGTAAAATTTGGTTTGCTGGTTGACAAATCAGAAGTTGCAAAAGCAGAATTTGTAGGTAAGGATACAGTCAATAACATCAACTGCCTGAAAGTAAAAATTACCGACAAAGAAGGTAATGAACAAACCGCTTTCTTTGATGCTGCTACTTATTATATAG
>CAIRZD010000427.1 GCA_903882965.1 uncultured Bacteroidota bacterium
CATATTTTTGTGTTTTGGTCGTTCTTAACCAAAGGTATGGCCGCTATTCAGGCAAAAAAGTTTCGGATAGTTGTGTAACCAATTAAAAAAACCGATTATGAAAAAAGTAATCATTACACTCCTATGCTTTACAATAAGCGGAGTATGTGCAAAAGCCCAGGAAAGTAGCAAACAGGTAATTACGCCCCAAAGCGCATCACAATCCGACCCGGATGCAGGCAAGTTCAAATTCAAAGAAGAAACGCATGACTATGGCGAAGTGCCGGAAGGGCCACTTGCCGAATATGATTTCGAATTCAAAAATACAGGCAATAAAGCCATTGTGATTCAAGATGCCCATGGTTCATGTGGCTGCACTGTGCCTACCTGGCCCCATGAGCCCATCCTACCCAAAGACAAAGCCATAATACATGTAGCCTATACCACTACTGGCCGCCCCGGACCAATCATGAAAGACATTACTATAAATTCAAATGCGCAGCAATCTCCAATGGTTTTACATATAAAAGGTACCGTAAAACCAAAACCTGCTGACGCAATACAAACACCTGTTCCTTCAGTAGGTAAATTATGACCTACATTTTGAACCGGGCCAATATATCAAAACGTCATATACCAACGGTTTCACCCTTAAAAGAGATGAAAAACTAAAAACTTTGTGAAAATTAATTTTCCATAAGCATCATTTGAATTGCAAAAATGATTTTATAGTTTATTTTTGATTTTCTAAACCAACTTAAATTTATATTACACCGTCTATTAGCGGAATAAACTTAAAACTAATTAATTAGGTATGAAGCAACTATTATTAATTGCATTACTGATTATGGGCATGGCCGGGCAATCATTTGGAAAAGAAGGCTACCACATCCATTTAAAAATGCCCGGAGTTAAGGATTCTATGGTGTTCCTCGCACACTACTATGGTGTTAACAGGCCCAAAATATTCAAGTCAGATTCTGCCCATTTTAAAAATGGAGAGGCCGACCTTAAGAGCAATGATCCGGACTTTGTAGGCGGTATATACATTTTGTTTCTATCCGACTATAAAACAAATTTCGAGGTATTAATGAATAAAGGCGATGATATGACTATCACAGCGCCGATAAAAGACTTCCCCGAAGATCTGAAATTTACCAACTCTCCCGAGAACACCCGTTTTGAAGATTATGTCAAATATCTGAAAGATTATGGCGCCCAGGAAGAAAAATACAAAAAAGAACTTGCTGTTGCTACCAGCAAATCTGATACAGATGCTGTGCGCAAAAAAGCGGTAGTATCTTCTAAGGAATTAAATAAATATCGTTCCGACTACGAAGCTAAATATCCCGGCACTTTGTTGTCCAAAATATTTAAAGCAATCGAGTCTCCCGAAATTCCGGAAGGCGACCACTTCCTCGAAGATGGCAAAACAAAAGATTCTACTTTCAACTACAAGTTCTATAAAAAACATTTCTGGGATGGTTTTGACTTCCAGGACGACCGGTTAATTTATACTCCGCTTTATGATGCCAAGCTCGAAGAGTATTTCAGCAAGCTCGTATTGCCATGGACTGATAGCGTAGAAAAAGAAGCTGATGTACTGCTCAAAAAAGCAAAAGGCAGCAAAGACGTTTATCATTATACTTTATGGTGGCTTACTAAGTATGTCGAAGACAGTAAGGTTATGGGTATGGATGAGGTATTCGTATACCTGGTTGAGAACTACTACATGAAGGGTGATGCATTTTGGCTTACCAACGATGAACTTTCAAAATTCATAGACCGTGCGCAAAAGATAGCGCCAAATGTGATCGGCAACCTTGCGCCTGAAATTAAACTGCCAAACGTCACTACCAAAAAAGAAGAAAGTGTACATGACCTCAAAGCCAAGTATACCCTTATCGTTTTCTACTCTCCTAACTGCGGTCACTGCCAGCATGAGATACCAAAACTCGATTCGGCCTACAGGGCATCATTAAAGAGCAAAGGTGTGAAAATATTCACGGTAGCTACCGAAACTGATGATACAACGATCAATAAGTTTGTCAAAAAGAATAACATGGAAGATTGGACAAACACTTGGGATCCTGATCATACCAGTGACTATCACAACAAATTTGACGTATACAGCACCCCCACAATATACCTGCTTGATGAAAAGAAGATAATTAAAGGTAAAAGACTGGATCATAGCAACATTGGCGTCCTGATTGATATGATTGAGAAAAACAAGGCAAAAGAGAAAGAAAAGAAAGAAGGTGCAAAACCTTAGAAAATAA
>CAIRZD010000428.1 GCA_903882965.1 uncultured Bacteroidota bacterium
CATATTTTTGTGTTTTGGTCGTTCTTAACCAAAGGTATGGCCGCTATTCAGGCAAAAAAGTTTCGGATAGTTGTGATACCGAATATAATTACATGCTAAATGCCGACAATACCGCGTATGAATATGGTTGCCTGGTGTGTGAGCCTGTTTGCGCAACAACAGTGACCCAGTCAGATGCAGTTGCATCGTGTGCAGGGTTTACAAATACTGTCTTTTTACCTGCAACGGGTGAGTATGTAAAAATAACCGGACCGTATGTAACAGATAATGATCACGGTTGGAATGAACTGCACCCTGTAACTAGTATAGTGATCGTATCGTCTACAATAGTTTCCAATACATCATCAGTTACACCGGAAATTACAATCTTCCCAAACCCTGCAAATAATTTTGTCAATTTTAAGTTAAGTCAAAAACCTTCCAGTACTGTTTACATAACTATCGCCGACGAATTGGGTAGGCTTGCAGGGCAGTATCAAATGCAGGAAATGACAAGCCTTAAAGTAAATAGCAAATACTGGCCCAATGGGAAATACTTCTATCATATATCTCAAGATAGCAGAGCTATAAGTGGTGGTAGTTTTGTTGTAGAGCATCTTTAAGTAAATGCATCTTGCAAGGTAGATTTTACATTTACATAATGTTGGGGTAATATGTGTAATGTTATTTTGTGTTCATAATAGTCTGTTACAATGAGCAGCAAAATATTCTACAACATTTTCTTTTTTCTTCTTCTACTCTCTAAGAATTCTTTTTCCCAGCTTGTTGTAACACCTGGTGTGAGTGCTGCCACATTAGCATCCACTTTAGCCGGCCCCGGAGTTATTATTACATCACCTACGCTTACATGTCCTACTGAATCTAATGGTACATTTACAACTACGGGTACATTGCTTGCTATGAGCAATGGGATTGTTCTTACAAATGGTAAAGCAGCACAATGCGCCGGCCCTGAGGGTACATTAATTAGCACAGGCACAGGTGGAGGCACAGATCCTTTAATGGTTCCGTTATTGCCAGCTGGAACTACAATTGTTGATGCTTGCTATCTTGATTTTAACATGGTAGCACAAGGAGATAGTATTGGTTTTAATTATCAATTCGGATCGGAGGAATACCGTAATGCTGTGTGTAGTATTTATACTGATGTTTTTGCTTTTTTCATATCCGGGCCCGGAATTGTTGGAAATCAAAATATGGCTACAGTGCCCGGCACCACTATCCCGGTAGAAATTAATAGTGTAAACAATGGTGGACTGGGAACAGTAGGAGGTGCTGCACATGTCAATTGCACAAGTCTTGGAGCTGGTTCTCCATTTACTGGGTATTATATAGATAATACAGGAGGCGCATTGATGTCATATCGCGGCTATACAACTAAATTCAGAGCTGTGCATGCTGTAACCGCATGTGATACTTACCATCTTCATATATCTATAGTTGATGCGGGAGATAATAGTTATGATTCAGGGGTGTTTCTTGAAGGAGAAAGTTTGACCACAAATACCTATAGCTTTAATCATGCTGATTCAATTGGTGCTACGATAAATAGTGTACCGCATACGATAGTTAAAGGTTGTAATCCAACAACTGTAAATGTTATTGCTGCACATTCAAGCAGTGCACCAACCGTTCTTAACTTATCATTTGGTGGGACTGCAGTGAATGGTGTAGATGTTGCCACAATACCCAATACAGTTACACTGCCAGCCGGCAGCACTACTGCAGGTATTAATGTACAAGGGATACCCACTCCTCCTGGTGGATCTAAGACACTTACTATATACCTGATGGGTGCTTGTGGTATTGCGGATAGTGTAACTATAAATATCCTGGATACCCCCTCTGCTCATATACTTACACCTGATACCACAGTTTGTGCGGGGCAATCTTTTCATATACATGTTTCCGGTACTTCGGGACTGTCATATAGCTGGGCTCCTCCTGGCGGGTTGAGCAGTATAACGGCTATGCAACCAATATGCACTCCGACCGCAAATGCTATTTATACAATGACAGCGACGTTGCCGGGATCAGGATGCCCGGCAATAGTAAGAACGATAGCAGTGAATATAGGTACATCAAGTATTAACATTGTTACTCCTGATACATCTATCTGCGCAGGTGCATCGGTAGATATAATTGTTGATGGTAGCCCAACCAATGTTTACTCATGGATACCATCAACGGGATTAAATAGCTCTAGTATACAAGACCCAATAGCGACATTAACAGTAACCACTACCTATACGGTAACGACGAGCTTGCCGGGTGGAGGCTGTGCTGTATCCGCATCTATAACAATAGCAGTTATCGCCTCTGCTATTTCCATACTTACACCAGATACTACAATATGTAATGGTGGTGCAGTAAATATTGTAGTAAATGGAATTCCCGGCGCAGCCTACATATGGACGCCTGCAACAAACCTGAGCAATCCTAATATCGAAGATCCAATCGCTACACCTACTGTGACTACAACGTATACCGTGACTTCCAGCACAGGTGGCATAGGCGGATGTCCTGCACAGGCGAGTATCACAATCACAGTGCCTAATCCCAATGCAACAATATTGACCCCTGATACAACAATATGTGCTGGCATGCCGGTAAATATCAGGGTGAGCAGCGGGGCCGGTCTTACTTATTCATGGACGCCTGCTATTGGTTTAAATAACCCCAATATTATGCAGCCAATAGCTATAGCATCAGTTACGACTACCTATGTTTTAACCGAGACGTATGCTGGCACACCATGTACTGCCAGTGAGCAGTTTACTATTACAATAGCTCCGCCGCTTAATGTAATAGCCACATCTGCAGTACAAGCCTGCAATACCGGAATAAATCTTACAGTTATACCTACGGGATCTGATTACCTTTATTTATGGACTGGGCCAGTAAGCTTTACGGATAGTTTGCCTAACCCGCATATTGCAAATGTGACTTCTGCGGAAGGTGGTAAATATTATGTATCTGTTTTTGATATGGCCAATGGGTGTATTGGTAAGGATTCTACAAGTGTGACAATCAATGCTGTTTCGTTAACTCTATTGACTAATGTAACGACTAACCAAACCATCAGCTACGGAAGCAGTGTGCAGCTGAACGCTAGTAATGTAAACTTCTACTATTGGAAACCGGATGATGGTACTTTGAATAACCCTAATATCAGTGACCCTATAGCTACACCTATGCAGAATACTACTTATACTGTATATGGCCTTGATAGCTCAGGATGTATGGATAGTGCAAGTGTTACTGTGAATGTAATATTTGACAGCATAACAATTCCATCTGCGTTTACCCCTAACGGGGATGGGCTAAATGATATCTTCAGGCCGATAGGTATGAAGTATCAAAAGCTTGTGGAATTTAGTATCTACAATCGCTGGGGACAGCAAATATTTACTACCAACAATAAAGAAAAAGGTTGGGATGGTACTTTCAATGGTGTGAAACAAGAAATGGATGTTTACAATTATGTAGTTATTGCAGCGCTTGATGATGGTACAAACAGATTTTTTAAAGGGACTGTAACGCTTGTAAGATAGCAACGCCAAGATAATATTTTTAACAA
>CAIRZD010000429.1 GCA_903882965.1 uncultured Bacteroidota bacterium
CATTATTTGAAAGGCTGAATGCGAGGTATTTATTATCGTCTGATACTGCGAATTCTTTTATTACAACTCTATCTTTCTTTTCTTTTTTGTATTTACCGGGGTCGACAATCTTTTTGCCTATATCATCTATTTCTTTTTTGATATACATGCAGGCGTAATCAGCTCCATTTTCCCGAATAAGGTCAAAATAATAAATGCCTGAATGTTGTATGGTGCCGCGAGTGAAATAGGCGTTTGTTTTTAGTTGGGTTTCGAGCTGGTATTTATTTTTAAGTTTTTTGAGGTAGCTTCCTGAGTATTCTGTTTCCTCATTAACCCATTCTTTAGTTGCGGTAAGTGTGTCTGTTTCCAGCCACCTGTAAGGGTCGTGGACAATTTGTCCGAAGTAAGTATCCTGTGTTGAATCAATTCTTGCTACAGGATAATTAAAAGACTTATCCTGAGCAAATGCATTCACAGAGATAAAAAACAGGGTAATAAGTTTTTTCATAAAGGCCAGATAATATTAAAGGTACTGATCACAAAACAGATATGTATTTGCGGTCAGTACCTTTATAGAGATGTTCTGTTTTTTAATTGTGCGGAGCACCTTCAACGTGCGGCGGCTTGGGCAATGAGTCTGTGCTGATTATTGGTGTGGTGCGGCCCATGTGGCAGGTAACGCACCTTATCTCTTCAAGCGGATCACCCATAGTTTTGATCTTGGAGAGGTGCTCTGAATTGATAGCCATGGTCATTTTCATCATTTCGCGGGCTGTATTTTTTTCTTTCTTATCATCAGATGCAAAATCGAATTTGGGTCGTTTCTGGCCGGGAACTTCCTGGGAAACGTGGCAGTAATTACAATGCACGCCGAGGGACATAGAGAACCCGCGCATGATATTGTGGAGCTCTTTTTCTGAAATATCTTTTGGTAGTATTTTCAGGTTGGTAGGCTTGTCATCATCATCACCATGTTGTTTTATCTTGAAGCTTTGCAGCAACACCAGGCCCGAACACAGCGTTAGTACCAGGACGAGTTTTTATTAATACGCATAAGTTGGTTTTTATGTTAGCTAAGATACGAAAAAACAAGAACCCCAAACCACTAAAGGGGCTTCGCTTGTGAATATATTTTCAGCTATAGTCTCTGTTTATTCTTATTAATTAAATATGCAGTTTGAAATATTCGAGGGTGCGTTTGAGGCCTTCGTGGCGATCTACTTTTGGTTCCCAGCCGAGTAATTCTTTTGCTTTGGTGATGTTAGGTTTCCTTTGTTTGGGATCATCCTGCGGAAGCGGCTCGTATACGATCTTTGATTTAGAACCTGTAAGCTTTAGTACTTCTTCAGCAAACTCCAATAGTGTGATCTCTGACGGGTTGCCGATATTAACAGGTTTGCTATAATCAGAAAGCAGCAGGCGGTAGATGCCTTCTACAAGATCATCAACATAGCAAAATGAGCGCGTCTGTGAGCCATCGCCATATACGGTAACATTTTCGCCCCTGAGTGCCTGGCTCATGAAGGTGGGCAGTGCGCGGCCATCATCGAGGCGCATGCGAGGCCCGTAAGTATTGAATATGCGGATAATGCGGGTTTCGACCTGGTGGAAAGTGTGGTATGCCATTGTAATGCTTTCCATAAATCTTTTTGCTTCATCATATACACCACGTGGGCCAACGGGGTTTACATTGCCCCAGTATTCTTCGGTTTGCGGATGTACAAGCGGATCGCCATAAACTTCTGATGTAGATGCAACAAGGATGCGAGACCCTTTGGATTTTGCAAGTCCAAGCAGATTGTGTGTGCCGAGGGCGCCTACCTTTAATGTTTGGATCGGCATTTTAAGATAGTCTATGGGACTGGCAGGAGAAGCGAAATGGAGTATGTAATCTATATTGCCGGGTACGTGAACGAACTTGGTAACATCGTGATGGTAGAATTGAAATTCACGCAAAGGGAAAAGGTGTTCAATATTTTTGATATTGCCGGTAAGCAGGTTGTCCATGCCTATGACCTCATAGCCTTCTTTAAGAAACCGATCGCACAGGTGTGAGCCAAGAAATCCTGCGGCGCCTGTAATTAGAATTCGTTTTGCCATATGTTTTTTTTAGTCTAAAGTCTAAAGTAGAAAGTCTAAAGTTGTTATATCAATTATTTTATTTACAATTTTTAACCTGGCACAAATCAGTCCCTTGTTGTACGTTCTCTTACTATTGTATTGTGTGGTGCCGGTAATGTATCGTGTACATGTGCGTGAATGACTTTTCTGCCAATGCTTTCGTAATAGAAGCTATGCTCCTGCATTTTTTCGAGTGAATATACATTACGGCCATCGAAGATAGCCGGGTGTTTGAGTATAGTATATATGCGCTCGAAATCGGGATTGCGGAACTCACTCCATTCTGTAACAACGATCAGTGCGCTGGCCCCGGTAAGTGTATCATACTGATCATCGGCATAATGTATTTTGTCGCCGATTATCTGCCGCACATTGTTCATTGCTTCGGGGTCGAACACCCGTAATTTTGCACCTGCTTCGGTAAGCTCATTAATAAGTTCGAGGGCCGGGGCATCGCGTATATCGTCTGTTTCGGGTTTGAAAGCGAGGCCCCAAATGGCAAATGTATACCCGGAGAGATCGCTGCCGAAATAGTTTTTTACTTTTTGGCCCAGTACACGTTTCTGGCGTTCATTGACCTGCATAACGGTATTGACCAACTGGAAATCGTAATCCATTTCGAGGGCGGTGTATGCGAGTGCTTTTACATCTTTAGGAAAACAACTGCCACCATAACCAATGCCGGGGAACAGGAAACGCTTGCCTATGCGGCTATCGCCACCGATGCCGATACGAACCCAATCAACATTAGCGCCGGTTTTTTCGCAGAGGTTAGCCATTTCGTTCATAAACGAGATGCGCATTGCGAGGTATGAATTAGCGGCATACTTGGTCATTTCGGAAGAACGTTCGTCCATGAAATGGATAGGGTTTCCCTGTCTTACATATGGCTGGTATAACTCGTCCATTACTTTTTTAGCTTTTTCGGAAGAAGTGCCAATAACGACCCTGTCAGGTTTGAGGAAGTCGTCGACAGCAACACCTTCGCGTAAAAACTCAGGGTTAGAGACCACATCGAACAAATCTTTATTAAGCCGTTGTGCGAGCACATTGTGTACTTTCTCGGCAGTGCCTACGGGTACTGTACTTTTATTTACGATCACGGTATAGCGCGTAATGATCTTACTTAAAGATTCGGCTACATCGAGCACGAATTGAAGATCAGCTGATCCATCTTTGCCGGGCGGTGTGGGGAGTGCCAGGAAAATCACGCGGGCGTCTTTTATGCCATCGCTGAGCGAAGTTGTGAAGCTGATGCGTTTTTCTTTTATATTTCGCTCAAGGAGTACATCCAGGCCAGGCTCGTAGATGGGTGAAACACCCTCTTTTAACCTGTTGATTTTCTTTTCATCTATATCTATACAGATGACCTTGTTGCCTGTTTCTGCAAAGCAGGTGCCTGTAACTAATCCTACATAACCGGTGCCGATGATCGCTATTTGCATTTAAATGATAATAAGTTGAGTGGCAAAAGTAATATTATTGCTTTTAACGTAAAATAAGATTTTCTGGATATTTTTGGTTGTGTTAAACTTAATTAATTATTTGCCGTCTTAGTACTGTAAATAAGTTACATAAACATTTTAAAAAATAAAACTATGCGTAAATCTAAATTATGGCTTTGCCTGAGCACTGCCGCAATCACATTATCGGTCTTTATATTCGCGGCCGCATGTCATAAGGATACCAGTGCACTAAATAGTGATGACAATGGTGGTTATGCCTCAGATAATTCGAAAATGGAGCAAAACAGTAATGACGTTGTTTCTATTGCTGATGTAGCAGTATCGTCGCCCAGCGGGACAAACACGAATATGCGGACAACGGGTACAACAGGAATCGGGCACTGCGCAACTATTACGCATGACACTGCAGGGACTGTGTACACAACTACTATTAATTTTGGTACAGCAGACTGTCCTTGCCTTGATGGTAAAAACCGCAGGGGGAGTATTGTAGTAACTTACACAGGTAATTATTTTGATGCAGGGAGTGTACGTACTATTACCTACGATAATTACTATGTAAATGATAACCAACTTATGGGTAAAAAAGTAGTAACCAATGTGGGCCTAAACTCAAGTAACCAGGATTATTATTCGGTACAGGTCAATGATACTTTAAATTTAGGTGCTGGAAATGGTGAAATAGTATGGAGTGGTACACGTACGCGTACCTGGCTTACCGGTTATAATACCCCAACAGACAGAACAGATGATTCTTACCTGATCGGTGGGACTACAACCCTTACACGCGCAAATGGTAACACATTTGTAATGACCATTAGCACGCCTTTACAGGTAGCTTATGGCTGTGAATGGATAGAGGCAGGTATAGTAAGCATTACTGGCCCCGGAGGTGGAACGCGTACTCTTAACTATGGTAGTGGAAATTGTGATTCAGAAGCGCAGTTAACTTTAGCGAATGGTAAAACTTATAATATCACATTGCGTTAAGTTGATGTGTGATATTTTTAATATAAAAGGCGGAAAATGTTCCGTCTTTTATATTTTATGGGATTAAGTATTGCAACATTAGCCAGTATTCGTATATTAGCGTCAAAATTGCTTCAGATCATTATAAAGTGGAGCGCAACCAAACATCATAACCTATGCATTGTAGTACTAATTTCAGGAAGGGGATCTTTTTTATAGTAATCCCGGTTTTGCTTGTGGCAGTTTCTGCTGTATTTTTTATGGCTTGCCAAAAAAGCAATGACAATAACCTGAATAACGGTGATGATCAGGGTGGTTATGCCTCTGACGCATCGAGGCTGGAGTGGGCAACCGATGATGTTATTTCTATAGCTGATGCCGCAGGGCAGGTGTATAATGGTACTTATATGGGCGGTGCCTGTACTGTAGGGACTGATACGACTGACAACCCGCATGTATTGGTTATTCGTTTTGGCAATGAAGATAATTTAGGCTCTGATAACAGATTGCGGAGTGGTACTATAATCGTGACTTATTCAGGCGAATATACAGATCCGAACCAATTGCATACGATCACTTTTGACAACTATACTATTAACGATAACCAGCTAAGTGGAACTATCACAACAACGCGTATAGATACTACTATTTTAGGCAACTGGTATTACAGGGTTGCTGTTAATGATACCATGACCCTTTATCCCAATACATCCAACACCCAAATAACAGCATGGCAAGGCAGCTTGACCCGTAAATGGGTGGCCGGTTACCAGGAATCAGACAGGAGCAAAGAAATATTTTCTATTTCGGGTCTTACAAAATTAACAAGAGCAAACTCGCATGCATTTAATTTCAATATTGCAACGCCATTGCAGGTTGCGCTTAATTGCAATTATGTAGAATCGGGAGTTGTAAATGTTACGGGTACTTTGGGTACGCGCATCTTGAATTATGGTGCCGGTGGCTGTGATGCAGCTGCGCAACTGAACATAGGTGTTCATGTATATGAATTAACACTTACTCCATAATTCCAGTTGCTGAACGCAATTTTTCACATTGTTCAATACAAAGGTTTTACGCCAGTAAAACCTTTTTTTATAGGCAGGAAAGCAGGATATCGCAGGCTGTTTTTATTTCTTTGGGGGAAATAGTAAGGGATGGTGCAAAACGTATGCAGTTTGGGGCAAACAAGAACCAATCGGAGAATAATCCTTTATCAAGGCAGCGTTGTAAGGTAATAGACACCTGAGCGGGGCTATCCAATTCTATTGCGATAAGCAGGCCTTTACTCCGGACCGCTTTTATAGCGGGGTGCTTCAATAATGTGAGGAATTGTTTTTCTTTTTCTGCGACATCATTGATCAGCTTGTTATCTAAAAGTACGTTTAATGCCGCCATTCCGGCAGCGCAGCATACCGGGTGGCCACCAAATGTGGTGATATGGCCAAGAACAGGGCTGTGTGTGAATAACTGCATCAGGTCATACGATGCTACAAAGGCACCCATAGGCATACCTCCGCCAAGTGCCTTGCCAAGCAGTACAATATCAGGTATGATACCATAGTGCTCAAATCCCCAAAGCTTGCCAGTGCGACCGAAGCCGGATTGTATCTCGTCAAATACTAATAGGGTGCCCGTATCGGTACATTTTTTACGTAATTGTTGCAGCCAGCTATCATGAGGCTCTACTACACCGGCCTCCCCCTGGATCGTTTCTATAATTACACAAGCGGTTTGTTCATTTACAGCGTTTAGTAATGCATTTGAATTGTAGTCGTAATGCCATACTCCGGGCATGAGCGGGCGGAAGGCATTACGCCAATATTCATCGCCCATGACGCTTAGCGCGCCCAGTGTATTGCCATGATAGCTTTTGTTGCAACTAATAATGTCGGTACGGCCGGTAGCCCTGCGGGCCAGTTTGAGGGCACCTTCGGTGGCTTCTGCGCCGGAGTTGGTGAAGTAAGTGCAGCTAAGGTTACCGGGCAGGTGCTTTGCGAGTAATTCGGCATATTTTACCTGGGGGCTTTGTACCAGTTCGCCATATACCATTATGTGGAGGTAGTCATCGACTTGTTTTTTTATCGCATCTTTTACTTCAGGGTTGCCGTGACCGATGTTGCAGACACTGATACCGCCTATCAGATCCAGGTATTTTTTGCCATTGACATCGTATAAATAATTTCCGGAGGCGGAAATAATTTCTATACCTACCGGGGCAGGGGATGTTTGGGCTACATATTGCTGGAAAAGCTGGCGGTTGTTCATTTAAGTCAAAAATTTAAAAAATTAAAACCCAAAAGTGATAACTATACAGGGTTAAGATTTAGTTCTCCGGCTTTTTGCAAGAGCAGTTTATATGCCGCATCATAATCATTTGGGATAATGCCATCAAGTATGGCTTCCCTGATAGTGGTCTTTAAGATACCCACTTCGCGGGAAGGGGGGAGGTTGAAAATTTGCATGATCTGATCACCTGTTATAGGTGGTTGCCAGTTGCGCATTTTATCACTTTCCTCCACTTCTTTCAGCCTTTGTTTTACTATTTCAAAGTTTTCGAGATAGCGTTTTACTTTTACTTTGTTTTTTGAGGTGATATCGCTTTCACATAAAATCATCAGGTCGTCGATCTCTTCGCCGGCGTCAAATAGCAGGCGGCGCATTGCGGAGTCTGTAATATCTTCTTTTGTGAGGCTTATAGGGCGCAGATGCAGCAGCACGAGCTTTGCCACATATTTCATATGCTCATTAAGGGGCAGTTTCAGCTGTTTGAAAATGCGGGGTGTCATACGTTCGCCTACTACCTCATGGCCATGAAATGTCCATCCGTGGCCTTCTTCAAAGCGTTTGGTGGCGGGCTTGCCTATATCGTGCAGCAATGCAGCCCATCGAAGCCAGAGGTTGTTGCTTTTAGCCGCGGTATTATCTATTACCTGCAGGGTGTGATAGAAATTATCTTTATGCCCCTTTCCATCTATGAACTCAGCCCCATAAAGGTCGACGAATTGCGGGAAAAATTCTTTGAGCAATCTGCTTCTGAAAAGCAGGTCGAGACCAATGGATGGCTTATCTGCCAGCATTATTTTATTGAGTTCATCAGTAATGCGCTCCTGTGAAACTATTTTTATGCGTTCTTTGTTGCGGGTTATAGCTTCAAAAACATCCGGTATAATATCAAAGCCCAGTTGTGTGGCGAAGCGAATAGCCCGCATCATGCGTAACGGGTCGTCGGAGAAAGTAATATCCGGACCAAGGGGGGTGCGGATGATCTTGTTTTGCAGGTCTTCAATTCCGTTGAATGGGTCAATCAACGTGCCATAGTCTTGTTTGTTGAGGCTGATAGCCAATGCATTTATTGTAAAATCACGGCGTAACTGGTCGTCGGCAATAGTGCCGGGGGTTACTTCGGGTTTACGGGATTCTGACGTGTATGATTCTTTACGGGCTCCTACAAATTCTACATCAAAACCATTTAGTTTGAATTGCGCGGTGCCGAATGTTTTAAAGAAATTGACTTGTGGTTTACCCGGCAGCATACGGGCAACCTCATGTGCAAGGGCAATGCCATCGCCGGTGCAAACAATGTCTGCGTCTTTGGTAGGACGACCTAGAATTTTATCGCGTACAAAACCGCCAATGAGGTAGCAGCTTACATTCAGTTGGGCAGCAGCATTACCTATCAGTTCAAATAATTTAAGTTCTTCTGATGAGCAAACAATATCCATGATTCGGTTGCAAAGCTAAGATATTGGTTGATTAGGTGATGGATTGATTAATGGAGAATCGTTATGTAATAAGAAATTGTTCAAATTGTTTTGGAGTAATAATATGTGTTTCTTTGAATGGATTAAGTTTGAGTAGTTCTTTGTCTCCTGTCACCAATACGTGAGCATTAGAACTTTCAATAAGGTCA
>CAIRZD010000430.1 GCA_903882965.1 uncultured Bacteroidota bacterium
CAGTGCTACCGGAGTATCGTGGATAAGCAGTAATACATTGGTAGCCACAGTTCCACCTACCGGACATGTAACGGGTGTAGCATCAGGTACCGCAATAATCACCTATAAGGCATTACCAGGAAATTGTATCGCAATAGCTGTGGTAACGGTGAATGCGGCACCTTTGGTATCGCCTATTTCAGGCCCTACGAGTATTCCTGAAGGCAGCCCGACGTTGCTTAACGAGGTAACAGTTGGCGGTATATGGAGCAGCAGCCATACAAACGTAATTGCATTAAGTGGCAGCACAGGCTCATCAGTAACAGCAACGGCTATAGTTTCTTCGGGCAGTTCTGTGATCAGTTATTTGGTGACAAATGGGATGGGCTGCACTACTACTCAGACACTGAATATTATGGTGAGTCCGGGTGGAGCAAGAGAAGGCTCTGGCGCTGAAGGATCTGCCATTGTCAACGAGCCAGGAAAGGAAGTTCTATTGTATCCTAATCCTACCAATGGAGGAACGATTAATATCAAGGCTGATATAGGGGGGGATTTTTATCTTTATTCATTAGATGGCAGGGTTTTAGGTGGATATAAAATAAGTGCGGGTATTACCAATGTAACCTTGCCAAGTGACCTTGCAGCAGGTATATATATGGGCAGGTATGCGGGTGACGATGGGCATACAACGTTATTTAAGATAGTAAAGCAATAAATAGTAAGTAGTTTTAGTTAGGTACCCGCTTTTGTTTGATCATACAGATCATACCAGAGCGGGTGCTTTTTTATTTTGAAAGTATGCGGGGTTATATGTGATAAAATTTACAGTTGAAATGGTGCGAATAAATCCGGAAATTGTGAGTGCTAACATTTTTTAAGCTTATAATTTGGGGCAAACTCCTATATTCGCAAACTAATCTAATTTTTATACATGGTACAATCAGATTATATACACGTGCCTTATGGAAGGACGGTACATGGAGAAGAAGAAGTAGAAGCGGTAGTGAAGGTGTTACGTACATCGACCCAGATGGGCAAGAATGTGCGTGAAATGGAAAGCCGTGTGGCAGACCTATATAATAAGAAATACGGTATAGGGGTGAACAGCGGTTCGTCGGCACTGTACCTGGCAATGGACCTGCTTAATTATGAAGCCGGAGCGGAGATCATAACGCCAGCGCTGACCTTCTCTACCACTGTAGCACCACTTGTAAAGAAGGGGTGGGTGCCTGCATTTGTAGATGTAGAAGAGGGTACTTATAATGTAGATGCCAATAAAGTGGAGGAAATGATAACGCCTAAAACAAAGGCGATGGTGATACCGAACCTGATAGGCAATTTGCCAGACTGGAAGCGGCTGCGTGAGATAGCGGATAAGCATAGACTTTTTGTGCTGGAAGATTCGGCAGATACAATAGGTGCGGAGATAGATGGTGCATCATCAGGGCGGTATACGGATATGAGCACGACGAGTTTTTACGGGTCGCATATTATTAACTGCGCGGGTAATGGTGGTATGCTGTGTGTGAATACAGAGGCGTTTTATGACCGTGGGCGGTTGTTGCGCAGCTGGGGGCGTAGCAGCAGTCTGTTTGTAGAGAGTGAGAAGATAGAGAACCGTTTTAATGTGGAGATAGACGGTATACCTTATGACGCGAAATTTGTGTTTGAAGAGCCGGGCTATAATATAGAGCCATCGGAACTTGGGGCTGCGTTCGGGCTGGTGCAACTGGATAAACTGAATAAGAATATAGATACACGCACCGCTAATTACGAGCGTATGCATACGTTCTTCAGCCAGTATGAGGAGTTTTTTATATTGCCGAAGCAGTTGCCAAAATCGAGGACCGGGTGGCTGGCATTTGCTACAACACTGAGAGAGACTGCACCTTTTATACGCAGGGATCTACAGATATTCTTAGAGAAACGTAACATACAAACAAGGACGGTGTTTACGGGTAATATACTGAGGCAGCCGGGCTTTAAGCATGTGCCAAGCAAGGCATCGAAGAACGGGTACCCAGAGGCGGATAAGGTGATGCGGGGTGGTATGCTGTTGGCTTGCCATCATGGGCTGAATGACGCGCAGATAGCGCATGTAATGGAGAGTGTGAGCGAGTTTATGAAGCAAATTTAATGGCTGAATGGCTCAATAGCTCAATGGGTACTTATGTTGATGTAAACGCTTAATTGGTTTGTGTTTTTTGATTTTTGTGTTTTTAAATTATAGTGATGTTCGATCTGATATTGATATGCTACCTCTCTTATAAAAATGGGATGAGGGCGAAGGTGAAGGGGCAAAATGCCATAGCGTGGGGAGTGGCCACTGTGGCTTCCTACCTGCTGTTTATGATGGTGGGCCTATTTGTGGTGGTGTTTAGTTTTTGCAAGGATGCGATCAATTTAGAGCAGATGTCGAGTACGGATAGTAAGGTGCGTGAGGCGGCAGCGCAGCAGTTGATGCAGGTGTTTGCGTCCAACCAATTGCACCTGATCACGATAGAAGCATTTGGTGTGGGCGGGTATTTATTGATACGATATATACTTGATCGTATGCCGGATAAGAAAGAGCCGGAGGTGCACTGGATGGATAAGATGGGGAGTAATGAGGAGGGGTGATCAGTGATTAGCTGATCTGATGATTAGCTAATTAGCTGATGCAAGTGGGCTGCAGGGGATGGGTTGATTACCAGCCTAATAAAGTTTTTAGTTTTGCCATACCGCTTTTACTTACGGTAACTTTTGCGCCACAATGCAGTAATGCGATGTGGCTTTCTTTTTCGTAAGGCTCAATGCGCATGAGCTGGGTTACCGGTACCAGGTATGAGCGGTGAACGCGGACGAACTGTTGCGGGTCGAGGGTTTGCTCAATGTGAGAAAGGGTGCTTTTCTTGAGGTAACTGCCGTCTTTTGTTACGATCTTTATATAGTCATCGTTTGCTTCGATATAGTAAATATCCTGTGCGGGGATGATGCGGATGAGGCTATTGTCTTTTACTACAATACGGTGCTGGTAGCCTTCGTAGATATTATTTTCCAATAATGCGCTTACTTGCGGGCGGTCTTTGTTAGTGGCTTGCTGCAGCCATTTTTGCATTGCTTTTTCGAAGCGGTCCTTTGTAATTGGTTTTAATAAATAATCTATGGCATGGGCTTCAAATGCTTTGAGTGCGTATTCATCGAATGCGGTGGTGAATATGACTGCAGGTGGGTTGTCGAGTAGTTCGAGCATTTCAAAACCATTGAGTCGCGGCATTTGTATGTCGAGGAAGATGAGATCAGGGGTGAGCTCCTGTATGGCTTTGAACCCTTCGAATCCATCGCCGCATTCTGCAACGATGCTGATCTGGGTGTATGGCTGTAGTAATGACCGTATGAGTTGGCGTGCCAGTGGCTCGTCGTCGATGAGTATTGCTTTATACATGTTGCTGCGGTATTTTTAATATTGTTGTAAAGTATTGATCATCTTTTTTTGTTTCCAGGAGGTCTGTACGGGCGTATTGGAGAAACAGTCTACGTTGAACCCCTTCGAGCCCGAATCCGGTGCCTCTAGGTGGTTGGGTGTTTGCATCGTAAGGGTTGGTAATGGATATTGTAAGTATGGGGCCTTCTAAAGCTATATGTATGGTAATGATTACTGTGCCGGTGCTGCCGTAGAGGCCGAACTTTATGGCATTCTCAATGATGGGTTGGAGCAGGAAAGGGGGGATAGTAGCATCATCGGTATATTCTTTTTGAAACTGCACCTGTAGCCTGTCGCCAAAGCGAACGGATTCGATGGCGAGGTAGGATCTCATATAATCAAGCTCTTCGCTGATGGGGAGTGTATCTTCTGATTCTCTTTTTACAGAGCTGCGGAGGAAATCTGAAAGCTTACCGATCATATCCTGCGCCCTGTCGGGGGCTATATTTATGAGGGCGTTGATGGAGTTGAGGCTGTTGTATAGAAAATGTGGTTGTAACTGCTGGCGGAGTTTGAATAATTCAGCTTCTTTGAGCAGGATAGATGCATCTGTTTGCTGCTGGAAGCGGGCATCAAGGTTGGTAATGTTTTTCCGAAGGGCAGTAATAGTTGAGACCCAGCTATTAAAAATCCAGATGAAGAGGAAGCGGACGGGCAATGTATGTTTGAGCCAAATTGAGTATTCTTCATTGTCAATGGTTGTAAGCCATTTTAGGGTTTCATATTCTATGATGGCAGCGGCTGTGCTGATGACGAGCGCCATTACGAGGCCATATAAAGTAATAACGGCAGAGGTAGGGTATGCCCTGATCAATAATATGATAGCCCATGCGGATATGCAAAGTGTAATGCTGCTACAGGAGGCGTCTTTGAATGTGAGGAGCCAATTAAAATCGAGTGTGTTGTGTAGTATGAAAATGTGTGTTGCTAATACTATAAGCATCAGCAACAATACCATCCAGTAAATATTTTTCTTTATAGCGCGCAATAGAAATCAAAAGTAGTTAGTACTTGGGATACATTTCTTTTATACTGCCGCAGCCCATAAGGGAGCTGCTACCATCTCTGCTTCACGAACCATAGAGAACAGGAGTCCGCCGTTTTTCAGTTCTACGGGCTGGATATCTTTAACTGCGAGCATTCGCCAGCACATGGTGCGACCATGCCTGTCTATAAATGTAGTTTCCTCATTTGTGCCTGTTTCACGGGCAATTAAGAGCGCCTGGTCTTCATTGTCGGCATAAACGAGTCTCCATTGTTCTTCATATTGATCAGTGGGCAACCCATCACATTCAATACGGTAAATGATCTGTGCGGTAAATGAGCTCATATTTTTTGTTTTAGTCTAAAGTCTAAAGTAGATAGTCTAAAGTTGTTATTAAATATTCATTTTTTTAGTCCGAAGTCTAAAGGCTAAAGTTGTTGTTCTCTATATTCATTCTAATCCTGAATTCTATAACTAGTATGATTTTATTTCTATGCTGCCGAAGGAGCAATGCCCGCGGAGTATCAGTATTTTTTTAGGTTCTGTACCTGCTGATACATGTATGGTACGCTCATCTTCCACGCTGCCGAAAGACGGGCTTATCTCGTTCTGCACTTCCCAGTTGGCCGGAACTATAAGCTCTATACCGCCAAACGATACACGGAAATCCATTACTACTGATGGCTCGGTAAAATCGGCCTGGGTAAGGTTTATTTCGCAGCCGGCAAATGTTGCAGATACTAAGCCACCTCTAAAGTCTTTTGAGGTAACCACTTCTTTTTTACCGCCGAAGGTGACATCTATGTTCAGGTTACTGTCGTTGTTAATAGAAGAGTCCATAGGGCGCTGCGGGAAGCAAAATTCTTTTCTGCGGGGGCGGAATGCTATGGCAAGGCCGCCGATAATAATAAGTAAAGGCCATGCAAAATCTCTTGAAGGGTGCCCCATGAACATAAACTGGGGGGTGAGGTTGGCAACACCTATTAATATCAGTATCCACCAGGACGAGTGACGAAAGCCATGCTTGATGC
>CAIRZD010000431.1 GCA_903882965.1 uncultured Bacteroidota bacterium
GCTAAGCCCCTTTAGGGGTTTGGGGTTTTTACGCTAAAAGAACTTTTTTTTGAACATAAAACCCATATCTTTGCGCAAAATTTCAGAGCGGTGATGAGTTGTAAACGTCTCTTTTCCTTATTCATATTGGTTTTCGGGCTATCCGGCAGCGTTGTTTCTTCTTTTGCGCAAGATGCGGGAAATCACGAAAATACCCCTACACAAGGTGCTAATCCGGCACCCGAAGAAAAAAAAGGCATTAATATCACAGAATTGGTGTTTGGCCACGTTTCTGATTCTCACGAATGGCACTTATTTAGCCTCAAAAATGCTGATGGCACTGAAAAACCGGTTGCATTCCCGCTGCCAATGATCATTTACCAACCCGGCATTGGCGTAAAAGTTTTTTCATCTTCACATTTCGAAGAATGGCATAAAGATGCTGATGGCAAAAAACTCAGCAACGAATACGAAGGCCTTTATATTGAAAAAGTAATGAAGGAAAAAGTATTGGCCGTTGATGGTTCCAAAGTTTACGACTTCTCTGTTACTAAGAATGTACTAAGCATGCTTTTCGGTGTTGTCATATTATTATGGGTATTGACATCGGCAGCCAAAAAATACAAAGCAAATACTGCCCCTAAAGGCATGCAGAATGCGCTTGAGGTTATTATCATATTTATCAGGGACGAAGTTGCAAGACCAAACCTGGGCCATAAGTACAAAAGATTCCTTCCCCTGCTTCTTACTATATTTTTCTTTATCTGGATCAATAACCTTCTTGGCCTGCTTCCCGGTGGCGCTAACTTCACCGGCAATATAGCTGTTACAGCATGCCTTGCTCTTGTAGCCTTCGTAGTTATGATGGCTAACAGCAACAAGCATTTCTGGGGCCACTTGCTCAATCCACCAAATGTACCATTCCTGGTTAAGTGCCTGCTGGTACTTATCGAGGTAATGTCTCTTTGCATTAAACCGGTTGCATTGATGATACGTCTTTTTGCAAATATGCTTGCGGGCCATATCGTTATCCTCAGCGTTATTTGCCTTATATTCATATTTGCACTGCTCAATGTATATGTAGGCGGTGGTTTCGTAATAGTTTCATTAGCTTTCTCCATATTCATGTTCATGCTCGAATTGCTGGTTGCAGTAATTCAGGCATTCATTTTCGCAAATCTTACTGCCGTATTTATCGGGCAGGCTATAGAAGGCGATCACGACACTGATCATGTAGAATTAAGCGAAGGAATAGCACATTAAGTAAAAGAGTAAATATTTATAACAAAGAGTTTTTTTTTAATCAAAAACCATAATAACATGTCCGTTTTAATGAACACAATTATGTTAGCCGGCGACATGGCGAAAGCTGGTGGCGCTGTAGGCGCAGGCATCGCTGCATTAGGCGCAGGCGTTGGTATCGGCCAGATCGGTAAAGGTGCGGTAGAAGCTATCGCCCGCCAACCCGAAGCAATGAGCGACATCCGCGCTAACATGATCCTGACTGCTGCCTTCGTTGAGGGTGTGGCTCTGTTTGCGGTTATCGCAGGCATCCTCGCTATCTTCGTTTAGTAGTCGGCCAAAGAAAGTATAACTGCATCCAACGCATAGGGCAGAGGATGCAGTTATTTTAAAACACAAAATCAAAAGTTAGAAACCAAACGTTTTTTACTTTTTAGCTTTTTAACTAATTAACACTTTAACCATTTAACTTAAATAAAATGGATTTATTAACCCCGGAACTCGGTTTATTCTTCTGGACGCTCGTAGCGTTCCTCGCTGTTTTCTTTATCCTCCGCAAATTCGCATGGAAACCCATACTCGATTCTTTGGGCGAACGCGAAAAAGGCATAGCTGATTCTATTGCTACCGCTGAGCGCGTAAAAAGCGAAATGAGCCAATTGAAAGCAGAAAACGAAAAACTGCTCGCTCAGGCTCGCGAAGAGCGTACCGCAATGCTAAAAGACGCTAAGGATATTAAAGACCGTATCGTTAATGACGCCAAAGACCAGGCTAAAGAAGAAGCCAATAAAATAATCATTGACGCGCAGCAGCAGATTCAGCAGCAGAAAATGGCCGCACTTACTGAAGTGAAAAATGAAATAGGCACACTCGCTATCGAAGTAGCTGAAAAAATATTACGCAAACAACTCAGCGCGGCAGAAGGTCAGGAAGCTTATATGAACATGCTCGCTGAAAATATTAAACTGAACTAATTAGAATTATGCAAAATCCCCGTCTTGCAGCGCGTTACGCTAAATCAGTACTCGACCTGGCCGTAGAAAGAAACAGCCTGGACGCAGTATTGAGTGACATGCAGGTGATCCACAAAATTTGTGCGCAAAGCCGCGATTTTGAAGTGATGCTCAATAGCCCCGTTATTAGTGGCGACAAAAAACTTAGTGTCATTAACGAGGTCCTCAAGCGCTTTAATGTTAATGAGATCACCCATGCTTTCGTAAACCTGTTGGTGGCTAAAGGTCGTGAACTTAACCTGCACCCCATAGCTGTTGCATTTATTGAGCAATACAATGTGTTGAAGAACATTCGTACAGTAACGCTCACCACAGCAACTCCTATGAACAGCGCTATAAAGAAAACACTGGAGTCCAAAATTGCCGGGTACATGCCAAATGATACCATCGATCTCAAAACGGTCGTTGATGATTCCCTCATTGGTGGTTTTGTGCTCGAAGTCGAAGACAAACTTTATGATGCAAGCGTTAAGAAACATCTTAACGATGTTAAATCTAAAATAGTAGATACTAGTTACATTAGTAAATTTTAGTCTGAACTCGTCTGAAAAGATGGCGGACAATTTGAGATTTTGATTTTTAATTTTTGATTTTTAATTTATAATTATGGTTGATATTAAACCGGATGAAATATCGGCGATACTGCGCCAACAGCTTAGCCACGTAGACGACGCGGCTACCCTCGAAGAAGTAGGTACTGTATTACAGATCGGGGATGGTATTGCCCGCGTATATGGCCTTAATGGCGTACGCCAGGGTGAACTCGTTGAATTCGCAAATGGTGTTAAAGCCATCGCGCTTAACCTCGAAGAAGACAATGTAGGTGTCGTACTTATGGGCGACTACATGGCTATTAAAGAGGGCGACAAAGTAAAGCGTACCAATAAGATCGCCTCCATTCAGGTAGGTAATGGTATGGCTGGCCGTGTTGTAAATACACTGGGTGAGCCTATTGATGGTAAAGGTCCTATCCAGGGCGAACTTTATGAAATGCCACTGGAGCGTAAAGCCCCCGGCGTTATCTTCCGTGAGCCGGTTAAAGAACCATTGCAAACAGGTATCAAAGCGATTGATGCAATGATCCCTATTGGTCGTGGTCAGCGCGAATTAGTGATCGGTGACCGCCAAACCGGCAAAACCGCTATCTGCGTTGATACCATCATCAACCAAAAAGAATTTCATGCCGCAGGCAACACTGTATATTGCATATACGTAGCTATCGGGCAAAAAGCCTCTACAGTTGCACAGGTAATGAAAACTTTGGAAGAAAATGGCGCTATGCCATATACTACCATAGTTGCAGCCTCTGCTTCTGAGCCAGCTCCATTGCAGTTCTACGCTCCGTTTGCCGGCGCTGCAATCGGCGAGTTCTTCCGCGATACAGGCCGTCCTGCATTGATCATTTATGACGATCTTTCCAAGCAAGCCGTAGCTTACCGTGAGGTATCGTTGCTGCTCCGTCGCCCTCCGGGACGCGAAGCTTACCCCGGTGATGTATTCTACCTGCATAGCCGCTTGCTCGAGCGTGCTGCCAAGGTTATCAATAATAACGAAGTTGCCAAGCAAATGAACGACCTTCCTGAAAGCATCAGGCACCTCGTAAAAGGTGGTGGTTCACTTACTGCATTACCTATTATCGAAACACAGGCGGGCGACGTATCAGCTTACATCCCTACCAACGTTATCTCCATCACTGATGGCCAGATATTCCTTGAGTCTAACCTGTTTAACTCTGGTATCCGCCCTGCGATCAACGTAGGTATCTCTGTAAGCCGTGTGGGTGGTAACGCGCAGATCAAGTCAATGAAGAAAGTAGCAGGTACCCTGAAACTCGATCAGGCCCAGTACCGCGAAATGGAAGCCTTCTCCAAATTCGGAGGTGACCTAGATGCCACTACCAAAAACATCATTGATAAAGGTGCCCGTAACGTGGAAATACTCAAGCAGCTCCAGTTCAATCCATACAGCGTGGAAAAACAGGTAGCTATGATATACCTCGGTACTAATAACCTCATCCGTGAAGTTCCGGTGAAAAATGTAAAGGCATTTGAAGAAACTTTCCTGCAGCAAATGGAGCTGAAACATTCAGATGTACTGAAAGAATTCAAAAAAGGCAACCTCCCCGAAGAAGGCCTTGCCAAACTCGTGAAACTGGCGCAGGAACTCATACCACAGTTCAAGCATTAAGATAATATACAAACACACACAACCAAAAGCCCCTGAGCAATCAGGGGCTTTTTCTTTATATTTGAACCAAAGCACGCTCATGAATAACGTCCTCATCCGCCCGGCTACAATAGCCGACTTTGATGCCATTTATGATTTTATCTTAGACCTCACAAGTGAATACTTTGATAAGTCTTTACTCAGGCAATGCTATGAGACCTGTCTTGATACTAGCAACACCCACTATCTCGTCGCCACGGTCGGCGATAACACAATAGGCTACCTTAGTTGCCATGGCCAGGTACTGCTGCATCACTGTGCACTCGTATACGAAATACAGGAGATGTACGTGCTCGCTCCATACAGGAGCCTTGGCGCCGGCAAGCTCCTTTTAGAAGCCCTTGAAGAGCGCGTAAACAATGAAAACTATGCCGTGCTTGAAGTCTGCTCAAATATGAAACGCAAAGATGCGCATCGCTTCTACGAAACAAATGGTTTTACACTCACCACTTACAAGTTCAAGAAAATGCCTTGATCGTATCCCACTAAAACTTAGGTTGGTCTTTTATTAAGATGATATAGTCTGAATATTTTCGAACCTGTCTTTTATCACTCACGCTTGATGGTACTAATGTGTATTTGCAGGCATTATTAAAATACTTGCTATACTCATCACTCATATCCACTCCTTTTCTGTAAGGTGCTTCAAAAGCGCGTGTAGTGCCTCCCGGATGCGAAAATGTACCATTGTAATCATAACAGTTTTCACAAGTGAACGTAATATCTGCCAATTTATTTTTGAAAGCTTTGTTCCCGTTCAGGTCTCCGCACAATATCCCTTTGTCTTTCATAGCATGTTGTACTCCATTGAACGTCACAAGCTTCTTAATACCACTCTCCGCTATTTGCTTAAGCATATTGTGGTACATCGTCTTATTCCTCATGCCAAACCGCTTAAAAGTATTTTCATTAAACAGGATGTCTGCAACTATACTGAAATTAGCTCCATAGTATTGCGCACATGCATCAGTGTGTTGCTTCATAACACTGCGTATGTTTTCATAAATGGAGTCCTGTATATCATCCTGGTACGATATCCTGTTCATATTTATAGTGTCAATAAAAGATAACGTTGTCGCGATTTCCGCAGGCTCATCTTTCCCCATCGGCATAAGCATCTTCAGTACTTTTAAAAATTCCACACGTTCAAAATCCATACCCCTTATTGTTATTTTATGATCAAGCGTTTTATTATATTCATATAGCCGTTTCCAGAAATCAATTTCGGGCCTTTTGTATCGGTATAAAAGAAGTGGCTGAGTTATCAAAGTTGTATCACCTGTTGTTAGGTAAGCATTATAAAGAAACGCTGCACTTAAACCTATCTCCATAAAAACATCAGTAATACCATTATGTTGATTCACATATTTTATGAGCGCCAGTTTTATTTCCGGCGTTGCATATACCCCATGAAACTCTCCCACAAAAAATGCATCGTACTTGCTAAAGTCAATATTGGTCTCCAATGAGAGGCTATTATCCGTTTCAGTTTTAAAACACCCCGTTTCCTGCGCAAAACACTTGACGGAAGAAAAAATAAATGCTATAGAAAATATCGTTGCCCTTATCATTGATATATAGAAGTTTATATAAAGAAACAGAAAAATTAAAAATATATTGCCC
>CAIRZD010000432.1 GCA_903882965.1 uncultured Bacteroidota bacterium
CGGATCTCTGGGATGCTTCTTCCCATTGCGCTCCCTTTGCTAATATATCTATTAGATTAGCTCTATCCGCAGGTTCGAGTTTACTGAACGTATTAAACTTCTTTCCAAAGAATGCCACCAGGGATAGTAAATCTGCGGATAGTCCAATTATCTCTAATATTGCCTTTGTACCGTCAGTGCTATTATGAAATGTTTTTACCGTACCATCTGGCTGTGTTATAGTGACATACTTAAGCGATTTTGACCAAACTCGTTTAAAGATATAAATCCCATCATCAAACATACATTTGGTGCTAACCTCTGTATTAGTTTGACCTAAATGAACTACGTCGGCTGCTGGTACTGATTTTACTGTATTACCCGTCCAACACCAATAAGGGGCTTCGAGCAGCGATGATTTACCGCTTTCATTACTACTTTCAGTATCGTCTATTTTTCCATTTACAAGAATTGCGCCTTCAGCTACTTTCCAAAGTATGTCTTTTCCGAAAGGCATAAAATAGGATATTGCTACCTCTAATAAATACATTATGATAGTTCGGTTTCAGTGTTATCGCCTATCGCTACAGCACTACTGTAGATTTGTTTGTATGTGTTATCAAGAAGTTCTGTTCCAATTTCAAATAGGTCTGCTATCGTGGTATCTGCTGGTCGTTCGGCTTGTTCTAAATGTGCTTGAAGTATAGCACTCGGTGCTATTAAGGCTTCCTGTTCAGGTAAAGTCGTTTGAAGGATTTCAACTACAGGCGGTTCCCAAATAACATTTAAAACATTGGGTAATTTACGAATTGCTGCCAATCGCTTAAGTTCCATTTTTTCCGTTAGAATCTTAATGACGTATTGTTTATCTGACGTTTCAATACTCGTTAATTGCTTTAAGTTCTTAATTTCGATATGCTCAGGTGCGTTCAAAGGTATACGCATTAGCCTGTGATCAGTGGTTAAAACACCTATTTGTGGCTCGACATTTTTATCCCTCCAATCTCGTTGGGAAGTTGCCCCAACATAATGGAAGTTCTTGATATCCACGTAATTATGTATATCGCCACTGATGACAGTTTTAAATCTGTTGAATTCTTCTACACTGATACCATCAGTATTCGTTGCACCGATCTGAATTAGAGCCTCAACAATTGGTATATGAGTTAAAACAGTTGCATTATCCGGTACGGTTTTTAACAATTTTCGATAATCAGCTAAATCACGCATATACGGTACGCAGCATATGGCATTGGAGCCAGCTACGCCTTCTTTTGGATAAATGTCTTTTGATACGATATGAATATTCGGAACGTGTTGCAAGCCTTCCAGCGTTGCAACACCAGGAATATAACTATCATGCTGTCCGACAATCCAAATAACTTCTTGTTTTTCTGCCCACTTAAGAACCAGGTTCAGGAACTGATTGATGACGCGACTATCAAGTTTATCCTTGACTTCAAATACATCTCCAAGAAGAACCATTGGTAGCGAGCGGAAATCCGATAATAGGAGTTCGTTTATAAAATCCTGATAGTAAATGAATCGCCAATCCGGTTTTTGGTGCAAGTGTAGGTCAGCAAGCAATAATGCCATAGATTTCTCTATGGCATTAGGATTAGTTATAATCATTCTCCTATTTCTCCTGTTTCAGTGGTTTCTTTAGTCTCAGTTTCACCTATAACATTTCGCCGGGTAAAAACAAGTTTGGCAGGTTTTGGTTTGTCTTTATTTGCAGAGTGCTGTAAAAGTAATTCAACCTTATTTCTTCTACCCACTTCTGCTTCTTCTTCTATTGCATCCCATGCATCTTGAGCCTGTTGAACAAGATCAGAATAAAGTGTGCCTTCGCTTTCAATAACAGCCACCAATTCATTAATTTTATCCTTAATTCCTTTCCATTCGTAGACACCTTTTGTTACCTTAATCCTAAATTCTGGTGGTACGTCGTCAGAGGATAAAAAACGGAGTAGTGAAAAAATCTCATCCAGGCCAAAACTATAAATGATCGGTACTTCGCACTCACGATAGTTCTTTCCTGTGCGATTTTTTGTTATGCGCATTTTGCAAATAACTCCGTATACAATATTTGTGGTAGTTTTAAGTTTTTTAACTTCTGCCAGCCAGAGCTCACTTGTCGAATAAAACTTTAACGCTTTACCACCGCTACGCCTGAATTTAGGTGCAAAAGGCATAGTTGTAATATTGTCCCTAACTTGGCTAATTATCATTAAATGCATATTAGCATCCTGCATTTTCATACAGAGCTTTTTAAATAATTCCCCTAATTTCTTTTGTTTACCCATCCCAAAGGTTTTGTCATCATCGAATTTTTGTTTCATTTCGCTTTCAGATGTCAAAGCGTCTAAACTATCGACAACGAATAAATGTGCTGCATTTTGTTTGTGTTTTGCTGCGATCGTTTTGTCACAAATTTCTTCTATTGTAAAAAATAGGTGCTCGATTGTTTTTTCCTCTACATCAACAAAATTGATTTTGTCAATTGGCATTCCAAGTGATTCAGCATATTTTTGATCGAAGGCTGCTTCTGCTTCATAATAGTGCACATAAGGTTTAAAACCTTCTGGTGGGCAAGCTAAAAACATA
>CAIRZD010000433.1 GCA_903882965.1 uncultured Bacteroidota bacterium
ACATCAGCATAGACTAACTGAGCTACCAATCCTGCAAACTGAGCGATAGCGATAGCCTCAAGCTGTGCGAACATAGCCTTGGAGTCTATTCCGGGCTGTTCGTTCTGTAAAGCTACGGCTGCGGCTGTCAATGCCTTGTTCAAATCTGCCATGATAATTTGCTTATCTGCGGCCCACAATGCCTTGACAATTATTACAATTTCTGTTTCTGCTTTAAGAATCTCCGCTTTTAGTGCTGCCCATGCGGATTCAATGGCTGCGATAAATACGTTCATTTTGCCCCTCCTATGCTTTGCGGCCTGTTTCCCGTTCCTAAATACCCAGACAACGCCTTCATGTAATAAATAATCTTCCCAAACGGTGGTTTAAGGTCTTTGGGCTCCGCGTCTACGGCGTCCTGAATGCCCGTAAGGACTTTAAGAACAAGCAAATAGCCCACGCTTATTTCTACCCAATGTTTTGTTAAAAATGTTTGAATATCCATTATTTCCTCTCCTTTTCTTCCCAGTACGGACAGTCCTTATCACACCGTCCACTACCCTTTGATGAACAGCCCCCGCCTAAACGACATTTGACTTCTATTTTATCCATAAGCTCACCAGTTTAGATACAGCCGGAGCCGCACCAGAACCGATTAAAGCCCCGATAATCCCACCGATAATAGCATTGGTCATAACGCCCTTTTCGAGTTGTTCTTGCTTGATCTCTACCACTTTAAGCCTGTCCCTTACCCCTGGATATTCGGATAAATGTTGTTCAAGTCTTGCGAATCCTTCCCTACATTCTTCAAGTCGTTCTGTGTGTCCGTTCCTTCTCTCCGGCCCTTGATATGGCATATGTCCTCTTAGTTACTAATGTTGGTTTTTTCTAATATTTTTAATCTATTTTCAATCTCTTGGTTAATCTGTACTAAGGTAGATTGGGTTTGAATAAATTGTTGATGAAATTGCGTTGATAATTGGGCTAACTCTAAATCAGTAAGCTCGTTAATTTGTTTTTGCATTTGATAATCCTCCCGATATTGGTTTTGCGGTTATTACTGACCGAGTATCAATCTTTTGATTATTTATACCGTCCATAGCCTGTTGTATCTGATTTAACCTATCTACCTTAGCCTGAAAGACATCCAATTGACTTTGAGCATACGTCTTGGGGTCTTGAAGAATACCATTCCAAACTTCTAGTTGAGCAGAAGCAATTTTCAATTCATCATCTATTTTTGTCTGTCCGTAATGAATAGTATCTCCTGCTATGGATATAGGGTTTCCATCAATATCTTCGGATGGAATTATGAGAATTACCTGAACATCATTTTCGCCCACTTTTTCAATTAAATAATCCGCCATATAATCCCCCTATACTTGACTTGTCAGAAGTCCTTTTTTGAAGGTTAAAGTTTTTGCCCCTAATAATGTATCAACATATGTCACCGTTGCATCTATACCAGCATCAGCCCCAACATGATATGTAGTCGCTTTATTATCACCAGAAGCAACAAAGTCACCAAGTACATTCAAATATCCAGTTCCCACTTCTTTGGGATTA
>CAIRZD010000434.1 GCA_903882965.1 uncultured Bacteroidota bacterium
GTATTAAATCCAGAATTTGGCGCAGTAACGGTTTGTTATTATTTTTACTACGTTTGAATAGCCCCATATTTTTGTGTTTTGGTCGTTCTTAACCAAAGGTATGGCCGCTATTCAGGCAAAAAAGTTTCGGATAGTTGTGACTTTACATCATGAAGTATGGCAAACGACATTATCTCGATATTGTCTAAAAGAAAACTATAGTACTTATCTCTTCTTTATTGCGCCACTGATAGATTTAGTTACGAGTAAGGTAAGTATGCCGGTGCTTATAATTAGTGCAACCCATATAGGCCAGCCCGGTATTAAGGGCAATACAAGCCCCTGGGATTTTACAATACCGGATGTTGCAATTTGTGCAACAATTGTAATGATCATAGAAAAAATAACCGTTCCCAAAACCATTGGCATAAATCGCTTTATCATAAACTGGCTAAGGTAATGTGGGCTATAACCCACCTGCAATAGCAGTGTGAGCGAGTGTTGCGCGCGGGCAATTGTCAGTTCTATAAAGAGGATAAATACAAGCGTTCCTATGCCCATAAGCAGCAGTGCCAGTATTCCTGTGGCACTTGTCACCACCTCTACTATTGCCCTTATTTTACTCCATCTCAGGTTTTGTGAATTAGTTGCATAGTCATGGCGTTGCAGGTAATCTGCAAATTTAGTATCAGATGGGTCTTTTGTTTTTAGTATCAACTGCGATGGTGCTGAAGCCTCGCCCTGTTTGCCATACATTTTATTGCCATAGTCTATAAATGATTGTGGTGCCAGTACAGATCCTATCCGGTCCGAAAAACCAACAACATGCGCGGAAAATAACTCTGATTTATCCCCTTCACCTACTTTCAAATTCAAAGCAATTGACCTTACCGAGCTTTCTGAAAGTTGTGGCAGGCCCTGGCTTGGAGCAAATACGTAATTGTAAATATCAAGGAACTGAGATGAAACAATAATCGGCAGGCTCCTCGATCCGGGCTCCCATTTCCAGTCATCAGGCATCTTATCAATAAACTTGTCTTGTATGCTCTCGAGTGGTAGGTCGGTGGCTAGCGGCAGTTTACCGCCCATCATTGCATATACCGGAAAATGATTTGATGCAATTACCCCTACATCCTCTACCTGGGGCGCCAGTTTTAATGAGTCAATATCTGTTTGTTGAAATACGGTCGCATTTGCCACACCCATATTTTGCTCCGTCACTCTTTTACCTATAATAAGGAAGGTGCTGCCCAAAGTGTCTTTCTGGTTATTACCATAAAGCAACTCTCTGAAATTCCACCAGATCATTACGCTCAATAGCAGCAGGGTAGTACCAATACACAATGCCAACAGCGCAGCCCAAAGCCTTGATTTATGCTGTGTACGCATCAGCAACTTGCTCAGCATGTTTTTTTGCGTATTATCACTCACAGTATGATCGTTTGGGTATATGGAAAAAAAGTGTTTTCATCAAGGTCTGCAAGCAACATACCGGCTTTATGTTTTTTCACTACTTCCAATATCAGTGATATGGCTTTTTGGGTATTGGCATGATCCAGGTGGCTGAAGGGCTCATCCATCAGCAACCATTCAAATGGTTGCATCAACGCCCGCACTATGGCCACACGTTGCTGTTCTCCATAAGACAGGGTGCTGCCTATAGAGTTTTTTTTATCCTCCAGCCCCAGTCTGTCCATCCATTCATTTGCCTCATTTTCATTTACTGTATTTGTAAGGCGGCGTTTAATATCTATGTTTTCCCACGCAGTTAGCTCAGGAAACAAGCGCATATCCTGGAAAATGACACTGATGTTTTTAGTGCGCATTGCCGCAAGTGTTTCATTATCTGTGCTGCTTAGCGACTTGCCCTGCCATTTTACATCCCCGGTATAATCATTTCGTAAACCGTAAAGAATATGTATCAAAGTAGTCTTGCCCGTACCTGATGGCGCTTGTATAAAAACATAATCACCTTTATTAAAAGAAACAGATGTATTCCACATTCCGCTCATGCCTATGCTCACTTTTTCACGCAATGGCACCGGTACTACTCCTTCCAGGGATAACTTCATAACGTGTTTAGAAAATTATTGTTCAAATGTACTGCTATCGACTATACAATAATAATGCCTGATCGTGCAAACTGGCCGGTTTATTGTATAATATTTTCATAAACCTTTAGCGCTTTGGTCAATTATCTAACCGTACCTCAAATAGTTTAGGCCAGTTTTTACCGGTGATGAATATCCTGTTATTAGTTCCATCATAAGCAATCCCATTTAGTACATCAGGCCCGTTCTTTCTTCCTGATGGAGGTGGTATCCCGGCTCTTTGTCTTAGACTGCCAAGATCCGCCCGGCCTATTACACGTCCTGTTGTAGTATCTATTTTTAGCAGGTAATCGGTTCGCCACTGGTTAGCATAGATAAAACCATGTATCATTTCCGGTTCATTGATCTCATTTACCGGGCCATGCTCGTCTGTTACGGCAAGCTGTTTTATTTCTTTAAAAGTAGCAGGGTCAATATAATGAAGCACATTTGTGCCGTCATCAAATATGAGGTATGCACCATTATTTGTCATACCCCAACCCTCTGGAGTATTAAAAGAAAACGTTCTTTCTTCCTTTAGTGTTTTGAGGTCATATACAAATCCTTTTCCTTCCCGGTAAGTAAGTTGGTATATTTTCCCATTAAGTATGGTCAACCCCTCTCCAAAGTATTCTGGCTCCATGCTTTTAGATAGCAATACTTTACCGGTTTTCAATTCTACCTTACGTATATCTGATGAGCCGTATTGCCCGGTGCTCTCATAAAGAAAACCATCTTTGTATTCCAGCCCTTCCGTAAAAGCAGTTGGATCGTGCGGATATTCGTTTATAATATCATAAGATATTATAGCTGGCACATTCACCATATTGCTGCTATTCCCATTTGTCTCAAATGGGGTTGCCGGTTTATTTTCACCATTGCAGGCAGCAATAAACAATAACACAGGGATTAACTGGTAAACCTTATTTAACCTTTTCTGTAGTCTCATGTAGTTTAAAACCTATTGGGTTGCGATCTTGTATATTTTGTTCCGGTTGTTGCTGCTCTTCATTCTGTTGCTCACTCATGCCGGTAAAACTGCTGTAGAATGCCAGTTCTATTCCCTTGCTGATGATCTCGTCTACAATATCCATACTAAGCTTTTCAGGCTCATCAATAACGTTGAGTGTATTGTATTGTTGCTGTGCTTTATTCAGTGGGTTTTGGTGGGGCAGTAATAATACTACCACCTGCCCGGTTATCGTTGGGGTAAACGTGAGGTGGAAGCCTTCTTCAATATAATCTCTCTTCTCGCCCATATTATTCCTGAATAGCACAAGCATGGGCATTGGCCCCGAACGTAAGGTTAAGGATGGTAGGGTAGCGCTGGTGCCATTCATATTTTCATCAAATGCATGCAGCACATCTACAAAAAATCCCTGCTTATAAGAGGCATTCGTATTCAGATAATCGGCTACTTCCTTAAGGTGGTCTTTGAGCTCCACATGCTTTTTTAGCCACTGGTCTCTTTTTTCCTGTACGTGTTTCAGCCCATCAGCATATAGATTGGCGGCACTGAGAATGTCATTAAGCATAAATGTTATTTTGTTACCTTTATAATGTAAATTTCGTTTATGAAAAATTGCACACTGCTTTTTACTATTATAGCTTTAATGTTTACCTGTAATATTTCCTATGCGCAAAATAGCATATTAGAGGGAAAGATCGTTGATGAAAATAATAAACCTTTACCGGGAGCAGTGATCAGACTGAGTAAACAAAACCAGCTGGTACAGGAGATCAGGGCTGATGCCGATGGGTTATATTATAGCAAATTGCTGGATGAAGGATCATATCATGTAGATATTTATGCTGATGGAAGGTATCTGCAAGCAAAGAAGCTTTTCATTGGCACTACATCTGGCAACAAAAAATATTATATCATAAAGGTATCGCAGGATAAGGTAGTTATTGATAAAGTGGATGAAGATCCTGCACCTAAAGTTAAGTTAAGCAAAATTAGAGATAGTGATCCACGCAGGGATGTTATTTTGGAGCACGAGTAGTATAGATTTTAAAAAGCACAGCAAACGATAAAGCAGTATAAATAATTTGACCAGCAGAGAAGATTTAGAAAATGGAATAGGAATTATCAGAAAAACAGAGAAAATAACTTATAAGAATGGCGCAAGATTTTCTTGCGCCATTCTTATATTCAATACAATTCCCTGATAACTGATCAATTATTCTTCTTCGCCGGCCTGTTGTTGCCGTCCGCGCGTATTAAGCAGTTCCTTTACTTTAGGCATCAAAGCCTGCATTTTATTGTATATCTGTTTTGTAGTTGTACTGTCGCCACACTGGTAAGCAGTAGTGCCTAACGACTGCATCACCTGGAATTGCTGGTTCACATCACTACTCATGCTTGCTTTGGAATCTTCATTAAGGCTGGCAACCCAGTTCACATCATCTTCCGCATTACGCACTATTTTCATCGACAGGTCTTTTGCCTTCGCTATAGCGCCGGCATGGTAGTAAGCAGCTGCCATATAATAAGCTGTAAAATCATAATAATAAGAATGTTCGGTAATGCCCGTCATTACTTTATCCAGCACTTTTACAGCTTCATCTTTTTTACCTTCAGAAGTGAGCGCATTTGCCAGGAAAGATGCATCGAGGCGATAGGTATAAAACTCACGGCGGTTTGGCTCATCAAAGTAAACATCGTTACGCTCGCCACCACCCCATAAAAATTTATTCATAAACAAGTCGTAACTCTTTTCCGTATTAATAGTGCCCAGTACAGGCTGGTTTATCTTCCCTGAATCATTGTATTTGAATGGCATTAGCCGGTACACATCGCCTTCCATATGGAAGTAATCTCCCGTACCTCCATAATCACCCTGGCGAAGGCCGGCATCAAAATACAATGGGCGCTTCCAGCCATCATTAGCTATTGCAGCTATTATATTCAGTACGGCAATATCGCCTTTATATGCTGTCCCTTTAGGGTATGCCCACTTCATTTCTGTAACGATACGGGTGGTATCTGCCGCATTTACCATGCCTCTTTTTACCAGTTCTTCCTTACTGAGTGTTGGTACAAAGAAGTTTTTGATCGGCATGTAATTCACCTCATCACCACCTCTTCTTCCGGCCATATTTGCCGGGTCCTTGCTATCCATGAAATTGCATACATCAGCCAGGTTAAAGTACTGGTCTTTTGGTATTTTCAACGTGGGGTTATCAAAATACTGTATGTAGTTATGCCGGTCTCCGAGATAGTCTTCCCTTTTCCAGATCATTGGCACAGCATCTGCATCATTGATCCGGTAGTTGAGTTCATCAATATACCAGTCAATACCCAGCAGGCTTGTATTGATAACACGCACATCTTTGCGGAAACCTTCTACTTCCTGCATATACCAAAGCGGGTAGGTCTGGTTATCACCATAAGTGAACAATACTGCATTAGGCGCGCAGCAAGAGAGCGTGTTAAATGCCACGGCGCGTGCCAGTGTCTTTTTGGAGCGGTCATGGTCTTTCCATTCTTCCTTTGCCATTAATGCGGGTACTGCCACAAGGCTAAGCGCTATGGCGCCATATGCTGCCACAGGGTCCTTGGTCATTTTCATAAACCATTGGTGCAGCATCAATACGCCTAACCCTATCCAAATAGCAAATGTATACGTACACCCTGCAAACGCATAGTCGCGCTCGCGGGGCTGCAATGGTGGCATATTCAAAAAGATACCGATTGCGATACCTGTAAAGAAAAATAAAGTGAGTATCACGATGCCCTCTTTCTTATTACGATTGAACTGGTATACAAGCCCCAGTATCCCTAAGATCAATGGCAGACAATATAATTTGTTGTGTCCAAGGGTACTATAACCATCGCCCATTTTATCAGTATTTCCAAGCCCACGCATATTGTCAATAAAAGATATTCCTGATATCCAGTTGCCGCGTTGTGGGTCACACTGGCCTTCCTGGTCATTCTGGCGGCCGGCATAGTTCCACATAAAGAAGCGCCACCACATCCAGTTCATCTGGTAGCCAAAGAAATATTTTAAGTTATCTCCTGTAGTTGGCTCATCTCCCTTGGCAAGATTTAGGAAGCTTCTGTAAAAGTTCACATGGTTTGGATCATTGCCATCATAAATACGCGGAAAGAAATGGCTCTGGTCACCGCTATATATCGGTGTCATTTTTTTACCCACTACTTCATACTGGTCTTTCCCATTAACTGTTGTTTGGGCATATAATTTCTCTGAGGTATCAAACTCACTTGGCTGGCTGGTGAAGTATGGCCCGAAGAAAATTGGCTGCTGCCCAAACTGCTCACGATCCACATAATCCAGGAAGCTGTTAGGGTTGCTCGGATTGGTCATGTTCACCGGCACACCGGCACGAGCACGTATTATCGCTGAGAAATAAGTGGAATAACCAATGATGATAAACATCGTACACAATGTGCTGATGTGGAGCACATAATGATTCCGCTTTTTAGCATATAGCAATAAAGCCACCAGTCCTGCAGCCAGTAATAGAAGGAAGGTAATAGCACCCACATCGAAAGGAGTACCGAAGCTGTTTGTAAATAAAATATCAAAATAAGATGCCAGTTTTGGTATATACCGGATTACACCAAACATAATGAATGCCAGTACCACTACACTGATGCCAAGAGCGGTAATGCCACCTAGCAGTGTCCCCTGGTAGCGCCTGAAATAATAGATCATAGCTATAGGCGGTATCACCAGCAGTATGAGCAGATGCACACCCACAGCAAGGCCTATTACCAGTGATATGAGTACCAACCAGCGGTCTGCATGTTTATTATCAGCTACGCGCTCCCACTTAAGTATACACCAGAAGGTAAAAACGGTAAAGAAAGGCGATGTACCAAAAGGTATAGCCTCAACAGCCGAGAACCAAAAAGTATCAGAAAATGTATAAGCCAGCGCACCCACCAGGGCAGCACCTATAATAAGGGTCACCTGGTTAGTATCCGGCTCGGCAGTATCAGGTGCAATCAGTTTTTTAGCGAAGTAAGATACTGTCCAGAATAAGAATAGTATGGTAAGCGCACTCATTACAGCCGTAAGTGCATTGATACAGGTTGCAGCGCCCACCTGGCCCAGTGTACTTACCGAGGGCGCACCCGTCCAGGCTGCTCCACCTGCAAACAGGGAAAAGAGCCTTTGCAGCATCATTAATGTAGGGAATCCGGGTGCATGGCCACCTTCCAGTTTATAAGCGCAGGAGATAAACTCACCACAATCCCAGAAGCTCACGGTAGGCTCCATGGTTTTTAAATAAACTATAAAAGCGGTTAACCCGGTAATCCAACCTGCTAGGTTATTGATCTTGCGAAAATTCATATTATATTATTGGGGGAAACGACAAAAATATCAAAACTTGTCGGTTATTACATTAGAATCAGGTTAAAAATGGTTAAACAAGTAAAAATGAGTATTTTTATATGCTGAATATGAAGATTGCTCCATTGAATTTTTGCCAAGTATGCTATGGGAAATAACGATAAATTTCTTTGCGGTGTAAAACCCGTCTTAATTCCAACGTGTTTTTGTAATAATAAGCACCAACCCTATAGTCCCCAAACCTTGCTTTCATATAGTGTTCATAACCTGACATCTTTTCAAATTTATTAGACTCAGCAAGTGTTTTGCAGGTTGGTAATATCTCAAAAACAAAATTTTCTATTTCCTGACGGTATTGGGTGGAATATTAGAAAGGTCTTTCAGGAATTTTTTCTGAAAATGCACTTCAAGCATTACTTCTTCTTTTTAAGTTCCTTGTAATATACTTTTGCTTCTTTCACTTTCAAGGGTTCACCGGTAATTTCATCTTCCATTAGGTGATAAAGACTGTAGTTTTCAAGGATTTCCTCTATTTTCCCATAGGTTTTAATATCAAGTTGCACTGCAACCTTTTTATTTTCCCTATCAGTAACATAGTTTGGCTTAAGTTGGAACATGAATAGTATTTATTGTAAAGTTAAAGAATTCTTTTTAGATATAGATGAGGCTATGAAAAGGAGCTTTAGCTTGGTTTCACACCTCACTTCATCACCCCGATATTATTTCTAAATATCTTCACCGCAATCGCCAGCAGTATCACTCCGAAAAATTTCCTTATAACAGCTATTCCTGCTGGCCCAAGTATACGCTCAAGGAAATTCACAGAACGTAGGGTGATATAGATAATGACAAGATTGATCAGTATAGCTATCAGTATATTATAATACTCATAAGCTGCCTTCAGCGACATCACAGTTGTCAGTGTCCCTGAACCGGCTATAAGCGGAAAGGCTACCGGTACAAGGGTACTTGTATTGCCATCGTCTTTATCATGTTTAAAAAATTCAAGGCCAAGTATCATTTCCAACCCTAAAATAAAGATCACAATAGACCCCGCTATAGCGAAAGATTTAATATCAAGCCCCATAAATTCCAGCATCTGCTCGCCGATAAAAAAGAAAAGCAGCATAAGCCCTCCTGACACTATGGTAGCAGTAAAGGCATTTATATCGCCCATTTTCTTTTTAATAGATATGAGCACAGGCAACGACCCCAGCACATCTATTACAGCAAACAAAGTGAAGGTTACCGTAATAATTTGTGATATATCTGTTTTATTTAGCCCGATTCCATTCATGCAAATACAATTAGCAAATTTGTAATTTAAACCAATTCCTCGTCTACTGCAATTTAGCTAACCAGCTAATCATCACATTAGCTAATTAATTACAAGATACCTATTTTTGCGCTTCAATTTATAAAATGGCATTACTTAATTATAAACATTCCGCAGGCACCCGGTTCATGCGTTATGTGCAAGTGGATACTCAAAGCGACCCAACTTCTCCTTCGCAACCGTCTACCGAAAAACAAAAAGATCTAAGCAGGATATTGGTAAAAGAACTCCACGAGATCGGTATCCGCAATGCTGAGCTTGATGAGCACGGCTATGTATATGCAACCATCCCTGCTACCAGCCAGAAAGATGTGCCCGTACTCTGCTTTTGTTCGCATGTAGATACGGCTCCTGATTGCAGTGGCACTGGTGTAAAACCAATATTGCATCCACAATATGATGGCAAGGATATAACCCTGCCGGATGATACATCTGTTATTATCAGCACCAAAGATCATCCCTATCTTAAAGAACGCTTGGGCGATGATATCATTACCGCATCCGGCAAAACATTACTTGGTGCTGATGATAAAGCCGGCGTAGCCATCATCATGGATCTGGCGAGTTACCTTGTGCAGCATCCTGAAATAAAACATGGTAAGGTACGTATACTCTTCACCCCCGATGAGGAAGTTGGGCGTGGGGTAGCCGCTATTGATATGAACAAGTTAGGTGCCCAATTTGGTTATACACTCGATGGCGGCGAGCGCGGCCATCTCGAAGGCGAAACCTTCTCTGCTGATGCCGTGATCGTTACTTTTAATGGCATCAGTGCGCATCCGGGCTATGCTAAAGGTAAAATGGTGCATGCCATTAAAGCCGCCGCCGCATTTATAGACCTCCTGCCAAGGAATGAATGGTGCCCCGAAGTTACGGAGGGCATGGAGGGGTTTGTACATCCTACCTCAATAGAGGGCGGCCTCGAAAAAGCTACCGTTCAGTTTATAATAAGGGATTTTGATACCGCTAAATTGGCGCAGCACGAAGAAAGGCTGAAAGGGCTGGTAGCGCAGGCGGTAGCCCAGTTCCCCGGTATGACTACCTCGTTTGTAGTCAAAGAGCAATACCGTAATATGAAAGAGGTGCTTGATAAACATCCTTATGTTATGGACTATGCCCAGGAAGCCTACAAACGCGCCGGTATGACCGCACATCGCATGAGCATCCGTGGCGGCACAGATGGTTCGCGCCTGTCATTTATGGGGCTTCCATGCCCTAATTTGTTTACCGGCGAGATGGGCATTCACTCCAAACAGGAATATGTAAGTGTGCAGGATATGGAAAAAGCCGTAGAAACTTTAGTGCACCTCGCACAGATATGGGAGGAAAATGCTAAATAATTGATAGCTTTGGAGTATTACATTTAATTACAATTATCTTTGTAAAAATGATTTTATATAATGGATAGGAATTATAAAGCCATCTTGCTTACCATTCTCACTTTGTCTGTTTTTGCATTGGTTATCATAGAATTGACCGGTGTGAGCAGCAATGGCCTCTTCCGTAAATTTCATGGTGGTGGCGAAGGTGTGTTTTATACAAAGGACGGAGAGGTATATCATGGGGAGATATATCCTGAGCAAACCATTACCCGCAGCCAGCGTGCCGCTCAAATGGCCAAAACCACTGTACAGTTTTACGAAACAAAATATAATTTCGGAAGCATTGGCGAAGACAGGATCGTGAAACATGATTTCAGGTTTAAAAATACCGGCATGAACCCGTTATTTATTGCCAAAACAGACGTTACCTGCGGTTGCACTGTAACCAGTTTTCCTCAGGACCCCATAGCTCCTGATGCAGAAGGCGAAATAACAGTAGAATTTAACCCGGCCGGCAAATCAGGCATTGAGCAAAAGAACATTATTGTACATTCAAACGCATTGCCAGAGGCAATATCAATAGGTATTGAAGCTGATGTAAAGTAGTCAGTACCCGTTTTTTTATATGCTTAAGAAATACCTTTCTCTCATAAAATTCAGCCATACGGTTTTTGCACTCCCGTTTGCCTTTATCGGGCTCACACTTGCAGTAGCCTATTTCCATAACTCATTTCACTGGTCGCTGCTCATAGAGATATTGCTATGCATGATATTTGCCCGCAGCGCTGCTATGTCTTTCAATCGCTATTTAGATCGTCGCTTCGATGCACTCAATCCCCGCACAGCTCAGCGAGAGATTCCTGCAGGTATTATTAAACCACAGCAGGCATTACTCTTTACCATTATCAATTCAGTACTTTTTGTAGCTACCACCTGGTTTATTAACCCCGATACCCACATTTGTTTTTATCTGTCTTTTGTAGCATTATTTGTCGTCCTGTTTTACAGTTACACCAAGCGTTTCACTGCCCTTTGCCATATAGTACTCGGAGTAGGTCTTTCTTTATCACCCATAGGGGCATTCCTTGCAGTTACCGGGCATTTTGAGTGGCTGCCGCTGTTCTTCTCTTTCTCGGTACTTACATGGGTAGCAGGGTTCGATATCATCTACGCCCTCCAGGACGAGGCCTTCGATCGCGATCAAAAACTTCATTCTATACCTGCAGCAATAGGCATTAAAAATGCGTTGCTTGTTTCTTCATTGTTACATGTTCTATCTGCCGGTTTTATAATTGGTGCAGGCGTCCTTGGCCATTTCAACTGGATATACTGGATCGGCGCGGCATTCTATATGACCATGCTTACATACCAGCACCTGCTCGTCAAGCCATCAGATTTGAGCAAAGTAAATATCGCCTTCGCAAATACCAATGGATTTGCTAGTGTTGTGTTTGCCGTGTTTACAATAGCGTCATTGTTGATATAGATAATGTATATCACCAGCTAATCATAACGTTGGTTAAACTCACATAGTAGTTAATCATCTCATCACAATATTGGCTAACCATACACATCAGCTGATTATCACATCAGCTAATCAGCTAATTGAATAATACATCTTCTCTATCATCCGTACCACCTCACGTCCTTCTTCAGCACTCGTCATTACAGCATGGTTATGATGTAGCACATCCACTACGTTTTGTATTACCTTGTCATGATTGCTCATTGAGCCCTGGTACAGGCCATAGTCATTGGCCTTGGCAGTAATATTTATATTGGGTAGGGTAGCGGCTTCTGTTTTCTGGTATTCTACGGTGTTTAGATATTGCCCGCCTATTTTTACGGTACCTTTCTCCGCAATGATCGTGATGGAGCCTTCCATATTACGCTCATACGCACAAGTCGTAAAGTTGAAATTGATGATTGCATTATTTGCCGCTTTCATTACAAAGCTGCCGGTATCTTCCACTTCTGTATTGTGCTGGTGCGCATAATTATGTATCCGCCCCTGCGCCTCAGTGATTGGGCCATTCAGATAATAAAGTATATCCACAAAATGGCTGAACTGGGTAAACAGGCACCCCCCGTCTTTATCCTTCTTTCCCCGCCAGTCACTGCCTGCATAGTAAGCGTTTCCCCGGTTCCAGAAGCAGTTTACCTGTATCATGTATATTTCTCCAAGCTCATGGTTGGCCATTAGCTTTTTCACTTCCTGCACTGGTGGGTTATAACGGTTTTGCTTTACAGCAAATATGGTCCTCCCTGTTTTTTCTGCTGCTGCTATCATCCGGTCACATTCGGCTATGCTTATGGCCATTGGTTTCTCCACCACTGTATGCATCCCTGCATTCAGTCCGGCAATAGTATGTGGCTCATGAAGGTAGTTAGGTGTGCAAACGCAAAGGATATCCGCATCAGTTATTTTGAGCATATCACCCAGGTCGGTAAAAAACGGTACACCATTAGGTACATGGTTTTTCGCAGCAGCATCAATATCGCAAACTGCAACTAACTCAGTGTCAGCATTTTGCAATATCTGCCCGGCATGGCGACGACCTATATTTCCAAACCCTACGATCGAAAAACGAATTTTATCAGGCATAAACCTCAAAAGTAAAAAACCTAAACGTAATATTTATCGTTTATAGTATTACTCAACAAGCATTATACCGGCATTTTACATTAATAAATAGTAAATATCAAGTACATATGATGAGTTTAGAAAAAGCAAGGATCAATGCCGTAGACCGTTTTAAAGCATTCGATTTTGATTTGAATTTGAACATTGATGGCATCCTGAAGCTCGCAGCTGATATATATGAAACACCCGTTGCTTTCTTAACACTTATTGATGAGCACGACCAATGGTTTAAGGCTAAAAAAGGGTTTGATGTATTCAAAATGCCCCGGGCTACCTCATTCTGCACGCATACGATCATGCAGCAGGATGTAATGGTTATCCCGGATGCCTTGATGGACACCCGGTTTACACATAATCCGCTCGTTATTAATGCACCTAATATCCGCTTTTATGCCGGTGCTGCATTAGCTACATATGATGGTAACAATATTGGCACCCTGTGCGTTATGGATACGAAGACAAAAGAGATATCTGAAAATCAAAAAGAACTCCTGGGTATTCTTGCCCGCCAGGCAATTCATCTTATGGAGTTAGAGCTTACACATAAGCTCCTTGATGAAAAAATGAGACAAGTGGAAAAGCAAAACAAAGTATTAATGGATATCGCCTTTATACAGTCTCACGAATTCAGGGGGCCCGTTGCATCAATACTGGGCCTTATGAATATTATAAAAGAAGAACAATATTTATCCCCAAAAGAATACCTGCAGATGATGGAACAAGCTGTAAACTTACTCGATGAAAAGATCCATATCGTTGTGAAAAGTACCGAACTGGCTAAGCAGGCTTATGTAGCGTAGTTATAATTTCACAATGTTTATCTGGTCATTCTTTAGCATCAAAATGCCTTCATCCATCATGCCTCTCACTACTTCCAATACTTGTTCCCTCACGGCAATAGGGTAGCCCACCACCAATTTCTGTATACTCATCCCTTCATTTCGCCCTATCATTTCCAGCAATTCCTTTTTTAAGTCTTTTACATTTACAGTTGCTTTGCTTTTATCCCTGCATACATCACAATGCCCGCAATCCTTCTGCGGCTTTTCACCAAAATAACTCAGCAGCACCCGTTCCCTGCATTCCTTATTATTCTCTAAAAATGAGATCATCGCCTCGGTCCGCGCCTCATGTCGCTTCCTTAAAACATGTATCCTGTTCAGGTCTATCACCAAATGCCTGCTGTCCACCCGGTAATGATGAAAGAACATTTGAGGCCCTTCCCCCGGCTTATTGTATTTCAGCAACTCCATTTTATCCAGTCGTTCCAGCACTGGCAGCAATTCATCCATTTTCATTTTTAGTTGTTTCGCTATAGCCGTTTCCCTTACAGGTGTTGGAAAATGAAAAATGGTATTATACATCCGCAGCAAGCCTACCGTCACATAATGCAGGTCGGGATGCACCTGCCCCAGGTCATCAAGCGTATGCCGGTCTGCGATAAATTGTATTGTCGCCGGATGGTACACCGATTCGCTCATCGTCCACAACCCCTCCCGTTCCAGCAGCTTCAGCGCATGTATCGCTTCATTGGCTTGCAACGAGAATTTTCTGCAGAAATCAAAAATATCAAAAGGGTAGTACTGGTCAGGTTCGGTGGCTATCGGTATTTGCAGGTATTCCACTACCGCCTGGTATACCTGCCGCAGATAGGCTTCTGGTGGGTATTGCAGGGCTATGCTTTCATGCAGCCGTTTAATATCGGTACTGTTATATAGCGCCAGTGCCATCGATTGCTTACCATCCCTTCCTGCGCGTCCTGCTTCCTGGTAGTAGGCTTCAAGATGCTCTGGCGCATCATAATGCAATACCATCCTTACATCCGGTTTATCTATCCCCATCCCGAATGCAGTCGTTGCCACCATCACCGGTGCTTTATTCTTCATCCATAATTCCTGCGCATGCTCGCGGTTATCCTTATTCATACCTGCATGGTACACCGCTGTCTCTATACCCGCTTGAGCCAGGTATTTACCCACACCTTCCGTTTGTTTGCGGCTCCTGCAATAGATGATGCTGCAATTTCTGTTCACATCATGTAGCGTATCTCCGGCCTTATTTTCACTGTACCTTATGTCGTAAAATATATTACCTCTCGCAAAGCTTTGTTTAAATATTGCCGGCTCTTGTAGTTTCAACTGCTTGGCTATATCCAGCCGCACATCCGCAGTAGCCGATGCTGTAAGGGCAAGTATAGGTGCCTTCGGAAATACCGCTCTTATATCAGCTATTTTCAGGTAGCTCGGCCTGAAATCATGTCCCCATTGCGATATGCAGTGCGCCTCATCCACTGCCACAATGCTAACATCAAATTCACGCATATAATCCTGGAAAAGATCCGTCTGTAATCTTTCCGGCGATATATAAAGGAGTTTATACCCTCCATGCATCGTATTATCCAGTATGCGGCGCACATCATTATAATGCATCCCCGAGTGTATGCATTCAGCACGTATGTCTAGTTCTTTAAGCCTTGTTACCTGGTCTTGCATCAGGGCTATAAGCGGGGAAATTACAAGGCAAAAACCCTCTTTTATCAATGCAGGTACCTGGTAGCATACAGATTTTCCACCCCCGGTAGGCAACAATGCAAACGTATCCCTGTTATCAAGCACACTGCCAATGATATCCCTTTGCAGCGGCCTGAAGCTGTTATAGCCCCAGTATTGTTTCAGTATTTGCTCAGGCGTCTGTGTCAAGTAAATAGTTATAAGTCCAAACCCAGGAAGTATTTTAACATAGTACTTATCGGTTAAAGTCCTCATTCGACCTCACCCTCTCCTTTGGAGAGGGCCGGGGAGAGGTTATTTCTCTTGGAGCGGTCCATCTATAAACACCGGTTTCATTCCTTCTGCCCATAACTGCTTTTTTACATCTGGGTGTTGCTCCAGTTCACTTATCGATAAGGTAGCCAGCCATATCCGGTCATTAAAATGATTGGGTACATTCATCCGGAACAAAGAAGAAATACCCAGTTGCGATGGGAGAACACCGATCAGGAAAATGATCTTCGGGTCCACCTGTTCACGTAGTTTATGCCAGGCTATCCGCTGGGTTTTATTTATTTGTAGTATATTATACTGTTCAGGGGTAAGCTTACATGCATCAAGCATTTTTAATATTTGCGGGCCTTCAGCGCTTTCAGGAGTATAAGCATTCACTAATATAAGTATAGGTTTCACTATAGCTGCCTGCATCGCCACAGGTATATCATCCCACAGTACATCAGATTCAGAACTTACAAGGTCCGACTTAATAATATTCATATATTCAGCTAATAATCATTTAAGGTAAATTATCTATCTTTTATTTTGAACCCGCAAATACAAAATTAGGTTACCCCCTTAGGGATTTAGGGTTAAAAATTGTTTCTTTGCGCAAAATTAAGTCTAAAGTTACTACTGGTAATCTTTGGACTTAACCTTCACAATATTAATTTAATTTAGGCATTATGAGCGTTTCTTCGTTAGATATCAGCATAAAAAAAGTGGAAAAAAGCCGCATCGGTGAGATCGATCCTGCAAATATTCAATTCGGCAAAAATTACTCCGATCACATGCTCATAGCTTATTATGAAAATGGCAAATGGGGAAAACCCGAAATAATGCCATTCCATGAGCTCAAATTCAGCCCCGCCACTACATTTTTTCATTACGGCCAGGCTATTTTCGAAGGTGTAAAAGCGTATAAAGACCCACAAGGAAACCCCATCATTTTCCGCCCTTACTCCAACTGGAAACGTATGAACCGCTCCGCCGAACGTATGGCGATGCCCGATGTTCCTAACGACCTCTTCGTAGATGGTATGCGGGAATTAATAAACATCGACCGCGACTGGGTACCTACCGGTGAAGATACTTCGCTGTATATCCGCCCTTTTATGCTCGCCATAGACGAGTTCATAGGTGTTCGGCCTGCCGAAAAGTTCATGTTTATCATTATCACAAGCCCTGCTGGCCCGTATTACAGCAAGCCGGTCAATATATATGTGCAAGACCAGTACGTGCGTGCATTCCCGGGTGGTATCGGTTTTACAAAAGCAGCCGGCAACTATGGCATGAGCATGTATCCTACCATGCAAATCAAAAAGATGGGCTATGACCAGATCCTCTGGACCGATGGTTTTGAGCATAAATATGTGCAGGAGATCGGCACCATGAATGTATTCTTTGTCATCGGCGATACAGTCATCACCCCCGATATCAAGCAGGATACAATACTCGAAGGTGTTACCCGCGAAAGCGTCCTCACACTCCTCCGCGAAAAAGGTGTGAAGGTCGAAGAGCGCCCGTTAAGCATTGATGAGATTGAAGCAGCATATCACGCTGGTAATCTAAAAGAAGCATTTGGTACAGGCACTGCAGCTTCTATTGCGCCTATCTGTTCCCTTACTTTCCATGAAGATAAAATGACGCTTCCCCCCGTTGAAACATGGGAAATTACAAATTGGCTCAAAAAAGAACTCGCTGAGATTCGCTACGGCCGCAAAAAAGATAATCACAACTGGGTAGTTCCGGTATAGGTAAATATTTCTTTGCCCAAAATTCTTCCTGCTATGTCACTTCAATGACCATAGTATACTTGTGCTTTTGTTCAATACTCTAATGAACGCTATTGAGCGAGACAAGCACTAGGGTATACATTGCGGATCATTTAAGAATCACAAGTTTCTTTGTTTGAGGACTGCCTAGACCATACAGGGATACAAAGTATACTCCTGGATTCAATTGGCTTATATCAAGCGTGATAATTTGTTGGCCTTTTTGCAAAGAAACTGTTTTATTGACCATAGTTTTTGCTGTAATGTCTATAATTCGTATCTCGGCAAAAACAACAATATCACTATTTATAGTTGCATAACAGACCCCGTCTGCAGGATTAGGGTATAATGAAAATGATGACAATAACTCTGGCTTATTTACATTATTTACCATTTGAGGCCATGACAAGGTGTTTAAAGTAGTATTAGTAATTATTGGTGGATTAAAGTCGAAATAAATAGATGCTTTGTTCTTGAATTGAGTGCCAAGAGGTAATCCTCTTTTCGTTTTGATAGTATAGGAGAGCATGCCGTTGCTTGTAAATGGTTCTGAAGAAGCCGGTGGCAGGTCAATATCATTGAATGTAAAAGTAACCCTTCCTTGTTCGTCCATATCTACGGTCCCTTTATGGTCCATATACACCGGGCTAAGGGTTGTCCAGTCCAGGTGCGGATCAAGCGTATCCCTTACTACAACATTCTGGGCTTCATAAGTGCCAACATTCTGGAAGTGTACCATGTACTGTAATACTGAATCACTATAAGTGATATATCCGGGAGCGTCATATCCCTTTGGTTGTACTTCTTTGAAATTTGGATCATACGAGCCAACTGTATAAGGGTTAAAATAATCAACGTTATTCCACGGCGTGGCATCATTCAGCCAGTTTGACATTGGAGGGAAACGCGATACGGTATCCTTAAACACAAGAATAGTTCCTAAGGGTACACTGGCGGGAACAAAATAATTCATGTAAAATGATGCAGAGCCTCCGGGCGCAAGTGAAGGGAGCCCGGATGTATTGTACCAATAAGGTGCTCCTGAATAATACCCTGATGGAACAAAGCTAGGGGCATAAATTGTACCATCGGCCCAATAACTGGCTATAACAGATGGCTCCGTGTAAGCTCCGTTATTGTGGATAACTGTTATTTGCGAATAAGAGAATCCGGGTATTGGCTTATTATAGTCCCATGTGCAAACCGAAATATCATGAACCGAATCAATTGAAATCGGTGGTACTGGAATAAGTGTATCTGCAAAATTAATAACAGTATTACATCCGGCCGAGGCAATTGCGGTATATGGGATAATATTAGATTGGCAGGAAGAAAGCGAATAGCCGCCTGGTATTTCTTCAGAAATAAAATAAGGACCTGAAGGTACTTTCATAGAGTAAAAACCTGCAACATCTGTATATGTATACTCATAACCTGTGCAATGGATTTGTACGGCATTAATACCCGGCTCACCGGGGTCCTGGATACAATTATTATTATAATCATTAAACACTGTTCCCTTTATAGTACAATAACAAGTACTGTCTGAAGCATTATATCCAACGTTTGTATAATTCCAGGCAGTACAGCCCGCGGCATCGCTTACGCTTATGCTGTAATTGTTCGTTGCAAGGCTATTGATTGTCACAGAGCCGGATGATGAGCCTCCCATGGAATAGTTATACGGAGGTATCCCGCCGATTGCTGTTGCTGTAATAGAGCCATCCGGAATGAAAATACAGGATGCGGGTGTGGTGGATATTCCTAAGGATAATGGTGAATTGGTTGGGACATAATCTGAACCACTTGCGGAGCAGCCATGCGCATCTGTTACGGTAACATAATATGATCCGGAAGTAACATTACGCGTTGACGTTGTAGCACTGCTGCCTGACCAGGTATATGTATATGGTCCAACGCCACCGGAAGGAGAAGCGGTTATTAGTCCATTTGCCAGTAAGCAGGTCGCTGTTGTCTGTGTAAAGGATAAACCGATTGTATATAACGGAGGAATATGAACAGAACTGTATTTTACACAGCCTCCGGCATCGATCACTTGATACTCATAGTCACCGGGTGCTAATCCTACAGCTGTATACCCCGTTTGCATAGGTGTAGTGAACCACACAACGGAGTATGGTGGAGCCCCTCCTGCAATTGTAATGATATTTGCAGAGCCGGTAGGGGTTGAACATGCACTTGCGGTGATTGTAGGTGGCGTTATTGAGATAGGAATAATAGTACCAACGGCACTATGTCCGGTACCTGTGCAACCATTCACATCGGTAACTGTAAGATAATAGGTACTATTATTCAAACCACTTATAGTTTGTGTTGTGTCTCCATTATTCCATAAGAAAGAATAAGGAGGGGTACCGCCATAGTAGGTACCTGTTTCGATTCCGTTACTTGCTAAACATGTTGTAGGAGTAGGTGTAGCAATTACTGTAATTGTAACTGCTTGGACCACATCGCCGGGAATAGATGCTATCGAACAGCCTAAAGCATCTGTTATACTTACATAATAGGTTCCTGCTATCAAACTTGAGATTGATGAGGAGGTAGCGCCATTTGACCATGCATAACTAAAAGGGGCAGTCCCACCGGTAATATTTGCTGTAGCAATGCCATTGGTACAGTTCGCAGGCGTAACACTCACCGTAGCTGTAAAGTCAGGTTGTATGCTTATAAACACACTGTCGTCTGCTGATGTACATCCTAAGGCGTCTGTAACCACAAGGTCATAACGCCCGCCTGGTAAACTCATTGGCGACGTTGTTCCTAATGTTGTTCCGGAGGTATTGATCCATTTATAGGTAAATGGTGATGTTCCGCCTGCAATCACCGCTGTGGCAGACCCTAGGCCGGGGCATATTGCAGAAGTCGTGGTTGAAGAAATAAGAAAATCCGGATTAATAGTAATAGTTACACTCTGGGAAGAAGAACATCCCGCGCCATCTGAAACAGTCAGGTTATAGTTCCCGGGAACTGTTATGCCACTAATTGAATTCGTTGTTCCGATTACGGTACCTGCGCTGTTTGTCCAGCTATACGTTATAGGTGATGTACCTCCGGTAACAGTAGCGGTTGCACTGGCTGTTGCTGGGCAAACAACTGGTGTAGACATTATTGAAAATGTAAAGTCTGGAACTGTATAGATATTAATAGATCTGGTTTCTGAACAGCCAGAGCCATCTGTAGCTGTAACATGATAATTGCCACTTGGCAAACTAATTGGGTTAGTGGTGCCAACAGTAACGCCTGACATGTTTGTCCAATTATAGGTAAATGTACCTGTACCTCCTGTAGGTACTACAGTTGCAGAGCCCATCCCAGGGCATACAGCTGGAGCTATATGTATAGTAGAGTCAATCGAAAAATCCAGGTTAACACTGACATATAAATTATACAAATAAACAAAGCATCCTGCTGCATCTGTAGCTTTCAGATTATAGTAACCCTCAGGCATAGCCCCTGGATTAGTAGTGCTTGTTATGACGTTTGTAGTGGTATTTATCCATTCATAAGAAAAAGGCGAGGTGCCGCCGGCAGTTGTTGCCGATTCGGATCCTAATCCGGGACATACGCCTGGTGTCATCACTGAAGAAATACCAAAAGGCACATTTACGAATGCGCTGGTCGTGTTGCTGGCATGCAAAGTGCTATCTGATATCGTCACTCCATATACCGATAGGGTCCCTCCCATAAATCCAAAGAGTGTATCTGTGGTGCCGGTCGTAAGTGTATCAATCACACCGCCGGTACCGGTACTCCAGCTAATCCTTGCCGGTAATGTTAATCCGGTGAAAGTTGCAACGATTACCCCATTGCTGTCACATGGAGGAGTTATTGTTGTTAAAGTTACAGTTTGTGCATTTAAACGTAATGTAAGTATTGTCAAAAAAAATATAAAAAATGA
>CAIRZD010000435.1 GCA_903882965.1 uncultured Bacteroidota bacterium
GCTTTTAACCCTGCCCGGTAATTCTACTATGCTTGCTCAAGCGTGTGATGGTTCTATCATACTTCACCGGCATCAATCGTAAGGTCGGGCTAAAAAAGAGGCGCCATCATGGGCTAGACTGAAGCGCGACTATTATCAAAAAATCTATAACATAGTGTCATTTTCAAAGAGCGGGGACAGAACACTGTTTCGGGTTATCTGCCCGGGTGCTCTCCACTTTCTTTTGCTTGCCCAAAAGAAAGAGAAAGAAAAGGGCCCCCTCCGGCAAAATGCTCCGCATGCCGAAGGGCTAGCCCAACGCTGAAATGTAGCGAATACAAATTAACGCCGCCGGGAGACGCTATGGATTGGGCCAGGGAGCTTTGTGCAGGGGCGTGGGTTGTGTATTTTTTCTTTGAAACGTTTTATAGTTTTTAGAACCATGTTATTTCTTAAATAGATTCATAGATATTTCCTATGTAGCAGGAGCAACTAAGTAGGAGGAAATATCATAAATTTAGATTCAGAAAATTATCAGAACATGGCAATTGATACAACTCCGAGCTCATCAGCTCAAACTAACATTGAAAGCAAATGCCCTTTTTCGGGTGGGGCGCTGAAGCAAGGCGCAGGCAGCGGCACGAGAAACCGTGACTGGTGGCCTAACCAATTAAAACTGAACATCCTTCGACAAAACTCATCCTTGTCAAACCCAATGGGTGCGGGATTCAACTATGCCAAGGCGTTCAAGAGTCTTGATCTGCAGGCATTGAAAAAAGATATCTTCGACCTGATGACCAATTCGCAAGATTGGTGGCCGGCGGATTATGGCCATTATGGGCCTTTGTTTATCAGGATGGCATGGCACAGTGCAGGTACTTACCGGATAGGCGATGGGCGAGGTGGTGCAGGCTCAGGTACGCAACGTTTTGCGCCGCTTAATAGCTGGCCGGATAATGCCAACCTTGACAAGGCGCGCCTGCTGCTCTGGCCGATCAAAAAGAAATATGGCAAGAAAATATCGTGGGCAGATCTTATGGTACTCACCGGCAATTGTGCACTGGAGTCGATGGGGTTCAAGACCTTTGGTTTCGGCGGCGGACGTGAAGATGTATGGGAGCCTGAGGAGGATGTGTATTGGGGTTCTGAAAAGAAGTGGCTTGATGACAACCGATATGCGGGAGACCGCGAACTGGAGAACCCGCTGGCTGCAGTACAGATGGGGCTTATCTATGTAAATCCGCAAGGCCCTAACGGAAACCCTGATCCGCTTGCAGCTGCACGAGATATCCGTGAGACCTTTGGGCGCATGGCGATGAATGACGAAGAAACCGTAGCACTGATTGCAGGCGGCCATACCTTTGGTAAGACCCATGGAGCAGCCGATGCGGAGAAATATGTAGGCAAGGAGCCTGCTGCTGCCGGTATTGAAGAGCAAAGCATGGGTTGGAAAAACACATTTGGCAGTGGTAACGGAGATGATACAATTACAAGTGGCCTGGAAGGCGCATGGACAACGACACCAACGAAATGGAGTAATAATTTCTTTGAAAACCTGTTTGGCTACGAGTGGGAGCTGACCAAGAGCCCTGCCGGAGCACACCAATGGAAACCTAAGAACGGCGCAGGGGCGGGTACAGTACCTGATGCTCATAACCCTGCGAAGAAGAATGATCCATTTATGCTTACTACGGATCTATCGTTGAGAATGGACCCTGTTTATGAGCCGATCTCAAGACGCTTTTTTGAGCATCCGGACCAGTTTGCAGACGTTTTTGCCCGTGCATGGTTCAAGCTGACACACCGTGATATGGGGCCTCGTGCTCGCTACCTGGGCGCGGAGGTGCCTGCCGAAGTGCTGATATGGCAAGACCCGATACCGGCCGTTACACATAAACTTATAGATGATAATGACATTGCTGCGCTGAAGGGCAAGATACTTGCCACAGGGCTTACGGTATCCCAGCTGGTATCTGCTGCATGGGCATCGGCATCAACGTTTCGTGGTTCGGATAAGCGCGGCGGTGCAAATGGTGCACGTATACGCCTTGCCCCGCAGAAGGATTGGAAAGTAAACAACCCGGCTCAGCTCGGTAAAGTATTAACAGCACTTGAGGGTATCCAAAAAGAGTTCAACAGTGCGCAGAGCGGTGTTAAGCTGGTTTCGCTGGCTGATCTGATCGTTTTGGCGGGATGTGCAGGTGTGGAGCAGGCTGCAAAGAATGCAGGCCATAATGTGCTGGTGCCTTTCACACCGGGGCGCAGTGATGCATCGCAGGAACAAACTGATGTTGATTCATTCGCCATTCTCGAACCAAGAGCTGATGGATTTCGTAACTATACAAAAGGCAAATACCCTGTATCGGCTGAAGAAATGCTGATAGATAAGGCGCAACTTCTCACCTTGACCGCGCCTGAGCTGACGGTGCTTGTGGGTGGCATGCGTGTGCTGGGCACGAACGCAGACCAGTCGCAACACGGTGTTTTCACCAAGAGGCCGGAAGCGCTCACTAATGATTTCTTTTTAAACCTGCTGGACATGGGCACTAAGTGGAGTGCAACTTCAGACACACAAGATGTGTTTGAGGGCCGCGACCGCAAGACAGGTGCAGTGAAATGGACCGGCAGCCGTGCGGATCTGATCTTTGGTTCGAACTCAGAGCTTAGGGCATTGGCAGAAGTTTATGCTTGTGAGGATTCAGGGGAGCAATTTGTAAAAGACTTTGTTGCGGCATGGGCTAAGGTGATGAACCTGGACCGGTTTGACCTGGTGTGATGCAGCATCAATGAAAAAAGGCGGCCTGATGGCCGCCTTTTTTCATTGATGTGGTAAGTGTGTGTGGAGATTTGGAGCGATGAATGCCAGTTGCAAACCGGGTAAATTATTAAGACGAGTTGGCTGTGCAAATAGTAATACTACAGACTCGCGCCGGTGTGAGAAAGCTATTGTTTACCGGGCGTATTTTTTTCTGCGGGTGTCCGCAAGTGAGATTATTATGATGGTGTTATTTGTTACTCTATAAAATAATCTATTGTGCTTTGTGATCAATAAACCCCGAACATCTATTTTGCTTGAAGGAGCACCAATAAATGGGTATAGCATCAATAATTCCAATGCGCTATTCACCCTATCCTGAAATTCATCAGCTACTTTTTTATTCCAATCTTTTTCAAGATAAGTTAAAACACCAATGAGGTCTTTTGCAAAGCGTTTTTTGAATATTATTTTGTACCCCACCGTGCAAATAGTTTTCTAAATTCTTCTTCCGAAATGGTGTCTTTTTCGGCAGGCTCTTCGACGAGGGTAATCAGCTCCTGCATTTGATATTTGTCTAAATCATCGGTAATATCTTTACCTGCATTATGGGTATAATACCCTAATGTTTCCTGGAGCATTTCGAGTGTTTGCTCATCATTTATATTATTTATCTGCTGTATAAGAGTTGACCTCCGCTCTGTAAGACTCATAATAATTCCTTTTATGTAAAGTTACGAAAAAGTATGAATTGAAGTTTGTGTTGCGTAAGTTGAAAAGACATGCAAGACATTAGGCGGAAGGGTAGGAAACATGCCAATCAGAAATTGGGTTCCGTAAGGATAGTTGGAGACAATGCCAGCTGGGGTTTTATTATTACTTCCGGATGCCCTTCGGAGCATGCGGAAAAGCGGGGAAAATTATACCTTTGATTGTGATTTTCACATACACTCTAATAGACAAGAAATGAAATTTCTGATCCTATTTTTAATACTGATTGGAGGCATTTTGATATACGACCTTTATCCTGGAAACAAAATACCGGCAAATGCAATTGTTGATAAGATTGTTGTTTTGAAATCTGAACGAAAACTATTGGCATATGCTAATGGAACAATTTTGATAGCATATAAAATTTCTCTTGGTAAAAATCCGATTGGGGTGAAGCAATATGAAGGAGATAAAAAAACTCCTGAAGGCATTTACTATATAAATAATAAGACTGCAATCAGTAAATTTCACAAGAACCTAGGCATCTCTTATCCAAATGAGAATGATTTGAAAAATGCCAAACAAATCGGGAACCCCGCTGGAGGGAGCATTAAAATACATGGCTTGCAAAATGGTCTTGGCTTTATTGGAAGGCTCCAGACGTTATCAGACTGGACTGCCGGTTGTATTGCGCTTACGAACGAGGAAGTTGATGACCTATACAACCATACACCAATGGGAACCGTTATTGAAATAAAGCCATAAAATCCGCCGTCAATCATCCTATATCTTGTTATGTTGAATTACATAATCATGATAGAGGAGCTTATTATCCTATAAAGTGCAGCTTGTTTAGCCATATTGTTAAATAATCGGAATTCAAATTTTTCTCATTTAATTACCGTACCTTTGCACCCGCTTCGCCGCATTGGCGAGCATAATTTATATAAGTTCTTTTTAATGTTAATGAATTCTTTTTCATCCTTCCCTATGCGGGAAGAATTGATGCAAGCTATTTCTGACCTTGGCTTTGAGACACCTACGCCTATTCAATTAAAGGTAATACCTCAACTTTTAGCGGAGCCGATAGATATAATAGGGCTTGCGCAAACCGGCACCGGGAAAACGGCTGCCTACGGACTACCGCTCCTCCACCATGTGGATGTATCGGTAAAGCATGTGCAATGCCTTGTGCTGAGCCCTACACGTGAACTCTGTATGCAAATACAGGAGGAAATGAGCAAGTATGGCACGCATATGCGTGGACTGCGTGTATGCGCAGTATATGGCGGCGTGCCGATAAGCGGGCAGATACGCGAGGTAAAGGCGCATCCGCAGGTGATCGTGGCTACGCCGGGCCGCCTGATAGACTTGCTGGAGCGTAAGGCGATATCGCTGGAGCACCTGCAATATGTGGTACTTGATGAGGCTGATGAGATGCTGAATATGGGTTTCCGTGAGGATATAGACCTGATATTGAAAAATACTCCGGCACGTGAACATACGTGGCTTTTCTCGGCAACGATGAGTAATGAGGTGCGCGGCATTGCCAAGCGCTTTATGAAAGACTGGAAAGAGTTTTCGGTAGCGGCTGCGAACAGTACCAATGAAAATATAGACCACCAATATTATGTAGCCAATCACCATAACAGGTTTGAGACGCTGCGCAGGTTGTTGGATTTTACGCCGGGGATATATGGTATCATATTCACACGTACGAAACAGGATGCACAGGAAGTATCTGAAAAGCTGATGAAGATGGGCTATCCAACGAGCCCCTTACATGGCGATATGGACCAGAAGATGCGCAGCAAGGTAATGGAGCGCTTCAAGAGTAAGGCATTACAGTGTATTGTAGCTACGGATGTGGCTGCGCGCGGAATAGACGTAAATGATATAACGCACGTAATCAATTATGAGTTGCCCGATGACCCGGAAGTATATACGCACCGTAGCGGACGTACTGCACGGGCGGGGAAATCAGGTATTTGTATGTCGATCGTTTCGCCAAAGCAGATATCTAATATACGCCAGATAGAGCGCCTTGTAAAGCAGAAGTTTCATAAGAGTGATATACCCGATGGCGCTGAGATAGTTAGGAAAAAGATGTTCTTTTACATGGAGCAGATAGCTACGGCAGCGCCGCAGGCTGACTTTGCAAAGCTGTATAAGGATTCTATACACGACCAGTTTGCCGAAGTAGATAAGGATGAACTGATCCGCAAACTGATATGGCTACAGCTAAAAGATACGATAGAAATATACCAACATACCGAAGACCTTAATGCTGGCTATGACCGCAAGGAAGGCCCGGACAGGAGGAGTGGAAACCGCTTTGTGCGCCTGTTTATAAACCTGGGAGAGAAAGACGGGCTTAATGAGCAGAAACTGTTGCAGTTCATAATAGAATCGACAGATGTGGAGGCAAATACGATAGAGCGGATGACAGTGCGTGACATGAGCAGTTTCTTCAACGTGCCGGGTGACGCAGCAGAATATATTATAGAACACCTTTCGAATAAAAAATTCAAGGGCCGTAAGGTGCGGCTTGAAGAAGCAGAGCAACGTAGCTTTGGCGGCGGTGGTGGTGAATCGCGCGGGAGCGGAAGGGCAAAGCCACAGGGTGCAAGATTCTCAGGTGATGTGCGTTCTTATGGTGGCGGCAGAGACAGAGATGGTGGTGGCAGCGGTGGCGGCGGCTACAAGGGTAAGCGTAAATAATTTCTGAAAATATACAAATGTGCAAATGCTCCGTTTTATACGGAGCATTTTTTTGTTTTCAATGATGCATATTCAGGAATAAAAAAAAGCTACAATTATGTAGCTTTTTTTCAATTTCGGGATCAATAATTAGTTAAACCTATCGTGTTTGTTGTAAGTATCGTAGGTGTTCCACCATGCAGTTTCAGGCCATTGGCCGGCGAATGGCATAATGACGAGAGATACCATAAGATTGGATGTAGATGCTATGCTGAACGGGCCATCAGTAAGCTTGGGCACAGCGGCGTTTGCATCAAATAAATTGACCTTGCCATAAGTATACATAAACCTTACTTTCCAGCATATGCCGGCGAAAAAGCCAAGGTCCATTTTTGCATATGGGGTAACACCAAAGCCATATCCGGCATTGAACTGGTTGATGCTTTCGAGGTTGGTATAATTAAGTTGGGGAATGATACCCAGTCCGAAAGCTGCGCATAACGGGAGCCTTTTGGATAGAATGGCATCACAACCAACTTTGTAAGAAACGCCTAAAGGAATAGCTAACTGAAGTGTATTGGCGCTTAATGGAACCGGGTTGTTTTTAAAACTTCCGTCTGTACCATATGTTTGATTAAGATTCTGCCAGATATATTCATTGACCATTATCTGCACGTCCATACCCCAATAACTGATGTGGCCGGTACCCTTAAAAGGAGCAAAAACACCTATTGCCCCGCCAAAGCCCATTTGCGCCATCATATTGCGTTTCATAGTTGTATCTCCCCTGAATGAGGTAGGGTTTGATGAATTTAGTTGTGTAACCCCATCAAACTGGCCAAAAGGCGCAACAACACCCATGCTGAAGTCCCAGCGCTTAGGATCTTTAAAATAGCTGAAGAAAGGGTCACAATCATAATGGTATTGTGCAAAACTACAATTAGGTATCCCCAGGAACGCCAGTGCAAAAAGTACCGGTAGTTTCTTAATAAAATCCATATTCAATTACCTTTAGGTTGTAAAAATATAAAAAGACTGTTAAAAATACTATTATTAATAATAAATGGCAATTTTTGCTTATTTACTCACATTTTATGGCGAATTCACAAATACAAATTGGCGAAACGAAGGAGAAGGGGCGTGGCATTTTTGCAAAGAAAGTATTGAAGGCTGATACCGTAATTGAAACATCGCCGGTAATAGTAATGAGCAATGAAGACAGGGTACATCTGGACAAGACGCTGCTGCATGATTATATATTTGAATGGGAGCCGGATGGGGTGAAAATGTGCTGTATGGCGTTGGGCTGGGTGCCGCTGTATAATCACTCATACCGCTCCAACTGCGAATATTTTATGAATTATAACGACCAAACCATGTACATAAAGACAGTGCGGGATATAAAAACGGGTGAAGAGCTGACGATCAATTATAACGGGGAATGGAATGATAAAAAGAAAGTATGGTTTGATGTGAAGTAGGTATTGGCAGCTATTGTTCAAAATATTTAAGTTCATCTGCCATATCCAGTACGGGGTATTTATTCATGAGTGCTCTTGTTTTTTCAGCGTAGCTTTCTTTGAATTTCTTATGCGCATTTGTTTCAGGGAAGCGGGATCGGTGTGAGCGGGCTGTGATGATCTCAAGAACCTGTGGCATGATCTCTTGTGCCGATGGCGAGATACAAGATTTTACAAAGTGCTCCCATACATATTGAGTAGCGGGGAAATTAGGGTGTACAAAATCTATATCATAAAAACGGTAATCGCGCAGTACATCTATAACCAGTTCGTAAGCCGGAAAATAGTGAACCTGTTCATACATACCACACAAAGCATGCACTGCTTCAATAAGGCGTGCCTTGCTGCGGTTATTGTCGACCACGCCATCCCGTATATGGCGCACGGGACTGATGGTGAGTAGTACGTGTGCAAAAGGGTTTACATCATGGAGTGCTTGTATGGTGTTGCTTAATGCTGTTTTTATATCTTCTATCTCCAGCAGTTTTTTTTCAAACCATTGTGCCGGGGCACGGTGGTTATTTGCCACTGGCATTCCATTCTCTTTTAAATAATACTGGAAAGCGGAACCTAACGTGATAATGACCCAATCTGCTTTTTTAATGAATGCTGCAGCGCTGGCCTGGGATTGGTTGATAGTGTTTAGTGCGGTAGTGGCATCAATGTTTGAGAAGCGGGTATGGTGATCCCAGCTATTCCATAATTCGTTGAGGAGAAAAAGGTCGTTTTCAGTGTATTGCTTACCGGCTATGTAACCGTCAAGGCTGCTGACCACGCTAAGCGGGTTGAATAAAATACCATGAGGGTTAGCTAATACCCTGAACTTATGTTGCTGCAACCGGTCCGATATATGCTCAGTAAAGCAAGAGCCTATAAGCAATACATTGTCTGTATAGGTAATGGCTTTTGGCAGTGGTGGTATATCAAGTGTAAGGGTAAGCTGCATGATCAAAAATACTTTTTTTTAGTATGAGGATCAACGATTGGTATTGTTTTTGCCTTCGAGCATGGGTACGAATGAAAAATCGCCCATTTCCTGTTCGCTGAAATCGCCTTCATTATATTTTATGATGCGCATCATTTTTTGCCTGCTGCCTTCACCAACCGGGGCAACCATTATGCCTCCAGGTTTCAGTTGTTCTAATAGTTTTGGTGGCACAAAAGGGGCGCCGCATGTAATAATGATCTTATCAAACTGTGCATAAGAAGGCAGGCCTTCAAAGCCATCGCCATAGAAGCGTTTGATATTGGGGTATTTTGCGAGCAAAAAGAATTTCCCAGTATAGTCATACAATTCTTTTTGGCGTTCTATTGTAAATAAATTTATGCCCATTTCGGCAAGTACGCATGCCTGGTACGCGCTGCCGGTGCCCACCTCGAGTACTTTGTCAAATTTCTTTATTTCCAGCAACTGGGTCTGGTAAGCAACAGTATATGGTTGTGATATGGTTTGCCCGGCGGATATAGGGAACGCTTTATCTTCATAAGCCCTGCGTTCGAAGGCCGGATCGAGGAAAAAGTGCCTTGGTACGCCTTCAATTGCGGCAAGGACACGTTCATCTTTTATCCCTTTATCGCGGAGTATATCTACCAGCTGTTTCCTTAATCCTTTATGCAGGTAATTATCTTCTCTTGGCTTGCTGTGCAACATGCTGCGAAGTTAACTCAGTATATGGTGAAATAAAAGAGCGGCGGGTGATCTTATTAAACCGTAGATGGATATTAATAAGGCCCTGATATTAGTTAAATCAGCGTTAAACCGTATATTGCTATGTAAAGCGGCAGCATCAGCTACAGTAAATTTGTTGCTTCATGAAGAAAATATTTCCATTAATAGTTGTTTTGATCACACTTTCGGTAGTGGGCATATTGTTTATCCAGATGTCGTGGATAAAAAATGCTATTGAGCTGAAGAATGAAGAATTCCAGAGAGGCGTTGAAAATTCATTAAAACAAACGAAGCAGGCATTTTATGACGAGTTTATGTATAAATCGCATGAAGCTGTTTTTAATGAGCAATCCACACAATACTTTTTGAAAAATAATTTCAGGGTAGACGGTGCATTTACACAACAGGAGGCCCATGATATTATTGAGAGTAAACTAAGGCAAAATAATGTTAAGGAGCCATTTGAATTTTGCATCACTAACATTTATCAGTTTGTTGTTTTACAGTCGGATGGTTTCCAGATGTCGAGCCAGCATACTGCTAAAAATTTGTTGCTTGCCCCGGAGGATGCGGTTCGCTCTCATGAAACATTATATCTGGCAATTTCGGAAGACAAAAATGCTATTATACGGGAAATGTTATGGATGATCATTGCCTCGATAGTTTTTACTTCTATTATCATCCTCGCATTTTTTGTGACTGTACGTACTTTATTTAACCAGAAAAAATTATCAGAGATCAAATCGGACTTTATTAATAACATGACGCATGAATTAAAAACTCCCTTGGCAACGATCTCACTGGCCATTGATGCACTTACCAATGAGAAGGTGATACATGATACTGATAAGATAAAGATATACAGCAGCATGATCAAGGAGGAGAATAAGCGCATGAATAAGCAAGTGGAGAAAATACTGCAGGCTGCAAGACTGGAAAAAGAAGAAATAAAACTGAATCTTCAGAAACTGGATGCCCACCAAGTGATCAATAAAGTGGCAGATAACCTTGCATTGCAGGTACAGGAGAAGAATGGCAAGCTTGAACTACGGCTCAATGCAACTAATCCTTTCATACAGGCTGATGAGGTACATTTTTCAAACATCATCTTTAACCTGCTTGATAATGCAATGAAGTATTCAGATGGTGCCCCGCATATTATTGTAGAAACATTCAAGCATGGCAATGGAATGCTCTCAATAAAGGTAAAAGACAATGGTATAGGGATGGATAAGGAGACCCAATCACGCATATTTGAGAAGTTCTACCGTGCCCATACAGGTAACCTGCATAATGTGAAAGGATTTGGTCTTGGGCTGAGTTATGTAAAAGCCATTGTAGATGCGCATGAAGGTAAAATAAAAGTGGAAAGTGCGCCGGGTAAGGGGAGCACTTTCACTATTACATTGCCGGGTGAGTAAGCAGTTAACTTACATAGTCACACATAAACTTCTGATCACTGCTCCGAGACGTATGGCATCATATATACGCTGTTCTGATGCTCCTTGTTCTTTCACGGAATGCTCGTGAGAAACCACACACTTTTCACATCCGTTTATCGCGGATATTACTAAGCTCATTAATTCAAATAATCCTTTCCCCATAGCGGGGTTCATCATCAGGCTCATACGAAGGCCGGCGGGCTGTTTGTTGTAATATTCATTGCCGTGCATGTAGTGCCTGAAGCGGTAGAAAACATTATTTAAACTAAGCAGCGAAGCGCAGCCATGTGTTTCGGCGATCTCTTCAGGGGTTGCCCCTTCTTTGGTTGCAAGATTTTCGAAAGCAGCAATGAGTGTAGTATGCTTTTCGTTCACAGCTACAGAAAGCGCAAGAAGGTATGCTTCTTTGCGGGTGAAATTGCTGCTGCCAAGTGTAGTGGATACGTTAAGTTTAAGGTCTTTGATATAGCGGTTGTTTACAGCCGAGAGGCTTACTATGCCGGGGCTAGTAAAAGAAGGGTCTATTCCGAGGTCCAGGAATAAATTCAACAACGTTTCATTAACCGGTGGTGTTTCCATAACAGATCAAATTTTAAAGAAAAAATGAAACAAAAACGTCCCACACCAATAGGTATGGGACGTGAAGTATTATATAATTATCCTACTGCGGCAACGATGGTTTCTTCGCCTTTTTCCCAGTTGCAGGGGCACAATTCGTCCGTTTGTAAAGCATCCAGTACACGAAGCACTTCTGTTACATTGCGGCCCACGCTAAGGCCGTTGATGCAGAGCCAGCGCACAATGCCTTCCGGGTCTACGATATAAGTGGCGCGGTAAGCAACTTTTTCATCATCGGCAGAAAGTATTCCTAATTCTTCAGCCAGGCTTTTTGATGTATCTGCGATCATTGGGAAACGGAGGTCGTGAAGGTCTTTATGGTCTTTGCGCCATGCGTGGTGCACATATTCATTGTCTGTGGAAGCACCGAGTAATACAGTATCGCGATCAGTGAAGTTTGTATAATTCTTGTTGAATTCAGCAATTTCTGTAGGGCAAACAAACGTGAAATCTTTCGGCCACCAAAACATCACTGCCCATTTTCCTTCTATATCCCTGTTGCTGATATCTTTAAATTCCTTTCCTTTTTCGATAGATACTACAGACTTCTTATTGAACTCCGGGAATTTTGATCCTACCGTAACAAAACTGTTTGCCATTTTTCTTGTTTTTATTTTATTAATAATTAGAGCGCAAATATCGTGTATTAAAAACAGATAATGCTGATTTTAGTCATCGCGTTTAGCTATGAAAGAATAGGATAATTCAATTCTTTTTCTTGAAAAAGAGTACAGTATGTACTTGTAAATAGAGGGGTCAATTAAGCGAAATTCCAGGTAAGGATGCAGGTAGTGTATTGTGGAATAATAATGGGTGGCAAGACACCTCAGTAAAGTATTGGTATAACGGGAAGTGCAGCACCATTTCCATGGCTTCCTGTTCATCTTCTGCGTTTATAACACACCATATCATATTCCGGTGACTGGAAACGCTGTAAGATAATATCCGGCCTTCTGCAAACTGACTATTGATGTGTGCCCTGTGAATAGGAATGACAGCATCAAGATCATCTGTAAACGGAGGTAGTTCTAATTGGAATAAATAGGCGGCCATTATGAGCAATTTACCCGGAGTATCTTATTATTGGTTATCGCAATAAAGATACATTTCCCGATTTTTTAATTTCCAATCCGCTTGCGCAAAACGCGTCCACAACCCATACATAGACATCAACCGGGGCTGTTTGCCCATTGTAAGTGCCATCCCAGCCCTGTGTAGGATCAGTAGTTTGATACACCATTTCACCCCAGCGGTTATAGATACGGAAATAATTAAGCTGAGCGATCTCTTTGTTAAGTATTCCAAATTTTGCAGTTGCAGAATTATTGCTGGTAGGAGCAAAAGCATTAGGCAAAGCGATGTCGGCGCAGTTTACATAAACTATAACGGTATCTTTACTAACGCATGAATATCCTTCCCCAGATGCAGTGACAGTAAGATAATATGTCTGGTTATTAGGAGGGAAAGCTGTGGGGTTTGGTACTGTACTATCGCTTAGATAGAGGTATGGAGTCCACTGGTATGTATAATATCCAAGTGATGTATTCGGGCCGCCAAGAATAGTTGTTGCGCCATCTCCTATATACCGGTCTGGTCCTGCATCCGCAACTACATTGATGACATTTACTTTTAATGTAGTATCAACGATACATCCGAAGGGATAGTATAGTGTTACGCCATATGTGGTGGTATAATTAGGATATACTTTTACGGAATCACGATACATATTGGTGGTATCAATATTGTAGGTTGTAGTCCATCTTATAGAGTCTGCCATGGTTGATACTGCGTGTATCTTAATCGTATCGCCCTGGCACAAAGTTGTGTCATTATTCATGTAAATAGGAGGCGGAGGGATCACAGTTATCGTTTTACAATCTACTTCCATAAAAGGGAGTCCCTGGTTTACCACAAAATATACGTTATAAACACCTGGCGTATCGTATGAGTATAGCGGTGGATTTACTTCAGCATAAGATGGGATACTGGCGTTAGTACATTGTTTGAATACAATTTTGGTTAGTGAGCTGTCTTGTGCATTACAGATATATCCGTAAAGGTCATCACCTTCGCGTAATATGCTGGAGATACCAGATGGGTGATGCAAGGTTGGGATCACATTGGTATAGTCAACAGCACTATACGAGCTTGCACCCGGCGCTCCTGGCGCCACAAGGTTCATTTGTATGCCAATAAGTTGGTTAGTAGTGCTGTCTGTAACATAGGCATATACATTGCCGCAGTCCTTATTGATGGAAATAGCAGAAGGAACAACTATCCTGTAATTAAAGGAATTAGATGAAACTAACCCGTGGCCATCAGAGATAGTAACACTATTGGCAGTTATTGCGGTAGCTGCAGTATCAAAGCCTGTACCAAGGAACAGCTGGGTAACTGTATTACTTCCTTCATTGGTAACAAACATGTACCAGTTGCCATTATCTTCTATAGCAGCAAGATCTGTAGGGAATTCAAGTTTATATCCTGCCGGATATGTTGCAGAAATTCCCGTACCGTAATTGGCCATCAGTGGTGTATTAGATACATTGAATGAAAAATCAAGGTGTATCAATTCATTCGTATTATGATTCACAAGGTATCCATACCAGTTATTGCTGGCATCCTGCGCTACAAAAATACCTTTGGGCCCGTTGAGCACACCGGCATAGTTGCCGAAATTAGCTATTTGCGGATGCGGGTTGCTTAAATGCGGGCCAAAATCAATACGTGCTAATGTTGAGGTAGCAGCAGTATAACCTCCTGACACAAATATGTACCAGTTATGGGAAAAAGTATCTTTAAGAATAAAAAGCGATGTTGGATTAACAGGGAGGCCATGTACAAAGTCTCCGAAATCACTAACAGTAGGGATATTATTGAGGCTATTACCAAAGTTAAGTCTCACGAAGTCTGTGGTGCCTGCATTTACAACAAAGCCGTAATAATTACCGCTGTCTTCAACTATATCAATATTTGCAGGGAGGTGAAATAGAAAACTGTCGCCGAGGTTAGTACCAATAGGAGGTACCCATGTAGGTATTTCATTTAAAGAACCGGAGCAAAAACCCCAGTAATAGGATTGCTGGTTTGTGTCATTGGTCGATAGCTTAATAGGTTGGTTAACACATACAGTATCAGGACCGCTGATCAGGGTTTGAGCTTTGAGTTTATTCGATTGCGATACTATTAATATCGCCAGTAATAGCAAACATTTTTTCATAATCCGGTAAAGTATATCTTAATCTTCCGCTAATATAATCAATTAGTACAAAACTTTGAGGACAAAGGTGTAAATTTATTTCCGCAAATCAAAAAATACATGATACGAATGCCTGTTATCCTTAATTTATTAACTAAAAGTGTAATAATATTTTTTGCAATTCTTTATTCGACCTCTTTGAGAGCCAAAGAGGGTATGTGGATACCTGCGACTATTAAGGCTCATGAAAAGGAAATGAAAGCAATGGGGCTCGAAATACCTATTGAACAATTATATAATAAAGACGGCACAGGCTTAAATAATGCTGTTGTACTTTTTGGAAGAGGGTGTACCGGTGAAATTATTTCATCCAAGGGATTGATACTAACAAACCATCATTGTGGTTACGGTAGCGTGCAGGGGTTAAGCAGCGCAGAGAATGATTATTTCGCAAATGGTTTTTGGGCACAAAATATGCATGGCGAAATACCCTGTAAGGGATTAACGGTAACCTTTGTCCGCAGGATGGAAAATGTTACAGACAGGGTATTGGCAGGCATCAGCGATACGCTCAAGGATGCTATACGTGACAGTATAATAGCTGTACATGTAGGCCTGCTGGAAAAAGACTTTATGACCATTACCCACCTTGATGCCACTATCAAACCATACTTTGAAGGCAACCAGTATTGGGTAGCTATTACTGAAACATACCGCGACATACGACTGGTAGGGTTTCCGCCCAATAGCATCGGCGCATTTGGAGGGGATGTAGAAAACTGGATATGGCCACGCCATACGGGCGATTTCAGCATATTCAGGGTATATGCTGGTGCAGATAATAAACCTGCAGATTATTCATCAGCTAACAAGCCTTACCAGGCTGATCAGTTTTTCACTATCAGTACAGCCGGGTATAAAGAAGGTGATTTTACAATGGTATATGGTTTTCCCGGCACAACAAGAGAGTACATATCCTCTTATGAGCTAAGCCAGGTGTATGACATTACAGATCCGGTAAGCATAGCCGCGCGAAACCGCAAATTGGACATATGGAGTAAGCATATGGGCTGGACAAGGGATAACTTTATCAAGTATACTTCCAAGCGTGCAGGGGTAGCGAATGGCTGGAAAAAATGGCAGGGTGAAATGCTGGGGCTCAAAGCCAATGATGTGATTGGTAAAAAGCAGCAGTTTGAAAAAGGGTTTCAGAAATGGGCTGCGGCAGATCATACATTACCTTATGCCAATGATCTTCTTGCCCAAATGCGATCAGCTGCTGAAGCGGCATCGCCGCTTATTTTGCAGGATCAATATAACAGGGAGGCTGCATTGGGTATAGAACTTATTCAGCAAGGTGCGGCTTTTGAAAGTGTTGTGGCATGTTTTAGACTGGGACTGTCACAGACTGCATTACATGATACACTGAAAAAAGTGGTTGCTGGGATGGAAGGATTTTATAAAAATTATGATGCTCCTACCGATAAGGATGTATTTATTTCGCTGATGGTGTTGTACTTCAATAAGTGCAGCAACTCATTACCCGAATATTTTACATCACAATACATAGCGCACAACGAGGATATCAATGTTTGGGCCGCGGATGTTTATAATACATCAATGCTCACATCAATTGTGAAGGTGAAAGACTTTGCAGAGAATGCTACAGCGGCAGATAGCACAAAACTTATAGGAGATCCTGCATGGAAATTATACGATGCTATTAACACAATGCGTAAACAGAAAATACTGCCGGGACTAAAAGATTACTATGGTCATATGCATTACCTCGACAGGTTATATATGAAAGCGCAAATGGCGGCAAATAAAAATAGAATTTTTTATCCTGATGCCAATCTTACCCTGCGGCTCACATACGGACAAGTAAAAGGCCTGGACCCTGAGGGGCCTGCCAAATATTCATTCCAGACAAATCTGAAAGAAGTGGTGGCCCTGGATGATTCAACTTCTGATATTTTTAAAGTACCCAAAAAACTAAAAGATCTGTACTTGAAAAAAGACTATGGCAGATGGGGGGTGAGTGGAGCTATGCCTGTAGCTTTTGTAGCATCAAATCACACATCTGGAGGTAACTCCGGGAGTCCGGTGCTGAATGCAAAAGGGCAGTTGATAGGTACTAATTTTGATCGTGCATATGAAGGGACCATGAGTGATTATTATTTTGACCCTACGCGCTGCCGTAACATTTCTGTAGATATTCGTTATACATTGTTTATTATTGATAAATTTGGCGGAGCGGGATGGCTTATAGATGAAATGAATATTGCACATCCCAAACCAAATAAAAAGTAAAATTTCACCTGGTATATTTTGATTATGAAAATGAGATATTTGCTCTGTTTGTTTGTTTTTGTTTTTGCTGTATCATATACTGCGCACGCTAAAAAGAGGTCGAAGAAAAAGCATGAAGTTTACCTGGATATGGTAGAAGCTTATTCACAGCGAACAATACCAGGAATAAGGCGGGCAAGTCCGCTGCCAGCTGTGCTTCATTTCATTATTGTGTGGGAGGGCCCGCAATATCCTGACGCTTTCTTTTGGCGTGCAGATACCGGACTTTTGGCCTGCAATATTGCAAAGGCGCATAAGATGATCAATAATAAACCACGGCTTACGCCGCCCGGCCGGGAATATTATACACAATTAGTGGCAAAAGAGTTAATTAAAAAAGGGGATACACTAGATATTGTTCCAATGCCTAGTGTAAATAAAAAAGATACAAATGGGATACCAGTAACAGCAGACACGAAAAATTCGTTATTCTTCAGAACAGGCGGACCTGAGTGGCGTTCATTTCATATAGATACTATCATAAAGAAACGTGATATTACTATGCCTTAGTTCACCAGCTCTTTTGCATTACTGATTGCTGCATCGCTGGGCTGCTCGCCGCCTATCATGCGGGCTATTGCCAGTATACGCTCATCGGCATGTAATACTTTTACTTTGGTGGAAAGGCGTCCATTTTTATCTGCTTCTTTATAAACATAAAAATGCCTTGACCCTCTTGCTGCAACCTGCGGCTGGTGGGTGATACAGATAACCTGGTGATACTGGGAAAGTTCGCGTAGTAATACCCCCACCTGCCTTGCCGCCTCACCGGATATGCCGGTATCCACCTCATCAAAAATAAGTGTGGGGAGATGCAACGCTTTTGCGGTGAGTGATTTGATGCACAGCATGATACGGCTCATTTCACCACCTGAGGCAGCTTTTTGCAGCAACTGGAACTGCCCGCTTTTATTGGCATCAAGGAGGAATTGTATATGGTCTGTGCCGTGAGCGGAAGGGGCTACTTTTTCTATCCGCACATCGAAACGGGCATTAGGCATACCCACGAGGCCCAGTAGCTCATTTATTTTTTTGATGAATTGCGGTATAACTTTTTTTCGCTGCGCAGATAACTCTTCTGCTTCAGCAACTAATTCTTTGTAAATGGCACCTTCTTCTTTTGCGAGTTTTTCTATGGCTTCATTTACATCCAGGGTGGCTTTTAATTCTTCTTCCAGTTTTTGCTGAAGGGTAAGCAGTTCGGCGGTAGTATTGGCGCCATGTTTTTTCAATAGCTTGTATCCCAGGTCTATTCTTTGCAGGAGTTCTTCCATCACAGCGGGGTCAAGGAGTACTTTATTTTCTTCATGTTCCAGCTCTCCTGCAATATCTTTTAATTCGGCCCACACTGATGATATGCGATCATGCAATGGTTTTATCTCCGGCATCACGTCTGTAATGGCCTGTAGCTGCTGGCTTATACGTTTGAGCTCATTGACCATGGGCTGTTCGCCTTCTTCCAGTATTTTTCTGGCGGCCTGGAGCACGCTGATTATGCGCCCGGCATGGCTCATTTGTTTTAATTGCTGGTCTGCAATTTCTATTTCTTCTTCTTTGAAGGCAGCTTGCACCAGTTCATCGAGGAGGTATTGTTTATAGTCGGCTTCTTTCTGCCATTGTGATTGCCGCTCGCGGTTATCAGCCAGTTTCTGTTTTATGCTTTTGTGCCTGTAATATAATTTGCGGTAGCTTTCGGCAAGTGCGGTGGTACTGCTAATTGCATCTAATGCTTCGATCTGAAAACTATCGTGTTCGAGTGCGAGGTGATCAAATTGCTGGTGCAGGTCAACGAGCAGGGAAGTGAGCTTATTGAGCAGGTTGAGTGTTACTGGCGTGTCATTAACAAAGGCCCTGGATTTACCACTGGTACTTATTTCCCTGCGAATGATGCACTGTGCTTCATTGTCGAGCTCAGCTTCCGTAAGTGCGGTTTTAAAAATCTCGTTATTGCTGACATCAAAATATCCTTCTACTACAGATTTTTCATTTTTATTAATGAGCACAGATGTATCGGCGCGCTCGCCGAGAATGAGTGAAAGGGCGCCTAAAATAATACTCTTGCCGGCACCGGTTTCGCCGGTAACGGTATTAAGATGAGCATCGGGCTCAATAGTGAGGTGGTCGATGATGGCGTAATTTCTTATTACCAGCTTTTGCAGCATATGTGTGTACAAATATAAGTGGTAAGTGGTGAGTTGTAAGTGGTGCGCGGTAAGTTGTGGATAAATGTCCCATTTTTTGTGTGAATTTATATTTTGTTGTAAAGTGTTGGGTCTAAATGTTTTGTAATTAGAAATGTCGCGGGTATATCGCAGGAATGTCGCGGACTACCCCCGGCCCTCTCCCCTTCGACATGGCTCAGGGCAGGCTGTGGGGCGGGTGCGGCCGAATGAATGCTGTGATGGCCAATTATGATTGAGATAGTTATGCATGTGTTTGGTTTTGGAAAAATCTGGTGTCGATATTATGTGGATATTAAAATGTTTGTTTTGTAATTTAAAATAGTGTAGATGTATAAACCTCTCCCGGCCTCTCCCCTTCGGCGAGTTCAGGGCAGGCTGAGGGGCGGGTGAGGTAGAATGAGCGCGATGAATTAATGATTGCCTGCGTTGCATATTTACTATTTTAAGGGATAAAGGTAGGGAGCAGAAATAGTGTGTGGCGGGAAGTGTATACACCTATTTATTGCAGATAGTATAAGCTTATAGCGTTAATGTTCGCTTAAACGCATATATAACAAATCATTTACCTTACCTTTCTCACTTAATTTTTAAAAATACTGAAATGAAAGCAATGAAATTATGGATACTGGCCGCTGTGATGATGGTAGCCGGTACGGCAACAGTAAAAGCTCAAACCGCAACAGATATCATCCGGAAACATATTGATGCTATTGGCGGCACTGATAACTGGAATAAGGTAACCTCCACAAAAAGAATTGGCAGCATGAGCGTGCAGGGAATGGATATTGGTGTTACTCAAACTACTGTAAACAATAAAGGAGCAAGAACCGATATCAGCGTATCAGGCATAAATGGATATATGATCGTTACTCCAAAAGAAGGCTGGATGTATTTGCCATTCCAGGGAATGGACAAAGTAACGCCTATGCCGGCAGCAACATTGAAAATGCAACAGGATAGAATGAACGTAAAGGGAGGTATGCTTACCGACATATCTGAAGTAGCGAAGGCTGAGTATATAGGAAAAGATACTGTTAATAACATGAGCTGCCTGAAAGTAAAAATTACGAAAAAAGATGGTATTGAAGAAACAGTTTTCTTTGATGCGGCTACTTATTACATTGTGCGTGAAGAACGTAAAATGATAATAAAGGATGAGGAAGAGGAGGTAGGTTTCAGCTTCAGTAATTTCCAGAAACAACCTGAAGGGATCGTTGTTCCTATGACAATGACTTCCCCAATGATGGGAGGAGACATTACTTTCAAATCAATAGAGATCAATAAAACTGTGGATGATAAAATTTTCCAGCCCAACCCTGCAGACAAGAAATAAGTTGATGCATGTTTTTGTCCTGTGCTAGATAGTCTGAACTGTGAATGACTTACCTATCGGCAGGCAGTTTTTTTTTAATTTTTGTGATTGAGGTATAAAATATATATCAGGGTTCTTTTTTCAATTTAATTTCAGCCGGGGTGCCTATCACCAAGGGGACTCTTTCGAAAACTACATTGTTATAATCAAGCCCGAAACCTTCTGCGTCAGGCAGGCTGATCTTATCCAGTATAAAATAAAATTTCATGACCAGATTCTGCCAAAAGGGTAGTTCGTTTTCAAAAGACAGAAAGCTTTTCATCACTAAGAAACGTAAGTCTCCGTAGGCGTTGTCGGGGCCAATTATATACGAATTTGTCTTCACCGTGATCTCATGATTGGCAACCATTTCACTAACGATTTTTTCAAACAAAAAATTGACCCTCGGGACGATCCGGAAACCTAATTTGAATCGTACATATACCAGGTCTTCCGGCGCTACTATTTTTGTACAGTAACTCATTGTATAGGGCGCGTCATCGACATCGACGTGCAAAAGCCAGTATAGGTCGGCACGCTTGGGCTGGCCGGAAAACACAGACTCGATGATCCTTTGCTCAATCAATCCCGGTTCTTCAGCAGATGTAAGAAATATAAGGTGAGTTGCAAATTTAGGTATGCCGGTATCTGTGCTAAGCCTTGCAAATAAGGGGATATATTTATCAAGCTCGAGGTATTTTTTATAGGTGTTTTTGATATTTCTGCCTGCCTGCCATACATACATGATGGTTACGAGTATAATACCGATAAGCATGGTGAGCCAACCGCCGTGTGAGAATTTTTTCAGGTTGGCAGCAAGAAAGGTCAGTTCGATTGTTAAATAAACAACGAGGATGGTTATTGTAAAGATCCTGGATGCTTTCTGTGTATACAGATAATAGCTCAGTAGCACCGTGGTCATGAGCATGGTGAGCGTGACGGATAATCCGAAAGCTGCTTCCATATTGCTTGATTCCCTGAAGTATAAAACCATACCGATACAACCAGCCATCATCAGCCAATTGATAGAGGGTACGTATACCTGGCCCCGCAATTCTGTAGGGAATTTAGTTCTGATTTTCGGCCATATTTCCAGGCGAACTGCCTCATTGATCAGGGTATAAGTGCCACTGATCAGTGCCTGGCTGGCTATTATTGTAGCAAGCGTAGAAATGGCTACAGAGGGGATCAGAAACCACAGCGGTACCATGCCATAAAAAGCATCTACGTCTTTCAGTGTTTGCCCTATATGGGATTCCAGTAATGCTGCTTCGCCAAAATAACACAGTACAAGAGATATTTTAATGAAAATCCAGGCGATCTGTATATTTCTGCGGCCCACATGCCCCATATCTGCATACAGTGCCTCTGCGCCTGTGCAGCATAAAAATACACCACCAAGTACCCAGAAACCTCCGGGGCACTCCATGATGAGCCGGTAAGTATATATTGGATTTATGCCACGGAATACTGATGGGTCTTTTATCAGAAAATTTAATCCAAGCACCGCGATCATTACAAACCAAAGCACCATAGCAGGCCCGAAAAACTTTCCGATACTCCCGGTGCCTGATTGCTGAAACACGAACAATGCTATGAGTATGCTTATAGTTATAGGTATAATGGGCAGTGTCGGGTACATATCCTTTAAGCCTTCAATGGCTGACGTAACTGAAATGGGTGGGGTGATGAGGCTATCTGCCATCATAAAACTGCCCCCAATAATAGCAGGCCATATAACCCATTTTGCCTGCTTCCGTATCAATGCAAACAGGGAGAATATGCCCCCTTCGCCGTTATTATCGGCACGCATCGTGATGAGGACATACTTGATAGTGGTTTGGAAAGTAAGTGTCCAGAAAATGGCAGAAACACTTCCCAATATCAATGTTTCTGTAATTACACGGTTTCCGATAATGGCTTTAAAAGTATAGAGAGGAGAAGTACCCAGATCGCCAAATACAATGCCAAGCGCAATTAACACACCAGCGGCCGATATTTTTTTAATGTCTATTTCCTTCATTTGCCATCATTTTGCATAGCCTTAGTCTAAAGATACAAACACGGTAAGAAAATGTGGGTGAGATGATTTTTTTTGGAGATATTTTATTTAAAGTGTTATATGTGGCGGGTAGTCTGAACTATGAATGACCAACCTATAGGCAGGCAGGTTTTTTTGATTATTGTGATTGGGGTTTTAAAGTGCTTGGCTGGGCGTGTGTTGAAAAAGCCTGCCCAGATATTTCGGGGCAGGCTTTGATTTAGAAGCATTCTTATTTTAGTATTACCAGCTTTTGGGTTTGTGTTTTATTGTCATCACCTTTTAATGTTACAAAATAAACACCGGGCGCAAGACGAGCAGCATCGACGGTGACATTCTGGCTGCCTTTTTGCAGGGTAAGGGTTTTGCTGATATCCGTTTTGCCTGTAACATCACATACTGTGAGATTGTAGGTGCCGCTGTTATCAATGTTTATTATGGCATTAAAAGTATTCTGTGCAGGGTTGGGGTATATAGTAAATGTGTTATTCCCGTTAGCGGTTGCCGCGACTGAGGGTGTATGCTCAGGCCATCCAATCGTATTCAATGTCTGGTTTGTAAGTATGGGAGCATTGAAATCAAAGTAGATAGAACCACGGTTTTTGATTTGTGTGCCAAGAGATAATCCTGGGCGCAGTTTTACCGTATAAGTAAACATCGCATTGCTCGTGATAGGTTCTGATGAAGATGCCGGCAGGTCAATATTATTGAATGTAAATGTTACATGCCCGTTATCATCCATTTTCACCACACATTTATCGGACATGTAAACAGGCTTCAATGATGCCCAGTTGAGGTTTGGGTCGAGTGTATCTTTTACCACAACGTTTTCAGCCATATACGAACCTGTATTCTGGAAGTGCACCATGTATTCCAAGACAGAATCGTCAGTAGTGATCATCCCAACTCCGTCCCAACCCTTAGGGCTAACTTCTTTGAAGTTAGGGTCATAGGAGCCTACGGTAGTGGTGGTGAAATAATTGATATTGTTCCATGGAGAGTAGTCTGAGAGCCAGTTGGTCATTGGCGAAGTGTAGGCAACACTATCTTTAAATATAACGTTGGTACCTAAAGGAATATCGGCAGGAACATTATAATTGATGAGGAATTGCTGCCCGGCGCCGGGAGTAAGTGTGAATGATGAGCCGGCAGTATTATAGTAATAAGGGGCGCCAGTGAATATGCCTAAAGGCACGAATGACGGGCCATAAATCTGCCCGTCGGGATTGTAGCCTGCGAGGATATTGGGTTCTGTAACAGTACCATCATTGGTGATTACAGATACCTGTGTGTAAGGGAAGCCGGGCCTTGGAGGGGCAGTATAATCCCATGTGCTGATGTGCATATCATGTATGGGATCGAGTGTATCAGCGAAATTGATAGTGGTGTTGCAGCCTGTGGCAGCAACAGAAGTATAAGGAATATTATTGGGCTGGCAAGGAGACAGCGGGTACATGTGCAATACGGTTTGAGCAACAGTGTAAGTGCCGGATGGCAGCAGGAAATAATAGTCGCCAGCGGGGTTAGTATAAGTATAACCAAAGCCTGAGGCCTGCAACTGAATATTTTGTATAGCCGGCTCGCCGGCATCCTGTATACAGTTGTGATTGATATCGTCATAAACAGTTCCTTTGACAACGCAGAAGCAACTGCTGTCTGATACGTTGTAGTCAACATAGGTGTATTCCCATGTATTGCATCCGATGGCATCGGTGACATATATCCAGTAAGAGCCGGTAGCAAGGCCGGGGATAGTGACTGAACCGGATGAAGAACCGCCCGTGCTATATATATAAGGAGGTGTGCCGAGAGACGCGGTAGCGGTAATGGTGCCATCATGTGTGTACAGGCATGAGGCATCTGTGGAAGATAGGCCAAGCTCTATTGGTGAAGTATAAGGTACCAGATGGCAGTTGGTGGCAGTGCAGCCATTGGCATCCGTAACTGTAGTAGTATAGTTGCCATAAGGCACACCAACAAGCCCCGCAGTTGTAGCCCCTGTACTCCATGAATATGTATAAGGTGCAACCCCACCTGATGCACTAACAGACACAGCACCATCAGCAGCAATACAGGTGGCAGCAGTAGCGGTAAATGAAAGACTGATAGCATCTACCGGTGGAATGGTCACTGTACCGCTTTGGGTACATCCTACAGCATCTGTAACCGTAAAATAATAATTACCAGGCGCAAGACCTGATGGGGTAGCGGTAGCTTGTATAGGTGAAGAATAAAACTGCACACTATATGGTAACGAGCCACCGGTAATAGTGAGGGTGCAACTACCGGTAGCGGTAGTACATGAGCTGGGGGTAGTGGAATAAGTAACCGTAATGGGTGTGGAAGCAGTTAACGTGGTACCAGCACCACCAATACAACCATTTACATCGGTAACAGCAACATTGTAATAATTAGGTGCCAGCCCGCTTATCGTGACTGTAGTAGCGCCTGTATTCCATAAGTAAGAATAAGGAGGAGTGCCGCCTGAACCAAATGCAGTAACAGAGCCGTTATTATCAGCACAGGTAGCCGGGGTAGGGGTGGTATACGCACCAATAGGTATTGCCTGGCTTACATACCCATATAGTGCGGGGCTATTGGTGCAGCCGTGCGCGTCAGTAACACTCACAAAATAAGAGCCCGTAACAAGCCCGGTAATGGTGTCAGTATTAGCGCCGTTAGACCATAAATAGCTAAAGGGTCCGGTGCCACCGGTCATTGCAACAAATGCGGTGCCATTTGTGCAATTAGCTGTTGTAGTAGTTACTGTGGCAGTAAAATCCGGTGTGATATTTAAGTAAATTGGACTTGAAAATCCAGCGATGCAACCTGTACCAACATCGGTAACTCTAATCAAATAGTATCCTGTAGTTGTAATACTTATGGGATTAGCGGTACCTATAACCGTGCTAGTGGAGGCATTTTCCCATTTATAGGTAAATGGCCCTGTGCCGCCTGTCACTGCTGCACTCAATGTACCTAACGTAGGGCATAAAGCCGGAGTAGCAGTTACGGATACAGTAAATGGTGCATTAACGGTGATGCTGTCCCGAGGATATGGAGTTGATACCCCGCCTCCATAACCTGTCGCAGAGATACCACCACCTACGAAACCATAAAATGTATCAGTTGTACCTGTGACACCAGTATGATTAAAAGTTATGCCAGACTCATCCCAATAAACGTTATAAGGAGGAGTAAAGCCAGTACAGGTTGCTACAACTATCCCGTTGCTGTCACATGGTGTGGTTATTAGCGATAAGGTGATGGTTTGAGCATTTGATCTGCATGCATATGTGATCAATAGTGCAAATAGGATAAGTTTTTTCATAAAAGAAGAAAGTGGTTGTAGGTTCAAGTATAAAAGACGGGCTTTTTCAGGTTATCGTTGGGGAAAAGTGAATTTATTTTTTAAAATATAAATATACATCTTTTTCTTTATTTAGGAATTTGGGGTAAAATCTGTTGCGCTAACTTTATCTTTACCGGATGAAATGTTTTTTAAGGAAAAAAATAGGTGATAGGGTAGTAAACGGACATCCGTGGATATTTGGGAATGAACTGGGGGATAGTGATGGAACAGCAGAGCCTGGGGATGTAGTGGAGGTGTACTCATACAACGGTTCTTTTGTGGGTAAGGGATATTACAATCCTGCATCACAGATACGTATACGACTGCTGACAAGGGATAAGAGTGTGACGATTGACGACCAGTTTTTCTTTGACCGTATAAACGAAGCATGGGAGTACCGGAAGCAGATAGGGTATGTGGAGAATTGCCGGCTGATATTTGGCGAAGCGGATATGCTGCCTGCGCTGATCATTGATAAATTCAATGATTATTTTGTCATCCAGACACTGGCATTGGGGATAGAGAAATGGAAAGGTGCCATAGTGGCGGCACTGGAAAAAATATTCAGCCCGAAAGGTATTTATGAGCGCAATGATGTGCCTGTGCGCACGCTGGAAGGGATGCCACAGATAAAGGGGTTTTTATCTGCACCTTTTGATACGAATATAATACTGAATGAGAACGGGCTGAAATTTCATGTGGATATTGAGAACGGGCAAAAGACGGGTTACTTCCTGGACCAGCAGGACAACCGCCGCGCGATACAGCATATAGTAAAGGGCGGAGATGTGCTGGAGGTGTTTTGCTATACCGGCACCTTCTCGCTGCATGCAGCCCAATATGGGGCTAAAAGTGTGCTGGGGCTTGATATTTCTGAGCCGGCGGTAAGCGCGGCCAGGCGCAATGCCTTATTGAATGGCTATGAAAATGTGTGCAGCTTTGAGGCTGTAAATGCTTTTGATGTTTTAAAACAATGGGTAAAGGAAGGCAGGCGCTATGATACGGTGATACTGGATCCGCCGGCGTTTACAAAAAGCAGGGAACATATAGATAAAGCGGTAACCGGTTATAAGGAAATTAACCTGCGTGGCATGAAGCTTACTAAGCCGGGTGGTTTCCTGGTGACGGCATCGTGCACGAATCTTGTATCTCCGGAGTTGTTTTTACAAACAATTGCTGCGGCTGCAAAAGATGCCAAGCGTACTTTAAGGCAGGTGGAATGGCGCACCCAGGCATCAGATCATCCTATTCTTTGGAATGTACCTTCTACGCAATACCTTAAATTTTTGATCGTACAGGTGATGTGATTAATTATTAATGGTTAAATATTAATGGTTAATGTTTTACTGATGATGGTAAGTTATTGTAAATAAGAAAGCCAACCTGTGGGGTTGGCTTTCTTATTTTAGGTGTGCATTGCACACTTATGAATGATTATAGCTGGTCGTAAATAGGCGCATCAACGTTACGGTATACACCATAGTACTGATAGGTTTTCTTGCGATAGCCTTTCTTTAAGAAGATGTCTGTGTCAATGTCTTCAGGGATCGTGATCCATGAATTGCGCTTGCTGATGAGCCAACGGTAAACACATACTGTGTTTGCGCCACGACGGGTAAGTGCATAAAACTGGAGGTGTTTTTGTGTATAGCCCCATTTGAGCATCTGGTCGTCAGTAAATTCGTCTTCGCAAATACTTATGTGCGCCCTTGTTACAGGGTTAGTCCATCCGTTTACAGCAACGCGGTTTGGCCCCGGAGTACGGTAAGCCCAGAATATGAGTGTTTTGTCGGTCCAGCCCCAGTTTATTAATTGTCCGTCCTGATATTCTCCGTCAGCAACTGTTACGTATTGATTATCTTGGGGAATATACCAGCGAAAAACCCGCACAAGATCATCCTGCGCAAAGCTCTTGGTTGTGAATAAAATTGCTGCCAATACAGTTGTAACTAGAATGATGGTTCTTTTCATGTTTGATCTCTTTTTCAAAATTGCATCCAAAATACATAAAAATTTCCTTGCCCTGCAAATTATTAGGGCTATTTTTTTTTTATGCTCGGGGCAAAGATAGCTAATAATTGTTCAAATGCGAGGATTGGCGCGGATTTTAGGTGTTATTCTTTGTTCTTATAAAGATAAAAAAATGTGTGGCTTATTACACGATTATTATATAATTCTTTATAAAAGCATCAAAGTAGCTTAAAATCTCTTTATATAACCTAAATACCCAATGGGCTTTCTATCAATATTACCCCGGGTTATAAAACCAGGCTGGACCATGATGTAGCCACAAAAGCCGGAATAGGATATTGCATATACTCTATTTGTGGGTATGGGTATTTATTCTTGTTCAAATGCTGCGTTTCTCGTAATTTTAACCCCCCTTTATGTCATCATGTCAGGTAAAAATAATTGCATGGCTTTTGATAGATAAGTGAGTTATGTATCCTGTTTTTTAGACAAATAGGTTGGATAACCGGGAAATGCTTTGATAAAACGTACACATATTTAATAAAACATTCAAATGATTGGTATTCTTTCAAAAATATTTGGTGGCAGCAAATCTGATAAAGATGTAAAAAAGATTCAGCCGGTGGTAGCTGAGATAAACCGTGCATTCAATCAATTACAGCCATTATCAAACGACGAGCTTCGTAGTAAGACCCTTGAATTCCGCCAACGTATCCATGACCACCTGACGGATATAGATAAGGAGATCGCTGATAAAAAGGCAGAAGCAGAAGCTGATAATATAGATGATATACAGGCACGTGAAACCATCTATAATGAAGTAGATAAGCTTGTGAAAAAACGGGACGAACAAATAGAAGAGGTTTTACGTTCTATATTGCCCGAGGCTTTTGCGGTAGTGAAGGAAACTGCGCGCAGATTTAAAGACAATGAAGAGCTTGTATCTACGGCTACCGAACTCGACAGGCAACTGGCTGCTGTAAAAGGTAACATCCGTATTGAGGGCGACAAGTCGATCTATAAAAACACATGGGATGCAGCCGGGATCAAGGTGACCTGGAATATGGTACATTATGATGTGCAGCTTATAGGCGGCATAGTGCTGCATGATGGTAAGATATCTGAAATGGCTACGGGGGAAGGTAAGACGCTTGTATCTACATTGCCGGCCTACCTGAATGCGCTTGCAGGAGAAGGGGTGCATATAGTAACCGTGAATGATTACCTGGCCCGCCGTGACCAGGAATGGAACGGGCCGATATTTGAATGGCTTGGCCTTACAACAGATTGTATAGATAAACACGAACCAAATTCGTACGAACGCCGCCAGGCATACCTTGCAGATATTACTTATGGTACGAACAATGAGTTTGGCTTCGACTACCTGAGGGATAATATGGTGCACCATCCGGAAGAAATGGTGCAGCGTAAACACCACTATGCAATGGTGGATGAGGTGGATAGTGTATTGATAGACGATGCGCGTACTCCACTGATTATTTCAGGTCCTATACCTAAGGGTGATGAGCAACAGTTTCATATACTAAAGCCACGCATTGAAAAACTGTTAGAAGCGCAAAGGAAAATTGTGAATAGCAGTATTACCGAAGCGAAAAAAATGATAGCTGATGGTAAAGCTGATAAAGATAATGGGGGACTTTATTTATACCGGGCTTACAGGGGGCTTCCTAAAAACAGCGCGCTTATCAAATTCCTGAGTGAAGAAGGAAATAAACAAATACTCCAGAAATCTGAGAACTATTATATAGGTGAGCAGAACCGCAATATGCCCAAGGTAGATGCGGAACTATACTTTGCCATTGATGAAAAGAATAACAGCGTAGACCTTACAGAAAAGGGCATAGCGCTTATTACCGGTGCGGGCGAAGACAACAGCTTTTTTATTCTGCCCGATATAGGCAGTGAGCTTGCGGTGATCGAAAAACTGGATGCCACTGCGGAAGAAAAGACACAGCGCAAGGATGCTATGCTACAGGATTACGCTATTAAAGCAGACCGTATCCATTCCGTTCAGCAACTGTTAAAAGCATATACACTTTTTGATAAAGACGTGGAATATGTGGTGATGGAAGGTAAGGTGAAAATAGTAGATGAGCAGACGGGCCGTATACTTGATGGCCGCCGTTACAGCGATGGGCTGCACCAGGCCATTGAAGCCAAGGAAAATGTGCAGGTAGAAGCGGCAACACAAACTTTTGCCACCGTTACCCTCCAGAATTATTTCCGTATGTTTCATAAGCTGTGTGGTATGACCGGTACAGCCGAAACGGAAGCAGGAGAGTTCTGGCAAATATATAAACTGGATGTAGTAACCATCCCTACCAACCTGCCGGTAACCCGTAAAGACCAGCAGGACCTTGTATATAAAACAAAGCGTGAAAAATATAAAGCTGTCATAGATGAGATCGAAGCATTGCGTGGCGTAGGCCGGCCGGTGCTGGTAGGTACTACATCGGTGGAAGTGTCTGAGTTGCTGAGCCGTATGCTGCAGCAAAAGAAGATACCGCACAATGTACTTAATGCCAAGCAGCACGCCCGGGAAGCCCAGATAGTAGCTGAGGCAGGCTTGCCGGGTAATATAACTATTGCCACCAACATGGCTGGCCGTGGTACAGATATAAAACTAGGAGCAGGTGTAAAAGAAGCAGGCGGATTGGCGATTATAGGTACAGAACGGCATGAGAGCCGCCGTGTAGATAGGCAGTTGCGTGGCCGTGCAGGCCGCCAGGGCGATCCGGGTTCTTCGCAGTTCTTTGTATCCCTGGAAGATGACCTGATGCGTTTATTTGGTTCTGAGCGTATCGCATCGCTTATGGATAAGATGGGGCATAAAGATGGAGAGGTATTGCAACATGGCATGATCTCGAAATCCATTGAGCGTGCGCAGCGCAAGGTGGAGGAAAACAACTTTGGCATGCGTAAAAACCTGCTGGAGTATGATGATGTAATGAACTCACAGCGCGATGTTATTTATAAGCGCCGCCGCCATGCATTGTTTGGAGAGCGCCTAGCCATAGACCTTGATAATGCTATTTATGCAGTATGTGTGGGGCTTGGAGAGCAGTATGCTGAGAACCATGATTTTGAAGCATTCAAACTGGAGGTGATGAAACACCTAGTGGTAGAGCCTGAAATGACGGCTGAAAGCCTTAAAGACAAGGACGCGAATACTATTGGCGACCAGCTATACCACCAGGTAAAAGATTTCTATCACCGCAAGGTAAGTGCGATACGTGAGCAAATGTTACCTACGCTCATGCAAATACTCAAAGACAACGGCGACCGTATAGAGAACATAGTGATACCATTTACTGATGGTATCCGCGGGATGCAGGTATATGTGGACCTGAAAGAATCTGTGGCTAAAGAAGCGCACCCTGTTTTCCAGTCGATGGAAAAGAATATTACCCTTGCCATGATCGATGACTCATGGAAAAACCATCTGCGAGCCATGGACGACCTGCGTACCTCTGTGCGTATGGCCTCTTATGAGCAGAAAGACCCGTTGCTTATTTATAAGTTTGAAGCGTTCAACCTGTTCAAGCAAATGATGCTTGAAACGAACAGGAACATTATATCCTTCCTGCTTCGTGCGGGTATACCGGTACAGGAAAACCCACCGCAGGCAGCCCGCAGGCCGGAACCAGCTACCGACATGAGCAAGATGCGTGTGAACAAAGCGGAGATAGATGCAAGAGGTACCGACTACGCTGCAGATGAAGAAGACTACTATACCGAAGCACCTGACCAGACAGCTGTAAAACGCACACCGGTACAGTCAGGGCCTAAAATAGGCCGTAACGATCCCTGCCCATGCGGAAGTGGTAAAAAATACAAAGCCTGCCATGGCAAAGGGTTGCCCGGATAAAAAGAACATAATAAACTCGAATAAAGAAACGCCTCCGAAAGGAGGCGTTTTGCTTATATTAGGATATTTTATTAATTTGGCACTATAATTGTTGTTTTATTCTGAACCACAACTATCCGAAACTTTTTTGCCTGAATAGCGGCCATACCTTTGGTTAAGAACGACCAAAACACAAAAATATGGGGCTATTCAAACGTAGTAAAAATAATAACAAACCGTTAC